>CAYYXP010000158.1:0-7779 GCA_964475685.1 uncultured Gemmatimonadaceae bacterium | reverse complement strand
CGCCGCCGGTCTGCTGGCCGTGACGGCGTGCGCCCCTTCGACCTCCAGCATGTCCACCACGGCGCCGAGCCCCGACCCGCGCATCGGTCTCCGCCCCGGGGTGATGGATGCGGGCGAAGCGATCTGGAACCTCAAGCTGCTCTCGAAGACGCCGCCGCCGGCGCAATTCGCGGGGCAGACCAACTCCGACATCTCCTTCACCGGACAGTACGCCATCCAGGGCAACTACAACGGGTACATGGTGTGGGACATCACCAACCCGAGCCGCCCTACCCTGAAAACGGAGTACGTCTGCCCGGCGTCACAGAGCGACGTATCGGTCTACAAGAACCTCCTCTTCGTCTCCGGTGAGGATCTTTCCGCCCGGCTCGACTGCGGAACCCAGGGGGTCCAGGAACCGGTCAGCAAGGACCGGCTCCGCGGGCTCCGCATCTTCGACATCAGCGACATCGCCAACCCGAAGAACGTCGGCAATGTGCAGACCTGCCGCGGCTCGCACACCCACTCCGTCCTGGCCGATCCCAGGGACCCGGAGAATGTGTACGTCTACATCTCCGGCTCCTCGATGGTGCGGCCCTCCAGCGAGCTGGCCGGCTGCTCGAGCACCATGCCGGAGGACGACCCCAACTCGGCGCTGTTCCGCATCGAGGTCATCAAGGTGCCGCTGGCCCATCCGGAGCAGGCGGCCATCGTCAGCTCTCCCCGGATCTTCAACGACCTGGCGGCGCCGGCGAGGCACGGGGAGGCCCTGGAGGACAGCCTCGCCAATGCGAAGGAAATCGAGGCGGCGCGTGCTTCGGGCGCGTTCATCGTGACCATCCACGGCAAGGAGGAGGTGCCACCGCGAGAATTCACCGACCCGTTGCTCGACCAGATCGTCGCGGCCCGAAAGGGCACCGGCGCCCCCACCGCCGCGGACAGTGCCGTGCTCCGCGAAGCCCTGCCCGGCATCGTCGACTCGATGGTGGAGGCCAACATGCCGGAGGAGACCCCGGGCAAGCGTCGGGGACCCACCCAGTGCCACGACATCACCCTCTATCCGGCGATCGGCCTGGCCGGCGGCGCCTGCGAGGGCTACGGCCTCCTGATCGACATCAGTGATCCGGTCCACCCGGTCCGCATTGACGCCGTGGCAGACTCCAACTTCTCCGACTGGCACTCGGCGACGCTCAACAACGACGGTACCAAGGTTCTCTTTTCCGACGAGTGGGGCGGCGGAAGTCAGGCCAAGTGCCGCGCCAGCGACAAGCGCGAGTGGGGGGCGGACGCGATCTTCTCGCTGTCCGACCGGAAGATGCAGTTCCAGAGCTACTACAAGCTGCCGGTGGCGCAGACTCCCCAGGAGAACTGCGTCGCCCACAACGGCTCGCTCATCTCGATCCCCGGGCGCGACGTGATGGCGCAGGCGTGGTACCAGGGCGGCGTCTCGGTGTTCGACTGGACTGACGGCGCGCACCCGAAAGAAATCGCCTTCTTCGACCGCGGCCCGTCGGACTCGACCCGGATCGGCAACGGCGGATACTGGTCGGTCTACTGGTACAACGGCGTCCTCGTCGGCTCCGAGATGGCCCGCGGCCTCGATATCTTCGAGCTGGTGCCGAGCGGCTTCATCTCCCAGAACGAGATCGACGCGGCGAAGACCGTGCACCTCGACTACCTGAACGTGCAGGGACAGCAGAAGTTCGTCTGGCCGCCCAGCTTCTCGCTGGCCCGCGCCTACGTGGACCAACTGGAGCGGACGAAGGGGCTCGAGGCGGGCCGGATCTCCTCGGTGCGGAAAGAGCTGGCGAGCGCGGAGAAGGCCTCGGGCGCGGCGCGGAAGAGCGCACTCACCCGGCTTGCCGGGGAGGTGGAGGCCTACTCGGTCGGCGCCGACGACCCGGCCAAGGTGCGCAAGCTGGCGGACGCGGTGAAGGAGTTGAGCGCCGCGACAAATTGACGTGAAAATCCTGGCGGCGGCGGCACTCCTCGCGGCCGCACTCCTCGGTGGATGCAAACCGACCGGGCTGCCCGCCGGCGCGGGTGGCGCCACGCCACTGGTCCACCCCAACGACAATCGCGCCCCCGCCGGCCGGCTCCACGGCGACACCCTCGAGCTGCGGCTCGAAGTGCTGATGGCTACCTGGCGTCCGGAGGCGGACAGCGGCCCCTCCATCGAGGTCGCGGCGTTTACCGAGGAGGGGCGCGCGCCGGAGGTTCCGGCTCCGCTCATCCGGGTGCCGGCCGGCACGATCCTCGTGGCGTCGGTGCGCAATGCGCTCACCGATTCGACCATCGCGATTCATGGCCTCGTCACCCACCCCGCCCGTGACGACAGCCTCATGCTGCGCCCGGGTGAATCCACCACCGTCACCTTCGCCGCCGGCGAGCCCGGAACGTACGCTTACTGGGCGGCGCCCGTTTCCCACCCCAATCGCCTCGGCGTGGATCTCGAGCAGGAGCAGCTCGCGGGGGCGTTCGTCGTGGATCCGCCCGGCGGCTCGCCGCCGGACCGGGTCATGGTGATCAACATCTGGGGAACGACGCTCGACTCGAGCACCTACCGGAACGCCCTCGCCATCAACGGAAGGTCCTGGCCCCACACCGAGCGGATCGAGGCAACGGTCGGCGACACGGTGCGCTGGCAGGTGGTCAACGCCAGCCGGCGCGGCCACCCGATGCACCTGCATGGGTTCTACTTCCGGATTGACGGACTGGGGGACGGGCTCAGCGACTCGATGCTCCCTCCGGGCAAACGCCGGATGGCCGTCACCCGGAGCATGGCTCCGTTTCAGACCATGGCGATGACCTGGGTGCCGGAGCGTGCGGGAAACTGGCTCTTTCATTGTCACATCGGGTTCCATGTGGTCCCCGACACCCGGCTCGACCCGCCCGCGCCGGGGAGCCACGACCGCATGGCGCACGACCCCACGGTGCACATGGCGGGGCTGGTGATGGGGATCGTCGTGCGGCCGGCGGCGGGGGCGGTCGAGCCGGTGCGCGGGCAGGCGCGACGGCTGCACCTCTTCGTCCAGGAGGGGGCGCGGCGGAACCGGGCGAGTCGCGCGCTCGGCTTCGTGCTGCAACGAGGATCGCGGGCCCCCGCCACGGACTCGATCGAATCCGCAGGCTCCCTCCTGGTGCTCACCCGGGGGGAACCGACCGACATCGTGGTGGTGAACCGGCTGGCCGAGCCGGCCGCCATTCACTGGCACGGGATCGAGCTGGAGAGCTACTCCGACGGGGTGGCCGGGTGGAGCGGGTCCGGCACTCACCTCGCCCCATCCATCCAGCCGGGCGATTCGTTCGTCGCGCACCTGACGCTGCCGCGCGCGGGGACGTTCATCTATCACACCCACATGAACGACATCGAGCAGCTCACCTCGGGGCTCTACGGCGGGATCGTGGTGCTCGAGCCGGGGCAGCGGTTCGATCCGCGGCGCGATCACATCTACGTGGCCGGCTGGGACAGCGATGCGGAGCCGGTCCACCTGCTGGTGAACGGCGACTCGCTGTCGAAACCGCTCCATCTGGCCGCCGGCGTCCCCCACCGCTTCAGGTTGGTCAACATCGGGGCCGCGGGACGGGTGCGTTTCTCGGTCTACCGCGACACCTCGCTGGTGGAGTGGCGAATGCTGGCCCGGGACGGCGCCGAGCTGCCGGCTTCCCAGGCGCTCACTGAGCCGTCGGTGGAGTCGCTGGATGTGGGAGAGACCCGGGATGTCGAGTTGGTTCCGGCGCCCGGAGCATACCGGCTGGTGGTCGGCGATCCGAAGGAGCCGGACTGGGTGCAGGTCCTGCTGGCGCGGTGACGACCCCGATGTAGCTTGCTACCATGCCCACCGTCGATCCCCGAGGCAGCCCATGAGCGCACCCGCCCGCACTCCCTTGTTGAGCCCGGCCCTCACCGTCTTCGGACTGGTCTTCATCTTCGGCATCATCACGCTCAACCGGCTTTGGCCCTCCGGCTGGGCCTGGGAGCCGGAGCAGCCTGCCTATCTCCACATGATCCTCAGCATCTATCTCACTCTGGGGATCTTTCTGCTGCTGGCGGCCCGCGATCCCGCCCGGCCTATGGTCCTGATCTGGTTCACGGTCTGGTCCAGCGTGGCCCACGCCACGGCGATGGCGGTGCACTCGGTGACCGACCCGGGACAGATGGGGCACCTGTGGGGAGACGTCGCGGCGCTGTACCTCACGGCCGTGGTTCTCGCCCTGCTCGTGCGCCGCGATCTGCCCGGAGCCCGCCTGCTGTAGGCCCCCTGCGCCAGTGGAGGTTTCGATGAGACGGACCCGTTTGAGCCTGTTCTACCTCGCGGGATATCTCGTGCCCACCGGCCTGCTCTGGCTGGTGGCCCCGCGGGAGACTTTCCGGCTCATGTTGTCGAACGGCGACTACGGCGACTACGTCTTCCCGCGGGTGGCAGGGCTGCTGCTGCTCGGGGTCGGGGTCCTGGTGGTGCAGATCATCCGGCTCAAGGTCGAGGCCATCTACTCCACCACGCTGCTGGTGCGTGGGGTCTTTCTGGTCGGATTCCTGGGATTCTACCTCTCCACCCACGACCCGCTGTTTCTGGTAGTCCTGGGCGTCGTGGGCCTCGGGGTCCTGCTGACGGGCACCAGCTATTGGCTGGATCGGGCCGCGCGGTAGAGCACGATCATTTTTTCGGAGAACCCATGCCTACCCGCCGATCCGTCGAGTTCACCGGGCTCCATTTCGAGAACCCCTTCCTCCTCTCCTCGGCGCCGCCGACGGAGTCGGAGAGCAACATCCTTCGCGCCTTCGAGGCCGGATGGGCCGGCGTGGTGACCAAGACCATCGGGCTCCACCCGGTGGTGAACGTGGTCGGGGCCAAGGCCAAGTTCATGCGCACCTCTCCCGAGGACGCGTGCGTCTCCATGAAGAAGCGCCCCGGCGCGGCGCTCCATTCCTCCTGGAACTGGGAGCTCATCTCCGACAAGACCCTCGACTGGTGGCTCCCCCGCCTCCGGCGGATCAAGGAGGGATTTCCCGATCGCGTCCTCATCGCCTCCGTCATGGCGGGCTCGGGAAACGACAAGGAGCTGAAGAACTGGCAGCAGCTCGCGCAGAACTGCCAGGACGCCGGCGTGGACGGGCTCGAGCTCAACTTCTCCTGCCCCCACATGGACCGCCGCGACATGGGGTCCAACATCGGGAAGGACCAGGGGCTCTGCTCCGTCGTCACCGAGGCGGTGAAGGAAGTGGCCCGCGTCCCCGTCTGGTGCAAGCTCACCCCGGCCACAGCGGAAATCGAAGTCGAGGCGGCGGCCTGCTTCCGCGGCGGTGCCGACGCCATCGTCTCCTCCAACACCTTCCCTTCCCTCCCCGTCATAGACCCAGAGACCCTCGAGTTCGAGATCAACGTGGACGGCTTCGTCTCCAGCGGCGGCCTCGGCGGGCCGGCAATCCTCCCCCTCTCGCTGGCCAAGATGGCCCAGATGACCCAGGCGTTCCCCGACAAGTGCTTCTCGGGGATAGGGGGCATCTCCGACTTCCGCCAGGCGCTCTCCTACATTCTCCTGGGCTGCGGGACCGTGCAGGTGTGCACCGCGGCCATGCTCGACCAGGCAGTGGGGCCCAATGTGATCAAGCGGCTGCTGGAGGGGCTCGACGCCTTCCTCGACGCGCACGCCGCCGACGGCTGGACCGGCATCGAGGACTTCCGCGGCATCCGGCGCGACCGCATCGTCTCCCAGTCCGCCATCCGCCGCCCCGACGCCGCCGACTACCACTCCGGCTACGAGACGGCCGAAGGCTACGCCCCGATCTGAGGAACGCCGCCATGCGATTCGACCGGATCATCAAGGGCGGAAACGTGGTGACGCCGTCCGGGACCTTCACCGGCGACGTCGGCATTTCGGGCGAGAAGATCGCGGCGCTCGGCGCGGACCTCGAGCCCGCCGCCGGCACCCAGATCATCGACGCCGCGGGGCATCACGTGCTGCCCGGGGTGCTCGACGTCCACGTGCACCTGGCCCTCCCCTTCTGCGGCACCGTGTCCGCCGACGACTACCGCACCGGCACCCGGGCCGGCGCGCGGGGCGGCGTCACGACGGTGATCGACTTCGCCATCCCCTACGCCGGAGACTCGCTCGGCCAGGCGGCCGACAACTGGATGCGGAAGGCGGAGGGGAAGGCGCTCATCGATTACACCTTCCACATCTGCATCACCCGCTGGAACGAGCACAAGTCGCAGATCAGGGAGATGGTGGACCGCGGGTTCACCACCTTCAAGGAGTTCATGATCTACGAGTCGGAGGGGTGGCAATCGGACGATCGGGCCCTCTTCGGCACTCTGGAGCTGATGCGGGAGTACGGCACCATGCTCCTGGTGCACGCGGAGTCGGCCCGGGTGCTCGACGAGCTGATCGCACGGCACCACACGCCGGAGCTGATGGCGCGTTACGGCGCGCGCCTCCACCCGATGACCCGGCCCAACTTCATCGAGGCGGAAGCGATCCAGCGCGTCGTGCAGTGGTGCGAGGCGACCGGCGGCCGGCTCTACATCGTGCACATGTCCACCGCCGAGGGCTCGGACATCGTGCGCGCGGCCCAGGCGCGCGGGGTGCCGGTCCTCGCGGAGACCTGCGCCCAGTACCTGGTGCTGGACGACTCGGTCTTCGAGCGGGAGGACGGACACCTCTTTGCCTGCTGCCCCCAGGTCAAGAAGCCGAAGGATGTCGAGCGGCTGTGGAAGGGACTGCGCGGCGGGGAGGTCTCGGTGGTTTCGACCGACACCTGCACCTTCTCCCGCGAACAGAAGGCGATGTGGAACGGGGACTGGACCAAGATCCCGATGGGTCTTCCCGGCCTCGAGACCCTCCTGCCCCTGGTCTACACCCGCGGCGTCCTCGGCGGGCGGCTCACCCTGGAGGAGCTGAGCATGAAGCTCAGCACCAACCCCGCGCGGATCATGGGCCTCTACCCGAGGAAGGGCGCCATTGCGGTGGGCGCCGACGCCGACCTGGTCATCATCCACCCGACCGCGACCCGCACGGTGACTCCGTCCACCATGGAGACCAACGCCGACTGGTCGCCGTACGAGGGGTGGGAGCTGGCCGGGTTCGCCCGGACGACCCTCTCGCGCGGCGAGGTGATCGTGGACGGTTACGCAGTGGTCGGACGGGAGGGGCGCGGACAGTGGCTCCCCCGCACCGCGGCGTGACCGACGACCTCTCCGGAAGTCCGCTCTGGAACCCGGACCTCGCGCCGACCCCGCCCGAGCGCCGCACCTGGTCCACCTACAACATCGCCGCGCTCTGGATCGGGATGAGCGTGGTGATTACCACTTACACGCTCGCTTCCGGCCTCATGCAGCAGGGGATGCTCTGGTGGCAGGCGATGGTCACCATTCTCCTCGGCAACACCATCGTGCTGGTGCCGATGGTCCTCAACGCCCACGCCGGGACGAGGTACGGCATCTCCTTCCCGGTGCTCTGCCGCGCCAGCTTCGGCGTGCGCGGCGCCAACCTCCCGGCCATCCTCCGCGCGATCGTCGCCTGCGGCTGGTTCGGGATCCAGACCTGGATCGGCGGACTCGCGCTCGACGCGCTCTTCCGGGCTGCCTGGCCGGGCTGGGCCGGAGTTCCCGGCGGCACCGCCATCACCTTCATGGTGTTCTGGCTGATCCAGGTGGCCGTGATCTTCAAGGGGACCGAGGGGATCAAGCTGCTGGAGAGCTGGTCGGCGCCGCTGCTGCTGGCTGGAGGCGGCATCCTGCTCCTCTGGGCCATCCGGGCCGGCGGCGGGCTCGGCCATCTGCTGAGAGAATCGGAGCG
>CAYYXP010000157.1:0-4299 GCA_964475685.1 uncultured Gemmatimonadaceae bacterium | reverse complement strand
GCTACCTCCGGCCGGCGCCCGAAGCGGCGAAGATGGCGCTCCAGGCCAGGCTGGGGCTTACCCGCCCCTACATCCTCTTCCTCGGAGGCATCACCCCGCTCAAAAACCTCGGCAACCTGCTCCGCGCCTTCGCCCGCGTCGCCTCGACGCACGAGGTGGACCTCGTCCTAGCCGGCTTCAAGCGCTGGAGTTTCGAGCGGGAGCTGGCGCCGATCGGCGAGCTCGGGTTAGGAGAGCGGGTCAAGCACGTGGGGTACGTGGCCGACGAAGATCTCGCCGCCCTCTACTCGGGCGCTCGATGCCTGGCGCTGCCGTCGTGGTACGAGGGGTTCGGGATCCCGATCCTGGAAGCGATGGCGTGCGGATGCCCGGTGGTGACCTCGAGCGGGCGCCACGCGGCGCCCGAGGTGGCCGGCGGCGCGGCGCTCCTGGTGGACCCGGCCGACCCCGGGGCGATCGCCGCGGGACTGATCCAAGTGCTCGACGACCCGGCGCTCCGGGCGGAGCTGGTCGCCAAGGGGCTCGTGCGGGGGCCGCAGTTCGATTGGGAGACCACCGGACGGCTCACGGCGGAGATCGTGCGCTCGCTCGTGAGCCCTCCGCGGGTCAACGGCGGGGCGCTTCGTGCGCCGGCAGCGGCCGTGATGCGCGCCGGGGTCTCGCTGACCGCCGCGCTTACGGAGAGGATCGCGGGAGGGTTCTACAAGAAGTAGGGCCGGCACTCGGCCGCCGGCGACACCTCATCGTGAATATCTCTCCCCATCCGCTTCACGCTTCCTTCATGGCCGGTCCCTAGCTTCTACCCATGACCCGCCGATTCCCGCTTCTGGCCGGTGCGGCCACAGCGGCGATGATCCTGTCCGGAACGGTCGCGGCGCAGTCCGCCGCGCGCGCGTCGAGCACTGCTCCCGCTGCAGGCACCCGGTGGGTGGTGGATCCGGTGCATTCGCAGGTGGAGTTCGGTATCCGCCACCTGATGGGCCGGGTCCGTGGCTCGTTCAGCCGGTGGTACGGCGTCATCACCACCACCGACCGCGACTGGTCGCGCGGCACGGTGAAGGTGCAGGTGCAAACCGCCAGCATCAACACCGGCAACAGTTACCGCGACACCGACCTCCGGTCGCCGCGTTTCCTCTCGACCGACAGCTTCCCAACCATGACGTTCGAGAGCACCGGGATCGTCGCGACCGACAGCACCGTCGAGATCAGCGGGACCCTGACCCTTAGGGGCTGCTCCCATCCCGTTGTGCTGAAGGGCCGGTTCAACGGCATCGGGCGCGACCTGGAGGGCCACGAGCGGATCGGTTTCGACGCCGCCACCGTGGTGGACCGGCGGGATTACGGGATCACCTGGAACGAGGTGGTGGAAGGGAGCCGGGTCATCGGCGACGACGTGGAGATCAACATTTCGCTCGAGGCGGTGCGGGCGAGCTGAGCCGCGGTTGGTGCTCCGTCGCGTGCTGGAGCGGCACACCCCTCGTCGTGCTGCAGGCGGCTGCGTCCGGGTGAGGAAGTGGGCACGCGGCCGCCCGCCTGACGCACTCCTCCGGGGATGCCGCTCCCGCACGCGACCGGGCATCGGTGCCGGCCAGCGCGAGCCGGGGGGAGAGGGGTTCGGAGGCGACCTCCCAGGGGAGTGGGGCGGGGTTGTCGCGGAGGTTGCCGGAGGGCCCCCTGTCACACCGGCGATGCGCTGAAGCAACGACGACGAGGGCTGTGTCGTCTCCGCCCCGACAACAGCAGTGAAGCCCGCGCGACCTACTGCTTGCACGCCGCGTTGGGATCCGGCTTCGGCCCGTCCACCACCACCCGGTGATCGAGATTCGCCACCGCGAGCGCCGACGCCTTCACCAGTCCCGTCACCCGCGCCATCTTCGCGAAGTCGATGTACTCCACTTCGTCGGTGAGTTGATGGTAGTCCCGGTGCGCCCCCGTCCCGAAGAAGGCGATCGGGATGCCGAACCGGGCGTACATGTAGTGGTCGCTGCGGCAGTAGAAGATCTCCGGATGCCCGTCCGCGTCGTACTGATAGTCGAAGGTGAGCCCGAACTTCCCGTCGCGGTTCGCCCGTTCGACCAGGTCCCCCAGCTCGGTGGAAAGTCGTCGCGATCCGATCATCCTGAGGTAGCCCGGCCCGCCGTCCTTCCTGTCTGTGACGGCACCGCGGCCGATCATGTCGATGTTGAGCTGGGCCACGATCGAGTCCCGCGGGACGGTCGGGTGGCGGGTGAACCAGTCGGAGCCGAGCAGCCCGAGCTCCTCGGCGGTATGCCACACGAACAGGATCGATCGCTTCGGCCGGGGCCCCTTGGCCAGCGCCTCCGCGATCTCGAGCACGCCTACCGATCCGCTGCCGTCGTCGTCGGCGCCGTTGAAGATCGAATCAATCCGCGCGGGCCGGATCTTCCTGAGGCTGTCGAGTGTCGCCCTGATCCGCCGCTGCTGGTCGGGGGTCGGTTCGCCCGGCGTGGAATTGGCGCCATCCGGCCGCATGACGGCGTTGAAGGCGCGGAGGGAATCGTGTTCCTGGGCGACGGGGGCGATGCCGGTGTGGTCGTTGTGGGCCCCGATAGCGACCATCTGGCCCTTGAGGGCGGGGTCGCTGCCCGGGAGGATCGCCACCACGTTCCGCGCCGGAAACGGCGGCGGTGAGTCGGCAAACCTCACCTCGCCCCGCACCACCTTCCCGACGTCTCCCGGCTTGGCCTGGGTCGGCGGCATGCCAAGCATGGCCGTGGCGAGCCGCGACGTCACGTACATGTACGCCGGGATGGGCTGCGAGTCGGTGGATGCGAGCCTGGCCCCGCTCTCCCGCAGCTCCGCCTGTTCCGCGGGATTGATCACATCGAGCGTCGCGATGGCGATGCCGGCGGCGTCCTGGAAATGCGCCGTCGCCACCGCGCGGTTGACCGTGCCCACCGCCTTGCCATTGGCATCGGGCGCGGCGGTAACCACCACCACCTTGCCGGCGGCCTGCTCCTGGGTGATCAGCGACTGCGCGCTGTCGCCCATCACCCCGCCGAAGATCACCGCGGCGCCGTTGACCGACCGGGCGCCGGCGCCCTGGTCCCGGGGGAGGAAGTCGGACCACGGCGAGTATGACGTCCCGTCCACCTCGAGCGCGCTTTCCTTTGCGATGCCCCGCTCGACCAGCGGGATGGTCTGGAACCAGCTGCCGTTCTCGCCGGCCGGCTGAAGTCCGATCCGGCGCGCCTCCGCGGCGATGTAGTCGGTGCCTTTGACGTTGCCCTGGGTCCCCGCCTTTCGGCCCTGCATGGAATCGTCAGCGAGGATGGACAGCCGGGCCCTGAGGTCGCCGGCGGTGATGGCGGCGGAGGTGGCCGCCGGGGCGGTACCCTGGGGGACGGTCGAGGGAGCGCAGGCCAGGAGGGCAAGGGAGAGGGCTCCGGCTAGGCCGGCGGGGTATGGCGTACGTGACACGTGGGTCTCCAGGGGGTCGAATGGGCGACGGAACATCGCCCGATCCTACGCCGCACTCAACTCCGGGGTTTCCGGCCGGCGGGCTGCCTCTTTACGCGGCGCGGTTCGCGCCACACCTTAGTATCCTCCCGCCTGCAGCCGTTCCCCCGTTCAAGGAGAGCGCGATGGGTCTGGTCGACCGCGTGAAGAACATCCTGCTGAATCCCCGCCAGGAATGGGGAGTCATCGACACCGAAGCCGCCACTCCCGCCGGGCTCTACACCGGCTACGTCCTGCCGTTGGCGGCGATCGGTCCGATCTGCACCGCCATCGGGTACTCGGTGTTTGGGATCAGCCTGCCCTTCGTGGGCACCTGGCGCACACCCATCGGCTCGGCGATCACGAGCGCGGTGGTCACCTATGTCCTCACGCTGATCGGCGTGTTCGTGATGGGCCTCATCATCGACAACCTGGCGCCGACGTTCGGGGGGACCCGGAGCTCGATCCAGGCGCTCAAGGTGGCCACCTACTCCTACACCGCTGCGTGGGTCGCCGGCATCTTCGCCCTGATCCCGGGCCTCCGGTGGCTCGGCATGCTGGGCATCTACAGCCTCTACCTGCTCTTTCTCGGCCTGCCGGTGCTGATGAAGTCGCCGGCGGAGAAGGCCCTCGGCTACACCGCGGTGGTGATCGTCGTGGCGATCGTATTCAGCGTCGCGGTGGCTGCCGTCGCCGGCCGCTTCGTGGCCGGGCCCGCGATGGGTGGCATGACGCCGTAAACGACGCTGTCCATGATCCATCTTGACGAGCCGGCGGGGTCGGAGGCTCCCGCCGGCAGTCGCTGATCATGCGCTCGGCAGTTCGCGCCCTTCAGCTCAT
>CAYYXP010000156.1:0-4062 GCA_964475685.1 uncultured Gemmatimonadaceae bacterium | reverse complement strand
ATGGAGGAGAGCATCGCGGGGTTCGTGCGGCGGCGGTTCAGCCAGGAGGTGCTCGACTACGTCGCCAATCCCTTCGTGGCCGGCGTCTACGCCGGCGACCCCGAGCAGCTCTCGGTCCGCCACGCGATGCCGAAGCTCTACGGCCTGGAACGAAGCCACGGCTCGGTGCTCAGGGCGCTCGCGGGCGCCCGGAGAGCCAGGAAGAAGGAGACAGGCGAGAAGCCGCCGGCCCCGCTGGTCTCCTTCAAGGAAGGGATGGCCCAGCTTCCCGAGGCGCTCGCGCGCGAGCTGCGAGCGGAGGTGCGACTCGATGCGCCGGTCACCCAGGTCCGGCTCGGGCCCCTGGGATGGACCGTCGGCGCGGCGTTCCAGGCGTCGGAGCTGTACGACGGTGTGGTGCTCACCGCGCCGGCCCACCGCACCGACGAGATGGACCTCGACTTTCCCGGCGGCGACCGGCTCAAGACGCTGGGAAGCATCGGCTATCCGTCAGTGGCGGTGCTCGCGCTCGGCTTCCGGCGGGAAGACATCACCCATCCGCTCGACGGCTTCGGATTTCTCGTCCCCGAGGTGGAACGGCGCCACGTCCTCGGCGTCATCTTCTCCTCGACGCTCTTTCCCGGCCGAGCGCCGGAGGGCCACGTGATGCTCACCGCGTTCGTGGGCGGCGCCCGGAACCCCGACCTGGCCAATGCCGACGTCCCCACGATCACCGCGCGGGTGCTCGACGATCTCCGCCTGCTGCTCGGCGCGACGGGGGAGCCGACCTTCCGCGCCTTTCATCTCTGGAACAGGGCGATCCCGCAGTACGACCTCACCTACGGCCGCTTCAAGGAGATCATGGACGAGGCCGAGCGGCAGAACCCGGCGCTCGCTCTGGCCGGCGCCTATCGCGAGGGGGTGGCCATCGGCGACGTGATCCCCGGTGCTGAGCAGGCGGCGGCCCGGCTGGCCGGCCACCTGGCCGAGGCGGGGAGCACGGCATGAGCCGCCGCCCGCCGATCAGGATCGGCACCCGCGGCAGCGCGCTCGCGCTCTGGCAGACGGAGTGGGTGCGCGAGCGGATGCGGATGGCGGGACACGAGACCGAACGGATCGAGATCACCACCACCGGCGACATGGTGCAGGACGTCGCTCTCTCGAAGATCGGCACTCGCGCGCTCTTCACCCGGCAGATAGACGAGGCGATGCTCGACGGCCGCATTGACCTCGCGGTGCATTCGCTCAAGGACCTTCCCACCATGCTGCCGGAGGGGATCGTGCTCGTGGCGGTGGCGGAGCGGGATGATCCGAGCGACGCGCTGGTGGGGCGCGGCGAGGTGACGTGGGACACGCTGCCGTCCCGGGCGATCGTCGGCACCAGCAGCCTCCGGCGGAGGGCGCAGCTCCTCCACGTGCGGGCCGATGTGCAGGTGGTGGATCTCCGCGGCAACGTGGACACCCGGCTCGGCAAGCTCGACCGGAACCAGGAGTGGAGCGCCATCATCCTCGCCACGGCGGGGCTGAGCCGACTCGGGCTCGCCGCGCGCATCAGCCAGCGGCTCCCGCCCGAGGTGATGCTGCCGGCGCCGGGGCAGGGCGCCCTTGCCGTCACCGCGCGGGAACACGACTCGGCGGCGGCCGCTGCGGCGCGGAGCGCGGTGCACCATGGGCCGACGGCCATGGCGGTGCTGGCGGAACGCGCCTTCCTCGGCACGCTCGAGGGCGGGTGCCAGGTGCCGGTGGGCGCACTGGCGACGGTGAGCGACGGGCGGGTGCGGCTGCACGGGCGGGTGGTGGCGCTCGGCGGGGAGCGTGCGGTCGAGGGAGTCGAGACGGGGAGTACCCGCGACGAGCGCTCGGCGGAGAGGGTGGGCGTGGCGCTGGCCGAGCGGCTGCTCGGCGAAGGCGCCGACCGGATCCTGGCGGCGGTGCGTGCCGAGTCGGCGTCGGCGCCGGCGGTGCCGGAGCCGTGACGCGCGGCGCGGTCGTGGTCACCGCCTCGACCGGAACGTTCCCGGGACTCGTCGAGGCGTTGCGCGCTCTGCCGGTGGCGGTGGAGGAGTGCCCGCTGATGGAGTTCGCGGCGCCGCTCGATTGGAGTCCGGTGGACCGGGCGCTCAACCGGATCAGGGAGTTCGACGCGGTGGCGGTCACCTCTCCGCGCGCGGGGCGGGCGTTTGCCGGACGGGTGGCGACGCGCGGGATGACGGATGCGTTTACGGGCGGGCGGCCCGCGCTCTGGGCCGGCGGGCAGGCGACGGCGGACTCGCTGGGCCGCGAGATGGGGCCGGTGAGCATGCCGGCGAGCAAGATCTCGGCGCGGATGGGCGCGGCGGCGGCGCTGGCGGCGGCGATGCTCGACGCCGGGGTGAAGGGGCCAGTCCTCTTCCCCTCTGGCGACCTCCGGCGCGACGAGCTGCCGGCGCGGCTCGCGGACGCCGGGATCGTCGTCGAGGATGTCGTCTGCTACCGGTCGGTGCTCGCGAGCGAGGGCGCGGCGCGGGCGGCGGCGGAGCGGGCGCAGGTGCTGGTGGTGGCGAGCCCGAGCGTGGTGGGCCTCCTGGCTCGCGCCTGTCCGCCCGGCGCGCGCCCGCCGATGCTCGCGGTGGGTCCGACGACCGCCGCGGCGGCGCGGGCGTCGGGGTGGCCGCCCTCGGCGGTGAGCAGCCGGCCCGACGCGGAGGCGCTGGCGGCGGCGGTGAGCACTCTCGTTTCCTCTCTCTGAATCGCTGGAGCGGCATGAACGATCTCTTCTTGCGCGCGTGCAGGCGGGAGCCGGTGGATCGGCCGCCGGTCTGGATGATGCGGCAGGCCGGCCGCTATCTCCCCCAGTATCGCGCGGTGCGCCAGAAGGCCGACTTCCTCACCATGGTGCGGACGCCGGAGCTGGCGGTGAAGGTGACCCTCCAGCCGGTGGACGTCCTCGGCGTGGACGCGGCCATCATCTTCAGCGACATCCTGGTTATCCCGCAGGCGATGGGGATGTCGCTCACGGTCGAGGACGGGGTGGGGCCGAGGTTCGACGCGCCGCTCCGGGCGCCGGCGGACTTCGAGCGGCTCCGGGATCCGGTCCCCGCGGAGCACCTGGGCTACGTGCTCGACGCGATACGGCTGGCGCGGAAGGAATTGAACGGCAGGGTGCCGCTCATCGGCTTTGCCGGGGCGCCGTGGACGCTGATGAGCTATATGGTGGAAGGGGGCGGGTCCAAGTCGTTCACCGTCGCCAAGCGGCTGCTGGTGGAAGACCCGGCGCGGGCGCACGGGCTGCTCGACCGGCTGGCGCGGGCGGTGGGCTTGTTTCTCAAGGCGCAGGTGCGGGCGGGGGCGCAGGCGGTGCAGCTCTTCGATTCATGGGCGAGCGCGCTGGGCCCGCGGGACTTCCGTGAGTTCGCGCTGCCATACCTGGCCAAGGCGGTCCGCATCGCGCGGGAGGCGGGCGCGCCGGTGATCGCCTTTGCGCCGGGGGCGGGGTGGGCGCTGGAGGAGATCGCGGGGGCGACCGGGGCCGAGGTGGTGGGGGTGGACTGGCAGACGGAAGCGCATGACGCTCGGCGGCGGCTGCTGGATCATCAGGTGGCGCTCCAGGGGAACCTCGACCCCACCTGGCTCTACGCGCCGCCGGCGGTGATCCGGGAGCGGACTCGGGCGATGCTGGCGGCGTTCGGCGGGCGGGGGCACATCGCCAACCTGGGGCACGGGATCCTGCCCGACGTGCCGGTGGAGCATGCGAAGGCGTTCGTGGATGCGGTGCGGGAGTGGAAGGCTCCGTGAGCGACCCGTCGCAGCGGGAGCGGATGGCGGGACTGATCGAGACGCTGCACGACGAGACCACCCGGTTCTTTGCGGGGCTCGACGGCGGCGGCGAGTTCCGGGAGGACCGCTGGGAGCGGCCGGGCGGCGGCGGCGGGGTGGCGCGGGTGATGGAGAACGGGGCGACGTTCGAGAAGGCGGGGGTCAACCGCTCGATCGTGAGCGGGGTGCTGCCGCCGCAGGAGCTGAACCGGCTGGGGTCGCGCGCGTCGCCGCTGGGCGAGGCGGGGGTCTTCGCGGGAGGCGACATCGTCACCGGGGCCGCCACCG
>CAYYXP010000155.1:0-3779 GCA_964475685.1 uncultured Gemmatimonadaceae bacterium | reverse complement strand
GGAACTCGACCCAACGCTTTGTCCGACGCAAGATCTATGGATAGAGGCCTCAGGCGGCGGAGGCGGCTCGTAATGGAGGGCGCCCACCGGGCGGCCCTCATGCTCCGACCCGGCGCCTGGGGTGAAGACATGCACGAGGACCTCGGGTTCACTAGTGGGGCGCGGTGCCACATCACCGAGATTCTGCGACGTGCGCGGAGTGATGCGCAAAGGGCTTTATGAATACGCCTCCTACGGCCGAGCCCGGCCAGATGAGCCGGATGGACTACCTTGTTACCGGATGGAGGATAGTTGCTGCCCTTGTTGATCTCGTCCCTCTGGTCATATTGATTAACGTAATGGCTATGTTGTTGGGCCAATTCCAGACAGCGAATGCATCATTCAGGGCAACCCTAGATGCAAGAGGGGTACTGCACTTTATCGGCCTAGCTCTGGTGTACTACACCTTCATGGAAGTCGCCACCGGCACCACCCCGGGCAAGATGCTGGTGGGGCTCAGAGTCGTCAAGACTGATGGACGTCGCTATGGCTTGAAATCCGTTCTCGTTCGGAATCTCATGCGCCTGATTGATGGGCTCCCAGTCCTGTACCTCGCGGGAGCGATCAGTATTCTGATGACCACTCGGAAACAGCGCTTAGGAGACCTTGCTGCTGGTACCCAGGTGGTTAGAGTGCTCCCCGTTTCTCAAGCCACTTTCGACACCACAGAGCCACAGGCTAGCGCAAGCCTGGTAGTGCCGACTGATGCCCGATGGAAAGCGGCGATGGCGCCCCGAATGGTGCTCACCTTTCTAGTCGTAGCCGTCATTAGTGGCTTCACGGTTTACATCGCCCAGACCGTCCGTCGCGTGAACGCCAGCGCCTACTACAACCGCGGCGGTGCGAAGATAGTTAAGGGCGACCTGGATGGAGCGATCGCGGACTACACCCAGGTCATCGAGCTGGATCCGAAGCTCGCCAGCGCCTACTACAACGTAACCGTCCGAACCTACCCACCCCCGAAACCGCGTAGTGTTGGCCCGGCTTCCGCTGTATATGGGGCACAGGAGGAAGCCCATGGCACGACCCCCGAAGCCCCAGAAGCGGCAATTATCCAAGGACGGCCCCACGCCCGCCGAGCAGCGGTGGCGGCCGATCGTCGACGAGTGGCGGCGTAGCGGCCAGGAGGTCAACAGCTTCTGCCGCCAGCGTCAGTTCCCGATCTCGTCCTTCAGGTATTGGAAGCGGGAACTGCAGGACCGCGACCAGAAGCGCCAGGCGAAGCGGGCGGCGGCGGAGGCGACGCGTAACGGCCTCCAGTTCCTGCCGGTGCGTGTGCTGGAGCCGGCGACCCCGGCGTCCGGAGCGGTGGAAGTGCTGCTTCACGGCGGCCGGGTCCTGCGCGTGGGGGCCGATTTCGACCCGGGGGTCCTCCAGAAGCTCGTCGCGACCCTCGAAGAGGCCCGGTAGCGGTGCTGCTCCCGGCCGGAGTACGCATCTTCGTCGCCAGCCAGCCGGCGGATCTTCGCTCCTCCTTCGACGGCCTGGCGGCGCTGACGCGCGAAGTGATCAAACAGGACCCCCTGCAGGGGCATCTCTTCGTCTTCCGAAATAAGACGGGGCGGCGTGTGAAGGTTTTGTTCTGGGACCGCACGGGCTGGGTGCTTTGGTACAAGCGCCTCGAAACAAGCGTCTTCCGGTTTCCCCTCGCCGAGAGCGGCGCCGTGGAGATCGAGGCGATGCAGCTCAGGCTGCTGCTCGACGGCATCCCGCTGGGGCCGCGAGTGCGCCGCAGGGCCGCGAACGAGTGAACTTTCTGGTGTATCTGAAAATCCGAGGCTGCTTTTAAAAACTCGCCTGTGCCATTCGGGTTTAACAGGTGGATGAAGGCCGCCGCGAAACTCGACCCCGCCACGCTCCCCCGCGACCCCGAAATCCTCAGGGCGATGCTCCTCGATTACGCCCAGGCCCTCGACGTGGCAACCCGGAAACTCAAGGAGCGCGATGAGCGGATCAGCCGGATGGACGTGATGATCCGCCGCTTCCAGCGCTGGCAATTCGGCGCCAAGAGCGAGCGGATTGAGGACGGACAGACGATCTTCGCCTGGTACGGAAGGCTGGAGGCGGAGCCTCCCGCCGGGCCCGAGCGCGCTCCCCGCGCCCGGCGACGCCCGAAGCGAGGCGGCTACCGCGTCATCCCCTCCGATATTCCGCGCAAGATCATGGTCGAGGATGTTCCTCCTGAGGAGCGGCGCTGCCCCGGCTGCGGGGCGGAGAGGGTCTGCATCGGCTACGAAGAGTCGAAGCAGCTCGACTACACGCCGGCCAGCTTCTTCGAGAACATCTTTCGCCGGGCGAAGTACGCCTGCAAGCCCTGCGGGCGGCACGTGCAGACCGCATCGCTCCCCGGACCCATCGGCCCCATCGAGCGGGGCTGGCCGGGCTTCGGCCTTGTCGCCCAAGTGCTCACGGCGAAGTACCTCGATCACATCCCCTGCTACCGCCAGTCGCGGATCTACGCGCGCAGCGGCGTGGAAGTCCCCCGCTCGTCGCTCTGCAGTTGGGTGGGCCAGGCCGCCTACTCCTTGGACCCGATCGTCCAGGCCATTCGGAGGGACGTCCTCTTGTCCGGGATCGTGAAGACCGACGACACCGTCGTGCGGCTCCTGATGAGGAAGGTCAAGAAACGCACGGTGCAGGCCCGATTGTGGGGCTACCTCGGCGACGCGCAGCACAACCAGGTGGTCTACGAATTCACCCTGGACCGACAGCAGGAGCATCCCCTCGCGTTCCTCAAGGGATTCAAGGGGCGGATCCAGGCCGATGCGTATCCAGGTTATGACCCTCTCTTCAAACCGGGCTCCGGAGTCGAGGAGCTTGGATGTTGGGCGCACGCGCGCCGATATTTCTTTGACGTGCGGGAGTTTGCGTCCACGCTCGCGGACACCGCGCTGAACTTCATCCGGAAGTTGTACGAGGTCGAGCGGGAGGCGAAGGAGGCGAACCTGAAGCCGCCCGAGCGGCTCGCACTCCGCCAGGAAAAGTCGGTTCCGATCCTGGAGGACTTCAAGGAGTGGCTCGATGGGGAGGCGCTGAGGCTCCTCCCCCAGAGCGTCATTTCAAAGGCGTTCGGGTATGCGCTCAACCAGTGGGACGCCCTCGTCCGCTATGCGGAGATCGGCGAGGCTGAAATCGACAACAACGCGATGGAAAGAAGGATGAGAGGGCCCGTCATGGGCCGCCGCAACTACCTCTTCGTCGGCAGCGAAGCCGGCGGCCGCTGGGCGGCGGTGATCTACAGCCTGGTCGAATCCTGCAGGCTCAACGGCGTCGAACCCTATGCCTACCTCCGCGACGTGCTGCGGCGCGTCTGGACGCATCCCCAGAGCAGGATCGACGAACTCATGCCCCGCCTCTGGAAGCTGGAGACGGCGTAACCGCCTACCCGAAGTCGACGTCGCCGAGGTAGCGGCGGGAGTCGGCGCAGAGGACCTTGGTGTAGACGAGCGTCGACTCCAGCGATCGGTGCCCGAGCCACTCGGCCAGCACCAGCACCGGAACGCGGGCCAGCACGCAGGCGATTGCGAACGAGTGCCGCAACGTGTGTGGATGGGCGCGGTCCCGGGGCAAGCCGGCCCCGAGCGCCGCCTTCCGCACGATCTGATGGACGCGCTGGCGCGTCACGGGGAAGAGCCGGGCGTCGCCCCGGATCCCGGCACCCGCGATGTGCCGGGCGAGTTCGCCCAGCAGCGCCGGCCGCAGCGGCACGGCGCGCATGTGACCCCGGCGCTTGAGCGTGA
>CAYYXP010000154.1:0-2031 GCA_964475685.1 uncultured Gemmatimonadaceae bacterium | reverse complement strand
GGCGTGATGTCATTGGCCCCGGTTGCGACGAACGGTCGAAAGACGCGGGCCGAGTCCAGCGCGACTTGCTGGATGGTCCAGAACGTGTTCACGATGCTCTGCACCAGGAGCGACCGGCCGTCCGGGGCCATGTCCGCGATCGGGGTCAGGCTCGGCACCTCGACGAGCATCTCCGGCGCGGTCGCGGCTCCGACCGACTGGGCCCAGATAGCGTCCTTCGCCCCGATGCCCGGCGCCGAGTACACTATCCGGTCCCCATCGCGGGTCCATCCCAGGGACGTGACGTTGCCGACGGAGGTGAGCCGCGAGAGCGTCGCCGTCTCCAGGTCGTAGATCCAGACGTCCTGCCTCGATCCGTCCCCCGCGAGGACGGCGATCCGCCGTCCGTCGGGTGACAGTCGCGCCGAGGAGAAGGCGCGGACGTCCCGGCCGATCGGGCGCGATGCTCCGCTGCGATCGAGCCACGTCAGTTTCGAACGCACACCTTCCAGCCCCGCGACGAGTCCCCCGCCGGCCGACACGAACACCGCCGAGTTTCCGTTGAGCGCCGCATCGACGGCGACCGGATCGAGCACGGGCACCGGCTTGCCGGTGAGCTTCCGCTTCGACAGGTCGATCGGTACCGCCATCACCGCGCCGTCCGCCTGGAGGTAGACGACTACGCCGTCGAGCACCGCGAGCGGGCGGATGCCCTTGAGGTCGAGCGGGGTGACGGACCCGTCGTCGAGCGAGGCGATCGCCAGTTTGGAACGCACCAGCGCGCCGGACCAGATCGCGAACACGACGCTGTGGCCATCGGGGAGCGCGATCGGCCAGAGATGCTCCAGCTCCCCCTTCGCGGTGTCGGGGTGGGTGAACTGCGCCAGCTCGCCGCCCGCCACGCTCACCTTCAGCAGCCCCGGACGCGGTCCGGTGGCGCCCGTGACCAGCTCGCCGGTCGTGGTCCAGGTGGCCCCGTTGTTGGCCCCGCCCTCCGCGATCGTCACCGGCGCGCTGCCGTCCAGCCGTACCTTCTTCTCCTTGCCGGCGGCCTCGAACGCCACCCATGAGCCGTCGGGGGAAAAGTGAACCTGGCTCCCCTCTTCGGTCCCCGGGATCGGGTGGCCCTCGATCTGGTCCGAGCGACGCGCGTAGAGGCTCGTGCCCCCCTGCCGGTCCACGGCGTAGACCAGGGTGCCGCCATCGGGGGAGATCGCCGCGGGCCAAGGAAAGTGGTCCGCCGTCGGCGCGCTGTCGGAGCCGGCGAACACGAAGCGGACCGGAGGCAGCTCGGGCCGGGGCTCCGGGGGGCGGCTCCGCACGGCGCCGTACGCGATCGCCGCCACCAGCGCCGCGGCGAGCCCGAGAAAGGCCGGATCGCGGAACCGGGAGCGGCCGGCGACCGCGGGTGCCGCATGCGGAGCGCCCGCGGCAGTCATCCGCCGCGTCGCCCCCGGCGTCGCCAGCGCTTCCGCGAACTCGGCCGCCGTGGCAAAGCGGTCGGCCGGGAGCTTTTCCAGCGCGGTGAGCACTGCCGCCTCGACGTGGGCCGGAAGCGTGTGGCGCTGCGGCAGCAGCGGGCGCGGCGTCTCGGTGAGCACCCGGGCCACCACCGCCTGCGCGGTGGCGCCGGTGAAGGGCGGTTCACCGGTCAGCATCTCGTAGAGCACTACGCCGAGGGCGTAGACGTCGGAGCGGGCGGTGATCTCCCGCTCCCCCATCGCCTGCTCGGGGCTCATGTAGTGCGGGGTACCGAGGCTCATGCCCGTCTCGGTCATCCGGTTCCCGCCCGCCTTGCTCGCGGCCAGGGCGATGCCGAAGTCGGCCACCAGCGCCTGGCCGTCGTGCAGCAGGATGTTCTCCGGCTTGATGTCGCGGTGGATGACGCCGTGCCGGTGGGCGTAGTCGAGGGCGCCGGCCACCTCGGAGGCGATGCGGACCGCGTCGGCGATGGGCAGCTGCTTTTCCCTAGTCAACCGGTCCCGCAGTGTCTCGCCCTCGATGAAGGGCATCACGTAATACAGGAAGTCGTCGGTCTGACCGTCCGCCCGT
>CAYYXP010000153.1:0-23588 GCA_964475685.1 uncultured Gemmatimonadaceae bacterium | reverse complement strand
CGGGGGGCCGACCTCCACTTCGCTGGCGCGCATGTGGGGCGTGAGGCAGATGTCGGTGATGCCGACTCTCGCCATCTCTCGCAGGACTCCGGCCGACTGAGCCGCCGATCGGGAGCCGTCGTCCACGCCGGGCAGGAGGTGCGAGTGAAGGTCAATCACCGCTGGGCACAGCCGGCGTGGAGTGCCGCCGTGGCGAATTTGCCGAGGCGCCCGGGGGCGGCCTGTGCCTGGGCGAGGAGGGCGAGCGTGATCAGCGCGTCGGCGGCTAGAAGATCGAGGGCGACGGATCGGTCGCCGGGATGATTGACCACCTGCTGGAGCGCCACACGTCCCGCCTCAGCCAGCACGTCGGGCAGCGGGCCGGGGCCGGCGGCACAGGCGTGCTCGCGAACCCTGTCGCGGAGTGCCGCCGGCGCCTTCCCGGTGTGCCGGTCGAGCCACGCCGACAGCACCCTCAGCCCCCGTTGCCTAGCCACGCCGAGACGAGCGCCGGTGTCGCGGCCCGGGCCTCCGCCAGCCGGGCAGGATCGCCGGCGCCGGCGGACGCGAAGTGGGGGCGGCCCCCGCCCTTCCCACCGCTCAGCGCCGCGATGCGATTGACCAGGTCTCCCGCCTTCCGTCCCGCGCTGACCAGGTCGTCGGTCAGGGTGACGTGGATGGCGCCCCGTCCGCCCGTGCTGAACAGCACGAGCACGGCGTTGCGCTTCCCCTCGCGGAACTTGTCGGCGATCTGGCCGACCTCGTCGCGGTCGTCGGTGGCGGTGTCGGCGATAGTCACCTTGACTCCGTGCACCTCGGCTTCGTCGCCACCGATTGAACTCCCTCCGCCCGCCTTGAGGGCCTGCGCCAGCCTGCCCTCGAGCCGCTGCCGCTCCTCAAGCAGCTGCTCGACACGCCGCACCAGGTGCTCGGGCTGCGACTTGAGCGCCTCCGCCACCTGGGCGAGCCGCTGCTCCAGATCGCGGACGGCGCGGAGCGCGCCGGTGCCGGTGACCGCCTCGATGCGCCTCACCCCGGCAGCGACACCGGTCTGGCCGGAGAAGCGAAAGGTGCCGACCTGGCCGCTGCTGCGCACATGGGTGCCGCCGCAGAGCTCGACCGAGGGCCCCATCTGCACCACCCGTACGCGATCGCCGTACTTCTCGGAGAAGAAGGCCATCGCTCCGAGCGCGAGCGCGTCCGGGTAGGCCATCTCCCGAGTGGTGACGACGGTGTTGCCGAGCACGAGATCGTTGACCTCGTCCTCGACCCGTTGCAGCGTCGCGGCGTCGATCGGACCGTGATGCGAAAAGTCGAAGCGGAGCCGCTCGGGCTGGACGAGGCTGCCCTGCTGCCGGACGTGCGGTCCGAGATGCGTGCGCAGCGCGCAATGAACCAGGTGGGTGGCGCTGTGATTGCGCTCGATGTCGTGCCGGCGCGGAGCGTCCACGGCGGCGTGTGCGACCTCCGGCTCGAAACGCTCCGCGAACGTCCCGCCGACCACGGTGCCCTTGGGGTCCTTCCGCACCGAGTCCACCGCCAGGGTCCAGCCGTCTCCGCTCAGCCCCCCGGTATCGCTCACCTGCCCGCCGGACTCGACGTAGAACGGGTTCTCACGGAGCACGACTTCGACCCGAGGCCCGTCCTGCCGGAACGCGAGCACGTCGGTGTCGGCCTCGGTGCGCGAGTAGCCGACGAACTTCTGCTTGCCACGCCTGACGGTGCGCCACTTCCCGGGTTTGGGCACGTGAACCGCTGGTCCGCGCACACCCGCCCCGGCCCCGCGGGCGTCGCGCGAGCGCTTCCGCTGCTTGTCCAGCTCCCGCTCGAATCCCTCCAGGTCCACCTCGACGCCACGCTCGCCGGCGATGATCTGCGTCAGGTCGATCGGGAAGCCGAAGGTGTCATACAGCTTGAAGGCCTCCTGGCCCGGGATGGTCCGCGCGCCGCTCGAGAAGATTTCCTCCAGGCGCCCGAGCCCCCCGTCGATGGTCTCGAGGAAGCGGCGCTCCTCGGTCTCCGTGACCTCGTGGATGTAGCCGGCCTTGGCCACCAGTTCCGGATAGACGCTTCCGAGCTGCTCGACCACCACCGCGGTGAGTGGCGCCAAGGTCGGCTCCCGGCGGCCGAGCAGCCAGGCGTGCCGGACGGCGCGGCGCAGGATGCGGCGCAGAACGTACCCACGGCCGTCGTTGCTCGGGTAGACCCCGTCGGCCAGCAGAAGGCTCACCGCGCGAGCGTGGTCGGCCAGCACGCGATAGGAGGCGCGTTTCTCCCCGGACCGGTCGTACGGGGCCCCGACCAGCCTGCCGACCCGGTCCACCAGGGAGAGGAACAGGTCGGTGTGGAAATTGTCGTCCTCGCCCTGCATGACCGCGGCAATGCGCTCGAGCCCGGCGCCGGTGTCCACCGACGGCTTGGGCAGCGGCGTGAGCGTCCCGTCGGCGGACCGGTCGAACTGCATGAAGACGAGGTTCCAGATCTCGAGATACCGCCCGGCCTCCGCCTGCTGCTCGAACTCCTCCTGCGACACCTCGTCGCCCGACCCGCCGTCCGTCCGTCCGTCGTCCCGTCCTTCCGTCCACTCGAGATCCACATAGATCTCGGTGCACGGACCGCAGGGCCCTGTGTCCCCCATCTGCCAGAAGTTGTCCTTGTCGCCCAGCCCGTAAATCCGATGATCGGGGAGCCCGGAGATCTCGCGCCAGTACGCGCGGGCCTCCTGGTCGGTGTGATGCACCGTCACCCGGAGGCGGTCGGCGGGAATGCCGAGATAGGAGGGACTGGTGACGAACTCCCAGGCGTACGCGATGGCGTCGCGCTTGAAGTAGTCGCCGAAAGAGAAGTTGCCCAGCATCTCGAAGAAGGTATGGTGCCGCTTGGTGTGGCCCACCTGCTCGAGGTCATTGTGCTTCCCGCCCGCGCGCACGCACTTCTGGCAGGTGGTGGCGCGGGCGTAGTCCCGGCGCTCCTGGCCCAGGAAAGTCCGCTTGAATTGCACCATCCCGGCGTTGGTGAACAGAAGTGTTGGATCGTCGGCGGGGACCAACGACGAAGAAGGCACCTCACGGTGCCCCTTGGCGACGAAGAAATCGAGGAAGAGCCGTCGGATGGTGGCGGACTGCATGGGGGGAAGATACGGAGGCTAAAGGCCGTTGGCCATTGGCCGTGGGCCGCCCTACCCCACCACCTTTGCCACCATCTCGCTCACTTCCCGCCCGGAGAACCCCCGGCGGGCGAGGTAGGCCAGCACCCGGCGCCGCTTGACCGGTGCGGGAAGGCCGCTGAGTCGGGACGCGCGGGCCTCGGCGAGCTTCCGCGGGACGCCGGCGCGGTCCGCGCCCTCGCTCCACTCGGCGGCGATGGCGCGGTCGATCAGCGAACGCTCGACCCCCATGGCCATCAGGTCGGTAGCCAGGCGGGAGGGACCGCGCCCCCGCGCGGTGCGCGACTGAACGTAATCGAGCGCGAACGCGGCGTCGTCGAGGAGGCCGAGCCCCGCCGCCCGCTCGAGCGCGGAATCCACGGCGTGGGATGGGTGCCCCTTGCGCCGCAGGCGGCGCCCAAGATCGTGCCGGGCGAATGCCCGCCGCTCCAGGGCACGGAGCGCGGTGCGATAGGCCGCCTCGGCATCGGCCGCAACCAGGAGCCGCTCGCGAAGGTCCGCGTCGAGCACCAGCCCGGGCGCGAGCCCCGCGGAGACGGCGACCTCCTCCGGCACTGCGCCGAAACGCTGCCCGTCTATCTCGATTCGGAGCGTTCCCGGCCGTCTCGGATCGGGCGCCAGCGCGGTGATGGCCGCCAGTGTCACTCGGCGTCTCCGGCACCGGCACCGGCACCGGCGCCGGCCGCCGCATGCACCCCAAGCAACTCCTTGACCTTCCCCTCGACCTCGGCCATGAGAGCCAGATTGTCGCGGAGGAAGAGCTTGGCGTTTTCCCGGCCCTGCCCGATCCGCTGATCGCCGTAGGAGTACCAGGCGCCCGACTTCTGGATGATGTTGGCCTCGGCCGCGAGATCCACCAGCAGCGAGGTGTGGCTGATGCCCTCGTCGAACATGATGTCGAACTCCGCCTGCCGGAACGGTGGGGCGACCTTGTTCTTGACCACCTTGACCCGCACGTGGTTGCCGATGACGGTCTCCCGCTCCTTCACCGGCCCAATGCGCCGGATGTCGAGCCGGAGCGAGGCGTAGAACTTGAGCGCCTTGCCGCCGGTGGTGGTTTCCGGGTTGCCGAACATGACGCCGATCTTTTCGCGAAGCTGGTTGATGAACACCACCGCGCAGTTGGACTTGTTGATGGCGCCGGCCAGTTTGCGGAGCGCCTGGCTCATGAGCCGCGCCTGGAGGCCGACGTGGCTATCGCCCATTTCGCCTTCGATTTCGGCCTTGGGCACGAGCGCGGCCACCGAGTCGATGACGATCAGATCGACGGCGCCGGAGCGGACGAGGATCTCGACGATCTCGAGGGCCTGCTCCCCGGTGTCGGGCTGGGAGACGAGGAGCTCCTCCACGTCGACGCCCAGCTTCTTGGCGTAGTCGATGTCGAGCGCGTGCTCGGCATCGACATAGGCGGCGACACCGCCGGCCTTCTGGACGTTGGCCGCGAGATGGAGCGTGAGGGTGGTCTTGCCGGAGGACTCGGGGCCGTAGATCTCGGTGATGCGCCCGCGGGGCACACCGCCGACACCGGTGGCGGCGTCGAGATTGATGGCGCCGGTGGGGATGGCGGTCACCTTCACCCGTGGATAGTCGCTGCCCATCCGCATGATGGAGCCCTTGCCGAGCTGCTTCTCTATTTGGGAGATGGCGAGACCGAGGGCTTTGCGGCGGTCGGCCTCGAGTCGGGATTCGTCGGCGGGCATGGAGTCCTCTTGATATTGAAGTGACCGATTTTACTACACTGAGATATGGTAACGACAATCTATAACCGAAGCGGAGCCGAAGCAATAGTAACTGTGTGACCGATTTTGAGCCATGCTTGGTCAAACAGCCCGGCGGAGCGGCAGCCCCTCCTGCCGCCAGGCATCGGGTACGTGCTCGATGACATACCGGCCCCGTCCCCGCTCCTCGATGGCCACCAGGTCGAACCGGTACCGATCCTCTGGCTGCCCGTACCGGAGCCGCCACACCTCGGCCAGCCGCGCGAGGATGATCCGCTTTCGCCACCCCACCGATTCGAGCGGCGTGCCGCAGCGGAGCGAGCGGCGCGTCTTGACCTCGACGAAGGCGACCAGGCCGTCTTGCCGTGCCACCAGATCGAGATCATGCCGACCCCACCGATAGCGATGCGCCTCGATGTCCCATCCGCAGGCGGTGAGGAACGCCCAGGCCGCGCGTTCACCCGCCAGCCCCCGCCGCTGCCGCGCATCTTCCCACGCCGCCGTCGGGACGAAGGTCCGTGCCTCGCGCATGCACGAGAGTAGCGTGGGTGATGGCGCGCGCGGCAATCGATTTCGCCGGTCGCGGGGCGTTGCTGCGCGGGAGGGGCGGCAGCAGGCGGACGGAGAGGGCGGAGAGGGCGGAGAAGGCGGAGAAGGCGGAGAGGACGGGTCAGCCGGGGATCATGGCTTCCGGCCACGGGTGGCCGCGGGGAGGAGTCTCATCGGCAGTACTCGTCGATCTGATCGATGCCCACGCGCACGTCGCGGGGCTTGCTGCCGTTGGCCGGTCCCAAGATGCCCGCCTCCTCCAGCTGGTCCATGATGCGGGCGGCGCGGCCGTACCCGATACCGAGCTTGCGCTGCAAGAGCGACGTCGAGCCGCCCTGGTTCTGGACGCAGGCGAGGGCCGCCTCCTTGAACTGCTGGTCGCGCTCCCCGGCGTCCTGGGCGCCTTCGCCACCTTCGTCGGTTTCGGGCACCTCATCGAGGATGTTGCTTTCCGGGGCGTCCGTGATTCCGCGCCGATCGCGATCCACTTTCCGGGCACGATAGCACTCCATGATCTTCTCGCTCTCCTCCGTCGAGATGTAGGCGCCCTGGAGTCGCATCGGCTCACTCTTCCCCGGCTCGAGGAAGAGCATGTCCCCCTTGCCGAGAAGCGCCTCCGCTCCGTTCTGGTCGAGAATGGTTCGGCTGTCCACCTTCGAGGCTACTCGAAAGGCGATCCGGCTCGGAAAGTTGGCCTTGATGAGTCCGCTGATCACGTTCACCGACGGCCGCTGGGTCGCGAGAATCAAGTGCAGCCCCACCGCGCGCGCCTTCTGCGCTATGCGCGCCAGGAGCGTCTCGACGTCGGCCTGCACCGTCATCATCAGATCGGCAAGCTCGTCCACGACGATCACGATGAGCGGAAGCTTGCCCTCGGTGTACTCCTGTGCCTGCGGCGGCTCGGGCGGAGTGTCGGCAGGCTCGGCGGCAATGTCGCTCAGCGTGACCTTCCTGACCGCTGGATGCCGCAACAGCTTGCCCTTCTCCACCTTCTCGTTGAAGTCGCTCAGGTTTCGCGCGCCGTTGGCCTCGAGCAGGCCGTAGCGCCGCTCCATCTCGTTCACCGCCCATTTGAGCGCCCGTGCCGCGTCCTTGTTGTTGGTGACCACCGCATGCCGGAGATGGGGGAGGTCCTTGTACATCGAGAGCTCCACCATCTTCGGGTCGATCATGATGAGCCGCAGGTTTTCCTTGTGCTGGTAGTGGTAGATCAAGGAGGTGATGATCGCGTTGATGCCCACCGACTTGCCGGTGCCGGTGGCGCCGGCGATGAGGAGGTGCGGCATCTTGGCCAGGTCGGCGATGACGGGCCGGCCCTCGAGATCGAGGCCGAGGGTGACGGGTAGCAGACGTTCCTCGCTGCTCCAGAGGTCGTCCTCGAGCAGTTCGCGCAACAGCACGACCCGCGCCTTCGGGTTGGGCACTTCGACGCCCACCATGTCCCGCCCCGGAATCCGGGCGACTCGAACCGACCGGGCGCTCATCTTGAGCGCGAGGTCGTCGGCCAGCGCGACCAGCCGGTTCATCTTCACGCCCGGCCGGAGCCGCACACCGTACTGGGTGACGACAGGCCCCGTAGTTCTCCCCGCCACGTCCCCCTCGACCTTGAACTCGGCCAATGTCCCCTCGAGTCGTTCCTGGAGCTCATCGAGCTCCCCCTCGCCCGCGTCCACGCTCCGGGTGGGCGGCGGTGCCAGCAGGTGCAGGTCCCACACCCTCTTCTTCGCTTCGCCGGCGGCGGGCCTGGGGTCCGCCTTCTTCGCGCTCCTCCCCTTGGGGGCCTTCCCCTCGTCCTTGACCGCGACGGGCCTGGTGGCCAGCTCCTCCTTCGCTGCCTGAGCGGAGGCGGCCGGAACCTCCGGCGCAGTGAGCTCGCTTGCGCGGCGGGCCTTCCGGTCCCCCTTGAGCCGCTCCGGCGCATCGCCGGCGGGATCGGTCTTTCGCTCGAGCCGCTGGAGCGGATGCCAGGCGAACGTCGCGAGGGTAAGCGCGGAGAGCGCAAGGAATCCGAACAGCAGGGCGCCGGCCACGCCCACGGGAGTGGAGATGGTCTCGACCAGAAATCCCGGGAGAACCCCGACTGCGCGGGCGGCGAGCCCGCGGTCGGCCACGTCCGCGAGAAGGTCCTTGCTCTCGATGCGCGCCAGAACTCCCACGGAATAGGGGATCAGCAGGCTCAGCCCGATGATCAGGAGCGCCGAGCGCTTCATGTCGAGTCCGCCCAGACGGTCGAAGCCCGCGAGAGCGAGGCCGATCCCCAGCAGCGGAATGCCCAGCGCGCCGGCGCCGAGGAACTGCCACAGCGCGTGGCCCACCGACCGGCCGAAGGGGCCGGTGGCCGGAATCGGGAGGAGCGTCAGGCCCACGAACAGCCCAAGCACCAGCGCGGTGAGGGCGCCGAAGCGGCGTCGGGCGTCGGGTGTCATGCGTCCTGTCGGAAGAGTTGCGGCTGTCGCTCGAGGAATCGGGTATCCACCTTCCCCGCGACGAACTCCGGGTGGTGGATGACCTTCGAGAGGAACGGAATGGTCGTGGTCACTCCCTCGAGGATGAAGCTGTCGAGAGCCTGGCCCATGCGAGTGAGGGCTTCCGCGCGGTCGTAGCCGTGCACGATCACCTTGGCGAGAAGCGAATCGTAATAGGGGGGAACGGTATAGCCGGCGTACACGTGGGTGTCCACCCGGACGCCGGGGCCGCCAGGGGGATGATAGGCGGTGATCAGGCCCGGCGACGGCTGGAAATTCCGGTACGGGTCTTCGGCGTTGATCCGGCACTCGATCGCGTGTCCCCGGAGGTAGCGGCCATCGCCCTGGAAGCTGAGCGGCTGTCCCGCGGCCACCCGGATCTGTTCCTTCACCAGGTCGAAGCTGGTGACCATCTCCGTCACCGGATGCTCCACCTGGATCCGGGTGTTCATTTCCATGAAGTAGAAGTGACCGTCCGTGTCGAGCAGGAACTCGATGGTGCCGGCGCCGCTGTAGGCGATGTTGGAGGCGAGTGACACCGCCGCCTGGCCCATCCGCTCCCGGAGGAGCGGGTTGAGCGCCGGGCTCGGGCTCTCCTCGATCAGCTTCTGGTGCCGCCGCTGGACCGAGCAGTCGCGCTCGCCGAGGTGCACCACCCGCCCAAAGCAGTCGCCCATCACCTGGATCTCGACGTGCCGCGGATGCTCCAGGTACTTCTCGACGTACACCGAGCCGTTGCCGAACGCCGCCAGCGCCTCGTTCTGGGCGAGGCCGAAGAGCTGGGGGAACTGTTCGGGGTCGCTGGCGATCCGCATCCCCTTGCCGCCCCCTCCCGCCGTCGCCTTGATGATGACGGGAAATCCAATGCCGAGCGCGGCCTGGAGCGCTTCCTCCACGTCCTCGATCGTCCCCGGTGACCCCGGCACCGTGGCCACGCCGGCCTCCTCCGCGAGGCGGCGCGCGGTGGCCTTGTCGCCCATCTGGCGGATCTGGTCGCCGGTGGGACCGATGAAGGTGATGTTCGAGGCCCGGCAGGTGTCGGCGAACTCGGCGTTCTCCGCGAGGAAGCCGTACCCCGGATGAATGGCGTCGGCGCCGGTGATTTCGGCGGCCGCGATCAGGTTGGGAATCCGGAGATAGGAGAAGCGGCTGGGCGGAGGGCCAATGCAGACGTCGTCATCCGCAAAGCGCACGTGCAGCGATTCGCGGTCCGCCTCGCTGTAGACAGCCACCGTGGCGATCCCCAGCTCCCGGCACGCGCGAATCACCCGCAAGGCGATCTCCCCGCGGTTCGCGATCAGGACCTTCTTGAACATCAGGGCGTCAAATCCATCGCGCCCGAGGGCACTGAGCCCCCGGTGATCTCGGTGAACGTGCGATCCGACGCCGAATCGACGCCCGAGACCCGCAGCGCGAACTCGCTCGGATTGGTCGAGTAGAACAGCGCGCTCTGGTAGGAGATCATGCCCTCCTTGAACCACCTCATCAGCGACTGGTCGAACGACTGCATGCCGTAGGAGACGGTGCCTTCGGCGATCAGGTCCGGAATGTTGAGTGCCTTTTCGATGTCGCGGATGTTGTCCGCCACCGCCGCGGTGTTGATGAGCACTTCCGCCGCCGGCACCCGGCCCCGGCCGTCGGCGCGCGGCACCAGCCGCAGCGAGATCACCGCCTGGAGCGCGGTGGCCAGCAGCATCCGGATCTCCTGGTGCTGATAGGGCGGGTAGAACGAGATGATCCGGTTGAGGGTCTGGGTCGCGTCGGTGGTGTGGAGCGTGGAGAAGACGAGATGGCCGGTGTCGGCCGCCTTGAGGGCGGTGTCCAGCGTTTCCATGTCGCGGATTTCGCCGACCAGGATCACGTCGGGGTCCTGGCGGAGCACGTGGCGGAGCGCCGAGGCGAAGGACAGGGTATCGCTCCCCACTTCGCGCTGGGAGATATTGGCCATCCCGTCGCGGTGGAGGAACTCGATCGGATCCTCGATGGTGATCACGTTCACCCGACGGTGCTGGTTGACGTGGTCGATCATGGCCGCGAGGGCGGTGGACTTGCCCGACCCGGTGACCCCGGTGACGAGGATGAGCCCGCGGGGCTTGAGAGAGATCTCCTCGAGCACCGGGGGGAGGTGCAGCTCCCGAATCGTCTTCACCTCGTACGGAATGGCCCGAAAGGCGAAGGCGATGGTGCCCCGCTGCTGGTACACATTCGCGCGGAAGCGGCCGACGCCGGGCACACCGATGGCGAAGTCCGCCTCCTTCTTCTCCGCGAAGTCCTTCACCTGCCGGGGTGTCATGACCTGTTCGGCCAGGAGCTTCAGGTCCTCCGGCCTGAGCGGGCCCACGTCGAGGGCGATGAGCTCGCCGTTCTGCCGGATGGTGGGCGGCCGGCCAACCTTGAGGAGGAGGTCGGACGCATTGCGCTGAACCATCTGTCCGATGGTCGCCTTGAAATCGAAGGCCGGTCCCGGGGGGGTGGGGGCCGCGGTCTGCTCAGCCATTGGGATCTACCCGGAAGAGGACCTGTCCGAACTCGACCGGCTGGGTGTCGTCGGCGCATACTTCCCGCACCACGCCGGAAATCTCGGCCTCGATCTCGTTCATGATCTTCATCGCCTCGATGATGCAGACGGTTTGGCCGGGGGTCACCCGGCCGCCGACCTTGACGTACGGATCGGCGCCCGACTCCGGGGCCTTGTAGAAGGTCCCCACCATCGGCGACTTGATCTCCTTGAGCGCCGGGGCCGGACGCACGGCCTCGCGTGCCTCGGACGGCGCGGCCGCAGCCGGGGCATGGACGGCGGGCACCACGGCATGCACCGGGCCTGCCGCCGTCCTGCTGATGACGACCCCGGTGCCGAACCACCCCTTCACTTCGATCGAGCCGATCTCGGGAGAGTCGCGCAGGAGCCGCACCAGCTCCTCGACGTCCTTCAATTCGACCGACCGGATTCCCGGCACGTTCTGCAGCAGCTCGGCGAGCTGCTTCATCTCCTGGGGCGTCATACGCGGGTGAGGTACTTGTCTTCGCGGCGATCGACCCGGATCACTTGGCCCTCCTCGATGAAGAGCGGGACCTGCACCGTGGCACCGGTTTCGAGGGTCGCCGGCTTGGTTGCGCCCGTGGCGGTATCACCGCGGACCCCGGGATCGGTCCGGGTGACCGCCAGCTCGACGAAGTACGGCAGATCGACCAGGATCACCGTCCCGTCGTGCACCAGCCCCTCACATTCCATTCCCTCCTTCAGGTACTTCAACTGGTCCGGGCCGAGCAACTCCTCGGTGATCATGATGTCGTCGAAGGTCTGCTGGTCCATGAAATGGTAGAAGTGGCCGTCGGAATATGAGAACTGGATCGGCCTCCGCTCGAGACGCACATCGGTGACGCGCTCGCCGGAATTGTAGGTGCGTTCGATCACGGCGCCGGTGCGGATGTTCTTGAGCTTGGTGCGCACAAACGCGCCACCCTTGCCGGGCTTCACGTGCTGAAAGTAGACCATCTGGAACAGGTGGCCCTCCGTCTCGAGGACCATCCCATTCCTGAAGTCGGCGGTTGTGGCCATAGCGTCCCGGGTCGCGGCCTCGAGCCGCGAGGCCCTAGACCAGTTCCACCAGTTCGGTCATCCCATCGGACAGCCGGATGGGCCCATCGGCGGAGAGGTGTACGTCATCCTCCAGGCGGACGCCTCCCCAACCCGGAAGATAGACTCCCGGCTCCACCGTCACCACCACACCCTCCGGCAGCAACGTCTCGGCCGTCGGGGCCAGCCGAGGGGCCTCGTGCACCTCGAGGCCGAGTCCGTGCCCCAGCGAATGCCCGAAGGACTCGCCAAACCCGCGCGCCGCAATGACGTCCCGCGCCAGGGCGTCCGCTTCCCGCCCCGTCATGCCGGCCCGAATCCCGATGACCGCGCGGTGCTGCGCCGAACGCACAACCTCGTAGACCGCCCGCTGCCTGTCATCGGCCCGCGCGCCGACGACGACCGTCCGGGTGAGGTCGGCGCAGTAGCCGTCTACCTGGGCCCCGAAATCCAGCAGGAGCCATTCTCCCGCGGCGACTTCCCGGGCGCTGGTACGCGCATGGGGAAGCGCCGACCGGGGGCCCGAGGCAACAATGGTGGGGAACGGATGCCACTCGCTGCCCCGCCGCCGCAGCGCCAACTCGAGCGCCGCGGCGATCTGCCGCTCCGTCTGTCCCACCCGCACGCCAGGAAGAACCTCCGCCAGCCCCTCCTGGGCCAGCGTCGCCGCCGCCCGGATCGCGGCCACCTCCTCCGGCGACTTGACGGCGCGAAGCTGCTCGACCAGATCGCCGGTGGTGACCACCCGCGCCCGGGTGAGTTCCGAGACCCGCTGGGCGTCGCGCACGGTCAGCGCCTGCCCCTCGATGCCGACCGCGGCGGGCGGAACCGCCGCGAGCACCCGGGCCAGGCGCTCCCAAACGCTCTTCTGATCGACCTCCACCGATGCCGACGCTCCCGCTTCGGCCAGGGCCTGCGCCGCATAGCGGAAGTCGGTGATCAGTATGGTCGCATCACGGCGGACGACGAGCAGGGCCGCGGACCCGCTGAATCCGGTGAGGTACCGGATGTTGGGGAGGTGGCTGACGAGCAGGGCGTCCACCCCTTCGCCCTCGATGGCGGCCCGAAGGGCCGCCTGCCGCTCGAGCCGCCGATCAGCCGCCACGGAGACGGCCCACGAGCGCCTGCAGCGCGAGCAGGTAGCTCTGGGCGCCGAACCCCGTCACCATGCCGAGCGCGAGATCCGCGATCATCGAGTGCCGCCGCTCCGGCTCGCGCGCGAAGATGTTCGAGAGGTGCAACTCGACGAAGGGCACCCGGACGGCGAGCAGCGCGTCACGGAGCGCAAGACTCGAGTGGGTGAGCGCGGCGGCGTTGATCAGGGCGCCATCCACCCGGCCTCGCAGCCCCTGCACCGCGTCCACCATCTCCCCTTCGTGGTTGGTCTGCAGCCACTCGATCTCCGCGCCGTACGCGCGGGCCGCCTCCCGCACCATGGCCTCGATCTCGCCCAGCGTCGAGCGCCCGTAGACTTCCGGCTCCCGCTCCCCCAGGAGGTTGAGGTTGGGGCCATTGAGCACCGCGATCCGCATTCAGCGCTTCAGGTTCTGCAACCAGGTGTGGAACTGGTCGAGATCGTCGCCTTGCGGATCAGGGGAGCGGGCGGGACGCGAGGCGCCTCCCGAGGCCGGAGAACTGAAGAAGTCGTCGAAGGAAATCGCCCCAAGGGTATCTCCGCCGGCGGAAACGGCGGGCCGGCTGGGAGTGCCTTCTTCACCGAACACGGAGTCGAGGGAGAGAGCATCGTGAGCCGGGCGCGTGGGGGCGCCGGCAGATTCCGGGGTACGGCCCGGGTGCCGACCCTCGCCTCTGGTCGAGGCGGCCGGGACCGGGTTCGGCGGGCGGGAGGCCAGCATGGCTCCGAGGAAGTCCCTGGTGGATCGCCCGCCGGTGGCCCTCGCCGAGAAGTCCCGCGGGAGTGCCGGAAGGGGAGTCGGCCCTTCCAGCTCCGCAATCTTTTCCTTCCAGCGCGACTCGCTGCCGGCACGCCCGTCAAGTTCGCGATACACCCGGAGCGCCTCCTCCCGGTGTCCCTGGTTGAGCAGCAACTCGGCCATGCTTTCCGTGATCATCGGATCCGCCGGCACAGGCGGCGGCGCGGCATACTCTGAGCCGAACCACTCATCCGCGGCGTTGGGCACCTGGAATTCCGACGCCCCGGAGCTCCGGAGGACGATGTCCTCGCTCGGTTCGATGGGGGAGATGTCGCCCGACTCGGTCATGCCGACGATGCCCGACAGCGGCTCGACCGGCACCGCCTCTTCGCCAGAGGGCGCGTCGGACTCGGCGACCTCGCCCATGCCCGGCGCCGCCGGCTCTTCCCGGGTCTCAGCGGCGGACTCGACGACCAAGCCGCCGTCGGGGTTCGCCGAAGTGGCGATCTCCGCCTGGCGGCGCGCCGCCCGGACCCGTTCGAGCTGCTCACGGGCCTCGTCGTTGCTTCGGTCGAGGGACAGGAGCGTGTTCAGCCACCGCTCCGACTCGTCGAGTCGGGACAGATGTTCGGCGATGTCGGCGAGAACCTTGAGGGCGATGACGTTTTCGCCGTCCAAGCTCAGCACATGGGTGAAGGCCACTTCGGCGGCATGCTGGTCGCCAAGGTCGAGATGGCAGCGGCCGAGGACGATGCTGGCCGGGATGTAGTCGGGGTGAAGGGCGAGGCCCGGGGCGAGCAGTCCCAGTGCCTTGGCCGTATCACCGCCCTTGCGATACGCTTCGGCCAGCGGGGCGAAGGTGAGCCCCTGGGGGTTTTCGGTGTAGCGGCGCTCGAGTTTCTCGATCTCGCTGATGGCCATCCGGGTCCCGGTGTCCGAAGTCTGATGCGTCGTGCGGAGAATTGCTGTCGTGTGGAGGAGGTCCCGGGAGAGTAGCCGGACGACTTCCGCGTGTCAACTGCTAAGCGGCGCGCCACCTTGAGGTTCGGCCTCGGGGAGCTTAGTCTTAAGGCTCTCTTCGTTCCCCGGTACGGAGTTCCGTCTGCCCCTATGATGCAAGCCTTTCGCAACGCGGCCAAACCGCTGATGGTGATCGTCGCCTTCACCTTCTTCGCCTGGCTGGTGCTCGACCTCAGCGGCATCACCGGCGGCACCGGCCTCCTCACCCGGACCTCGGTCGGCAAGATCAATGGCCAGGGAGTGGACGCCCGGACGTACCAGTCCGTCGTCCAGCAGAACATCGATGCGTACCAGCGTCAGTCGCCGGGCGCCCTCGGCCTCGAGGACTACGAGCGGATCCGCGACGACGTCTGGAACCAGTTCGTTCAGGGCAACGTGCTGGAGACGGAGTACCGGCGGCGAGGCATCACCGTATCCCCAGACGAGATCGTACAGGCCATGCGGACCTCTCCTCCGCCGGAGTTCCAGAAACTCCCGGAGTTCCAGACCGACAGCCAGTTCGACCCGGCCAAGTACCAGCGCTGGCTCACCTCCAGCGTGGCGCAACAGTACCTCCCGTCCCTCGAGGCTCAGTACCGCGACCAGATCAAGCGGTCCAAGCTCCTGAGCGTGGTGACGGCGGACATCTACCTCTCCGACGCCGCTCTCTGGCAACAGTACAGGGATGAGAACGAGACGGTAAAGATCGAGCTCGCCGCGGTCATCCCGGGCAACGTCATCCCCGACTCCTCAGTCGAGGTGTCGGACGCGGAGGTCGGGGACTACTACAAGAAGCACCTCGACGAGTTCAAGCGCCCGCGCACGGCCTACCTGAGCTTCGTGGCGCTGCCTCGCCTCACCGACGCGAGTGACACCGCCTTCGCCCGCGCCCGGGCCGATTCGGCCCGGGCGGAGATCGCTGGGGGCGCGCCGTTCGCCGATGTGGCCCGCCGCGAATCGGCGGACACCGGGAGCGCCTCGCGGGGCGGCGACCTCGGCGAGTGGGACCGGGGCTCGATGGACCCGGCGTTCGACTCCGCCGCTTTCGCCATCCCGCTCAGGACCACTTCGCAGCCGGTGCTTTCGCAGTTCGGCTATCACCTGATCGAGATCACCAGCCGGAAGGGCGACAAGGCGAACGGTCGCCACATTCTCTTCCCGATCGAGGTTGCGGGCGCCCACCGCGACCGGCTAGATGCGCAGGCGGACAGCCTGGAGCGGCTGGGGGCCGAGCGGACCGATCCCGCGGCCCTCGACACCGTTTCGCGGGCGCTCGAGCTCCCGCTGGGCCATTCCGGGGCGGTCCAGGAAGGGACCAAGGTTCAGCTCGGCTTGCTGGTGGTGCCGGATGCCGGCGTGTGGGCCTTCCAGTCCGAGCCGGGCTCGACCAGCCCCGTGATCGAATCGCCCGTGGCGTTCTACGTTTTCCGGCTCGACAGCCTCAGGCCCGAGGGAGTCCCGCCGCTTCCGGAAATCCGCAGCAGTGTGGCCGCCCAGGCCCGCGCCGAAAAGAAGATCGATCTGGGCCGGAAAGTGGCGCAGGATTTTGTGAAGAGGATGGAGTCCGGCAGCACTCTCGCCGAGGCGGCGGATGCGCTGAAGCTGCCTCACAAGGAGTTCGGCCCGTTCGCCAGGGTGAATCCCCCGCTCGATGACCCCGTGGTGGTCGGGACGGCGTTCGGCCTCGAGGTCGGACAGCGGAGCCCGCTCCTCGACACCAAGAAGGGCATGTACGTCCTCAGGGTGATCGAGCACACCAGGGCCGATTCCGCCGTCTTCCTGAAGGGGCTCGACCAGTACCGGCCGCAGATGATCAGGCTCGCCCAGCAGGACCGGGTCCGCAACTACCTGGACGGGCTCCGTGCCGCCGCCAAAATCGTGGACGACCGGAAGCAGGTGTTGCGGGCCCAGCAGGGGCAGCCGGGGCAGCAGGGGCAGCAGGTTCCGACGTCGTAGGCGAGTCCTTCCCCTGGAAAGCGAAGGGGACATGACCTGGGTCATGTCCCCTTCGTGCTGTCTGTTGCGGCGCTTCTTCTATTGAGACAGCCGCTTGGGCTCTCCCGACCCCGGCGCCGATTGGGGCGGCGCATCCATCGGTCGTGGCGGCACGCTTCGCTGCTGCTCCTCCGAGCCCATGATGGCATCCTGGGTGTCGGAGATACTCCGCTTGAACTCCCGAATCCCCTTCCCGATCGATGACCCCACCTCCGGCAGCCGCTTGGCGCCGAACAGCAACAGCACCACCACGAGAATGAGGAGGATTTCGGTGAACCCGAGGTTTCCGAACACGGGGCCTCCCTAGAAAAGCGAGCGCGCGATGATGTACGCCAGCAGGACCCCAATCAGGCTCAGCAAGGAGATGTGAAACCCGATGGGCCCCAGGGTGAAGCTTACCACCAGGAGGTCCATCGAGACAGGTCCGAAGACCGAGGTGGCGCTGGAGGTGAAGAACTCCTTGGCGGCGCTGTCCGGCAGCCACCGGCGGAGGAAGCCGCTGAGGAAGCCGCCGGCCAGGAAGCCGGCGACCAGCACCCCAAGGTAGAAGCCGGGCCGGTGCGGTCCGCTGGCCATCAGCGACTGCGGTCCACGGCGTAGGTGATGCTGGCGCGGAGGGCGTCACGCGCGGCCGAGGGCGCGAGCTCGTCCAGCTCCCCCTCGGCCTGCTCGGCGAGTCGCAGGGCACGACCCCGGGCGTAATCGAAGCCCCCGGCGTCTCTTACAGCCTCGATCACCTCGGCGATCTGGCTGTCGGAAGGCTCGGCTGTGTCCATCAGGCGGTTCACCTGCCGCCGGTCCTCCTCCCGCATTTGCGGAAGCGCCGCGATGAGCGGGAGCGTCACCTTGTGCTCCCGGAGGTCGGACCCGGTCGGCTTGCCGGTGACACTGGGATCACCGACATAGTCGAGGAGGTCGTCCACGATCTGGAAGGCCATCCCGAGCGCCTCCCCGAAGCGGCGGAGGGCCTCCCGCTCGGGGGGGGCGGCCCGTAGCGCGCCGACCTCGCACGCCCCGGAGAGGAGCGAGGCCGTCTTGGCCTGGATCAGCAGATCGTACTCCTCCTCGGTGAATTCGAGGGGATCATGCGCCAGAAGCTGGCGCATCTCGCCGATAGTCATCTCATTGGTCACCCGGCTCAACACCCGGAGAGGTTCGAGGTCGTCAAGCCGCACCAGCTCGATCACGGCGCGCGAATAAAGATAGTCCCCCATGATCACCGAGATCTGGTGGCTGAAGAGGGAATTGACCGTGGGCATTCCCCGCCGGAGCACCGAGTGATCCACCGAATCGTCGTGCACGAGGGTGGCGAGGTGGATGAGCTCCACGACGGCCGCCAGCGTCGTGGTCCGGGGGTCCCGTGCGCCGGTCGCCTCGTCGGCCAGGAGGAGAAGCGTGGGGCGAAACATCTTCCCCCGCATCTGGAACAAATGGGAGTTGACCCTGGCGATCAATCCGAAGTCCGCCTCGACGATGCGGCGAAGTTCCTGCGGCACGCGATCGAGTCGCGCGCGCAGCGGGCGCTGGAGATCTGCCAGAGTGACGGGCGCCGTTCGCGAGGTCATTCCCGCCGCCCCGCGGCCAGGCGCTGGACCCGCTCGCCGAGATCCATGAAGCGGATGTCCACGGCCAGCGCGCGCTCGTAGCAGGCGATCGCGGGGGCGTCCTTGCCCTGGGCCTCGCAGGCCCGGCCGAGCCAGTAGAGCAGGCCGATCTTGGCGTCGTCACCCTCGGCCGTCGACTCGACCGCCCGCCGCAGGACGGCCTCGGACACCGCGAGTTGCCCCTTGTCGAAGAAGGCGATGCCGAGCGCCTCCGCGGTGCGCAGCTTCCCCTCCGGCGCCCGCAGGGCCTTCTGAAACTCCGCGATCGCCTCGTCGAGGAGGCCCATCTCCTTGAACGCGACGCCCAGCTCGTAGTGCGCCTGGTAGTCGTCGCTCTCCAGGTTCTCGTCGATGCCCCTCCTGAACTGTTCCAGGATCTCCTGGAACTCCCGCTCCTCGTCGCTCTCCTGCGGCTCGCGGCGCTCGATGCGCATGCGGGTATCGCGGGGGGCCTCTTCCTCGAGTACGAGCGAGCCGAAATCGGTGAAGCCGTCATCGGAGGCCTTCGCGGGAGGAGGCGGCGCGCCGGCAGGCCGGGCCGGCGACGCGATCGGCTGCCGTCCCCCCTGGCCTCGTCCCGGTTCCGCCTCCTCGGCGGCCAGCGCCTCGATCGCCATCGCGGCGTGCGGATTGCCGGGATCGTGGTCCTGGACCCGGCGGAACACCGCCATGGCCTTGTCGGTGGCCCCGGCGCGCGCCAGCGCGTCGCCGAGAGCGACGTACGCGCCCAGCAATGGCGTGCGATCGTTCATGCGGAAGGCGAGCTCGACCCGCTTCTGATGGTGGCGGATGCCATCCCGATCCACCGCAACCAGGCGATCCGCCACCTCGGCCGCCGCCGGCCAGTTCTCGACCCGCTCGTAGGACATGAGCGCGAGGTCGAGTTCCTCGATCCCCCGCATGAGGTCATTCCGCCCCAGAAGATTCTCCGCCAGTATCCGGTGCAGTTCGGGGTTCTCGGGATCGTCGATCACCCGGTTTTCGAGCTCGATCAGATCGGCCGCGGCGTCGGTCTCGATGAGGGGAAGGCCCTCGGTCGCCGCCGGTGCTTCGACGTCGATCTCCGCCAGCGAGGCGTCGAGATCATCCATCTCCTCGACGGAGATGCTCTCGACCGACCCTTCCCCGAGGGACAGGTCGTCGAGCTCGAGCGCCGGCAGCATCTCCTCCGAGACCGCTCCGAAGTCGACTTCGCCCGCCTGCTCCAATCCGTCAACCTCGAGCGGCACGAGGGGATCGCCCAATTCCACGAGCGGCGGCACGAGATCCGGGTGCGGGGGGATGTCGAGACGGCCGGGGGGGGCGGCGGCGAAGTCCACGCCGGTATCGAGGAAGACGAGCCCTCCGCGCTTTCCGGGCTTCGGCCGCTCCGGCTCCACGTGCTCGTGAGTCTCGGTCTCGGCAGGGCGCACGGGCGCCTCGGGCGCCGCGCCACCATCGCCCCGGGCCTCGAGGTCCTCGGCGAGCTTGCGCAGCTGCTCCTGCGCTTCTTCCTCACGCGAGGACGCACGGAGCAGTTCGACCAGCATGAGGCGGATCTCCTGGCTTCCGGAGAACTGGTCGGCGAACCCCTTGACCGATTGGACGGCGGGATCGAGCTGCCCCAGCGCGTTCATCCGCTCGAGAAACTCGATCAGGTTCCGCTTGGCCTCGATGACCACGTTCTTGCGGGCGTGCAGCTGGGCGAGCTTGAGATAGGTCTGGGTCCGGCCGGGATTGACCCGCAGGATCTTGCCGCAGAGGGCGATGGCATTGTTGAAGAACCCCTGGTCGGCATAGAGATCGACCGCACGCTCGTAGGAACGCACGGCGGAAGGAGTATCGCTGATCTTGAGGTAGAGGTCACCGACCCGATTGTAGAGCGATAAGTCCGGGCTCGATTCCGTCCCGGACTCGATCTGCTGGATGGCCTTGAGGTAGACCTCGATCGCCCTCCGCCAATCCTCCTTCTGCTCGAACTTCCGGGCCGAGTCTTTCAGCTTTTCCAGATTCATGCGGCTCGGGAGAGTTGGGGAATGGGCGTTCGAGATAAGGGCTGGAATCGGCGAAACATAGGTAGCTGAAGATGCCGACGGAAGAGGCCGTGCAACCGCTGTCCCGGGCCCGCTAGGCGAACGCTCCGGGATCGAGATCGCCCTCCGCCACCGCCCGCGCCAGGCGCTCGAGGTCGGGGGCCGGGGGCCGGTCGGCGACGAGCGCCAGCACCGGTGGCTCGAGCCCCCGAAGCCGGCGATAGAGCTCCCCGACTCCCTTTCCGGGAACCAGCGGCCTGAGGAACTCGAGCCCTTGGGCCGCGCACAAGAGCTCGGCCGCGACCACCCGCTGCGCGTTGAGGAGGATCCGCTGAGCCTTCCAGGCGGCGGCCATCCCCATTGGAACGAAGTCTTCCTGGTTGGCGTCGGTCGGGATCGACCCGATGCTGGCCGGCATGGCCAGGGCGCGGGATTCGGCCACTAGCGAGGCTGCGGTGATCTGCACCACCATGAAGCCCGACGAGAGACCCGGGTCCCGGGTCAGGAACGCCGGAAGGCCCTGGGAGAGGTCAGGGTTCACCAGCCGCTCGACTCGCCGCTCGGCGATGGCCTGCAGCGTGGTGAGAGTCATCGCCAGGAGATCGAGCGCCTGGGCCACCGGCTGGCCGTGGAAATTCCCGCCCGAGATCACGTCGCCGTTCTCGAAGACAAGCGGATTGTCGGTGGATGCATTGAGCTCGACTGCCGCCGTCTCTTCCGCGAAGCGAATCGCGTCGCGCACGGCACCGAGCACCTGCGGCGCGCACCGGAGGCTGTAGGCGTCCTGGACCCGGGGATCGTCCTCCCGGTGTGACTCCCTGATCTCGCTGTTCTCGAGCAGCGCCCGCATGAGGTCGGCCGCCTCGATCTGCCCCCGATGGGGACGCGCGGCATGGATGCGGGGGTCGAGAGGAGCCGGCGTCCCTCGCAGGGCCTCGAGGCTCATCGCCGCCGCGCCGGCCGCGGTACGCCAGAGCACCTCCGCGTCGTGCACCATGAGAGCGAGCAGCGCCGCCTGCACCTGGGTCCCGTTGATGAAGGCGAGTCCCTCCTTGGGCGCGAAGCGAAACGGAGGGAGCCGGGCTGCGGAAAGCGCGAACCCCGCCGGAGCGCGGCCGTCGCCGTCGAGAACGTCGCCCTCGCCCATGAGCGCCAGCGCGATGTGGCTGAGGGGGGCGAGGTCGCCGCTGGCACCCACGCTTCCCTGCTCCGGCACCCAGGGCAGCACACCGGCGTTGAGCATCGCGACGAGCGCGTCAACCAGCTCGGGACGAACTCCGCTGGTCGGGCGGAGAAGCACGTTGGCGCGGAGCAGCATCACCGCGCGCACCACCGGCGGCGGAAACGGCGTGCCCACCCCCGCCGCGTGACTGCGGATCAGGTTGGCCTGAAGCTGCTCGAGCTGATCGGGGGCGATACGAACGTTGGCGAGCTTGCCGAAACCGGTGTTGATCCCGTAGATGGTGCGCCCGCTCCCGACCGCTCGATCGACGAGCCGCCGGCTTTCGAGGAGCGCCGCGCGGGCGGCGGGGGCCACGACGACGCGCACGCCCGTGCTCCGCGCGAGGCGCACCACATCGGCGATGACAAGCGAGCGGCCATCGATGACGAGATCGGATGGGGACACGGACTACCTCTTGGCGCTCACCACCAGCTCCGGATTCCCCGGGTCGGTCTGGAAGGCCCAATCGAGAATCAGGAAGGTCTGGCCGACATGGGTCACCCGGATGGCGCCGTAGCGGGGGGTCCCGGCATTGTCGCGCGTCTCGAAGACATACCCGTAGCCGGGCACGGCGCGAATCGGCGAGGTGCGATAGGTCAGGTTGGGAGCAAAATCAATGCTGGTGAGATCCTCCACCGCCGGCGCCGCGTCGTCGTAGTACTCGACGCCCGTTCCCGCGCCGACCGGCGTGAGGAAGAGGTCACCGATGAGGTCCCGGTCCACGACGAAGTCGATGTTGGCGGAGGCGCCGTCCCGGACAAGGCCAAGCTCGATGCCCTGCACCTGGCCGTCACCGTTGAAATCGTCCCAGAACCGGAACCCGCTTCCCGCCGTCTGCGTCTGCCGGGCGAAGAGTGCCACGTTCCGGGCATCGGGCCGGGGAGTGTCCCCGCGAAGGGGGGACTGGCCACTCTCGAAGCCGTCCACGCTGACCGCGGACACGGCGTAGCACCGGGGCACGCCATTGTCCAGCGCACCGACCACGAACTCGGGGGCCACCGTGGTCCCCTCCAGGCGGAAGGAGCTCCCGCAACTGGGGGGAGAGGCATCGATGTCGAACGTGGTGCTGTAGACGTTGTAGTTCTGGAAGTTGCCCGGGTCCGCGAGGTAGGCGTTATCGGACCAGGTGAGCGCGATGGCGCCGTCCAGCGACACGCTGCTCAATGTTGCCGGGGTATCGGGAGGAACCCCGGGGCCGCCGTCGTTCGAGCACGCCGCCACCGTGACCAGCGCCGCTGGAAGCCACCACCTGCGCATACGATTTCTCCGGAGAGGGACGCCCGCCGTTGAGCAGGGCTCATGCCATACGGGATGAATATATAACCCATTGCTGACCAGCAACATACGAATGGCGGCGACGCTCCCCGTCCGGAGACGATGACACTAGTTCTCGAACGTCGTCTGGTCGTAGTCGAACTTGAGCTCCGGCAGGTCGGTCAGATAGATCGAGAAGTAGAAAGCGAAATTCCCGTTCGGATTGCGAACGAAGTTGAACGACGCCCGCCACTCGTGGAGGTCGCGCTCGAGACGGACCACCTGGGACTCGAACCGGCCGTCGGTGATGTTGTACTGCGACGACCAGGAGAGCGACCAGAATGGCGTCGGTGAGAAGTTGGTGCTGAAGCCAAGGCTCTGGCGATCGGGAGTGGGCGGCGCCGCCCCTCCCTCGACCGGCCTGGTGCGCGCCAGGTTGTAATTGAAGTTTGCCGAGAAGGAGCGGCCGGCGCGGCGGAGAGGCGCCTGGGTCGTGCTGAAGAACGATCCCGGACGGGCCCGGCGTCCCGCCTCCGCCACGTAGGAGCTCGGCCCCTCCCCCTCCTTCCGAGTTACCGACGGCTTGCCCCCCAAACCGAAAATGGATCCGATCGCCCGGAACGTATTGCCCGAGATGGCGAAGCTGGCACTGACGTTCTGGAGGAACGGAGAAAACTTCGCCGTGTCGCTCCCGGCCCGGCCCCGGAAGAGCTCGTGGGTCAGGCTCAGATTCAACCCCCGCAGCAGGTCGCTCAGCACCGAGTTGGTGACCGACTGCGTGACCCACCCGGTGCGCCCCGGCTGCTTGGCCTGCTCGAAGTCGTAACTCACGGGGCTGGTGCTGATGCTCAACAGCCGGAACTTCACGTCGTTCACCGACGCGGTATCGCCCTCCGGCGGCTTCCGCTTTCCCTCGAAGGTCTGGGACAGCGACACACTGAGCAGTTGAGTCGCGTCGCTTTGGAAGACGGGCGGCTGGCCGTTCGGGGCGATGGCTGTGGCATACTCCAGCGGCACCGTGGCGGCGGGCTGGTAGTTCCAGGTGATGACCGGTGAAAAACTATGGCGGATCCTGGAGAGCGGGCCCACGCCGGGGTAGAAGCCGAAGAACGTGGGGGCGGCGGTGACACCGAACCGGAACCGCTTCCCCTGGCGCACGAAGCTGCCGTTCGTG
>CAYYXP010000152.1:0-3451 GCA_964475685.1 uncultured Gemmatimonadaceae bacterium | reverse complement strand
AGCAGGGAGAGGATCGCGGCGGCCACGCCGGGCGCGCGTCTGCCGCCGAGGCTGATCATCGCCGAGCCGAAGGCGGGGCCGGCCACGGCGCCGAGACTGGTCACCACGGAAAGCCAGCCGAGGCTCTTGGTGCGCTCCTTGGGCGGCGACGCATCGGCGACGTAGGCTTGTACCACGCCGATGGTGCCGCCCCCTGCTCCCTGGAGCAGCCGCGCCACGAGCAGCGCCGCGATCGATCCGGCAAAGGCGAAGAGCGCATGGGCTCCACCGGTGAGGAGCAGTCCGGCGAGGATCGCGGGGCGGCGGCCGTAGCGGTCGGAGAAGCGGCCCCAGGTCGGGGCCACGGCCAATTGAGCAATGGCAAACGCGGAGATCAGCAGCCCCACCATCGTGGCGCTGGCCCCGAAATCGGTGGCGTAGTAGGGCAGCAGCGGGATGATCATGGTGAGCCCCACCATGTCCACGAACGCCGTCACGAAGAGCACCAGCAGTCGCGTCATGGTTTGAGGCTCCCGAGTCCCGTGTGAAGCGAGTGGGAGCAATCTCGACTCATCCGGGGCGTGCGGTCGTTCTAGGCTGCAAGGAACCGCGCGAACCGCTCCTCTAAGTACTCTCGGCGCGGCTTGAGATCCGCGCTGCCCGGCACACGAATCAGCGTTCCATGCATCTCCTGCAATCCATGCTGCAGCATGGGACCGTCGATCTCGTCGAGGATGTCCTCCCGGATGTGAATGCGCCGGTCCGGGTCGATGCCCAGGATGTCCACGTCGTAGGCCCCATGGTGGATCTTGCAAAGGGCGAGTCCATTCGACACCTCCGGCAACCCGCGGACATCTTTGTCCTCGAGGATATGCGCTGCGTCGAGTAGCTCCGGATGATGCAGCCTGCAGACCGTGCAACTCTCTCCATATGCCGCGACGACCAGCTCCCGAAATCGGTGTTGGTGCAATCGTCGCTTCGCCGCTGAAGTCGCGTAGGCCTTGAGCGGGGCCTCTGCCCCACCCTGCATCAACCGCGGATCGCCGACGCTCGTCGCGTCCGCCGCGATCTTGAAGGTGAGCCTGCTCGGCTCGTCACCCACCACATAGACCGGAACCACCGCCTCGTAAAGTCCTGAACCCACACCATAGAAGTAGATGAGTGGGCGGCCGAGGATGTGAGCCCGCCGCACGGCTCGATTGTCCGACGCCTGCGGGTCGTTCCCTTGATAGCGATACTCAAACCAGTTGTCGTCGGAACCAATCTGGTCATCGTAGCGGGGTGTGACACCGCGGCGTATTGATGCGGTTGTGATGGAGAGGGCTGCGCCGTCCCGGCCGAGAAGGGCTGGCTTCCAGATGCCCCTTGCCCGGAGGGCGAATGGGACCCTGTCCCCTTCAAAATCGAACCCCGCTGTCATTTGGTCGCGAGTGACTACCCCACCCGTAGGCTCAGCAAGCCCGCGGAGAGCGTCGAACGCAGCGAGACGGAGGCGCCAATCGGGGTCAAGGGCTGAGGCAGGCATGCTCCCCGCCAAGATGCTGCTCGTCCGAAACTTCCACAACCCTAGAGACGAAGAAAGCCCCACAACGGAAGTCGTTGCAGAGCTTTCGAGTTGCCCCTCCTGGGCTCGAACCAGGACTCTCCTGATCCAGAGTCAGGCGTGTTGCCAGTTACACCAAGGGGCAGAAACGGATGTGGACTATCAGCCATGCGCCGTGCGCTGTCGCCGGATCAGCGGACCCCTCCGGATGAGGCCCAAAGCCCAAAGCTCACGACCCACGGACCAATGGAGCTGAGGGGGATCGAACCCCTGACCTCTGCAGTGCGATTGCAGCGCTCTCCCAGCTGAGCTACAGCCCCCGGCCGGCGCTAAACCTAGCCGACGTATAGCACCCGGTCAACGTGATCGAACCCGTCCGAATCCTCTGCCAAGTACCCCTGCGCAAGCACCGCGGACCCCTTCCAATTGCACCTGCGACAATCACTTGCAGGGAGTCGAGCGACACGACCGATGGCTGATAGCCGATAGCTCACGGCTCCCGGCCCTCCAACTGCCGATCATGCCACCGCGACAGCAACACCAGCGCCGCGATCGCCCCGATCAGCGCCAGCATCATGTCCCACTGGGTGTCCCACGGATCCCCCTGTGTCCCGAGGAAGTCGGTCGCCCCCTCGCCCGTCGCCAGCGCGGTCCAGAACTCGATCAGCTCATAGAAGGCGCTGAACGCGAGACAGACGCACACCGTCACGAACGGAAGCCAGCGGGTGCGGCCGAGGGGCGAGCGCCGAATGAAGACCTCGCGCGCCACCATCGCAGGGATGAATCCCTGGGCGAGGTGCCCGATCCGATCATAGTTGTTCCGCTGGAAGCCAAGCCACTGCTCCATCCAGAAGCCCAGCGGGACCCTCGCATAAGTGTAGTGCCCGCCGAGCATGAGAATGCAGGCGTGGATCCAGATGAGGGTGTACACCAGCGGGGTGAAGCGCAACTTGGGATAGAGAAAGATCAGCGCGGGCACGCCGATCAAGATCGGGAACACCTCGAGAATCCAGGTGAACCGGTCATGTGGCGCAATCCCCGACCAGACGAGCAGGGGGGCCAGAGACAGCAGGAGAAACAGCTCGTAGCGTGAGGGCCTGGTATTCGTCCGAGCCTCCTCCCTACTCAACGAAAGGCACGTCTATCGTCATCCCGTCCCGCGCGATCACCGTTTCGGGAAACACCGCCTGCGCCTCCGCCAGCAGCTCCTGCGCCTCGCGGGTGTACCGCGGGCTGATGTGGGTGAGCGCCAGGCGCCGCACGCCGGCGTCTGCGGCCACCCGCGCGGCCTCCGCAGCCGTCGAGTGCCCCGTTTCCCGCGCCCGCTCCGCCTCGTCACCTCCGAACGTCGCCTCGTGCACCAGCAGGTCGGCGCCGCGGGCCGCCTCCATGACCAGCAGCGAGGGCCGGGTGTCGCCGGTGTAGACCAGCGTCCTCCCCCGCCGCGGCTTACCCACCAGGTCCGCCGGCGCCACCGTCCGCCCATCGTCGAGCGGCACCGTCTCGCCCTTGTGCAGCCGCCCCCAGAGCGGACCCTCGGGCACCCCCAACTCCGCCGCACGCTCCGGGTTGAACCGGCCGAGCCGGACATGCTCGGCGAGGGCGTACCCGACGGTGTCCGCGCGATGGTCCGTCTCGAAGACCACGATGTCATACTCACCACGCGACAGTCGGTCACCTGCCCGGAGCTCGACCACCTCGATGGGGAACTTGTTGCGCTCGATGCCGAGATTCACCGCCGCGTTGAGCACTCGGCCGGCCCCCTTGGGGCCGTAGAGCGTGACCGGCGCCGTCCGGTCCTGCAGTCCCATGGTCCGGAGCAGGCCGGTGATGCCCAGCATGTGGTCGGCGTGGTAATGGGTGAAGAAGACTTCGGTGAAGGAGAAGCCGACTCCGTACCGCATCATCTGCCGCTGGGTGCCCTCCCCG
>CAYYXP010000151.1:0-2221 GCA_964475685.1 uncultured Gemmatimonadaceae bacterium | reverse complement strand
TCACCGAAGATGAACGGGCGGTCGAAGTCGAGCCGATGTCGAGCTTTGCGACTACCCACCTGGGGTGGATGCTGCTCAATGCCGGTCACACCGCGCGGGCCGTAGAGCAGCTGGGGAAGGCCATCGAGCTCGACCCGGAGTTCATCCTGGCGCACTGGCTGCTTGGGTGCGCCCACGCGTCCGAGGCGCGTCATGACGCGGCCCTCGCCGAGCTCGAGAGGGCGGTCGAGCTGTCCAATCGTCTTCCCTGGATGGTGGCGGCACTGGCGGTCGGATACGCCGAGGCCGGTCGCACGGAGGAGGCTCGGCAGCTTCTCGAGGAGCTCCGGGCGCGGGCGAACCGGGAATATATCCGGGCTTTACACCTCGCAGCGGTCTGCGCGGCCCTGGGCGAGACCGAGGAGGCGTTTGTCTGGCTGGAGAAAGCGTACGAGGAGCGCGATGTCAGCCTCCCCCTGTTGCGAGAGGGCGGCCACCTGCCTGCGGCGAGCTTGACGACTTTTCCCGCTTCGCTCCGCAGCGACTCGCGCTACCAGGCGCTGCTGCGAAAGGTTGGCCTGGAGTAGATCTGCGTGCTTAACGCGCCGCGGCCATCTGTTGCGCGAAGCGGCCGGTCGGCCCCGCCAGCATGACCTCGAATCGTTGCGCGATGGCCCGGGCAATGTGGTCCTGGATCGCGAAGACATCGTCCAGCTCGCTGTCGTAGCGCTCGGACCAGAGATGGTAGCCGTCGCTGACGTTGACCAGTTGGGCGGTGATCCGCACCTTGTTCCCGGCCTTCCGAACGCTTCCGTCGAGCACGGTCGCGACCTTGAGTTTCTTTCCGACCTCGGCGATGTCCGCGCTCTTGCCCTTGAACGCGAACGACGAGGTGCGCGCCGCCACTTGCAGGCCCGGGAGCTGGGACAGAGCGTTGATGATCTCCTCCGTCATCCCGTCGCTGAAGTATTCGTTGTCCGGATCGTGACTCATGTTCGCGAACGGCAGCACGGCGATGGACCTGTCCGGAATCGCGGCGGGGGCGGGCTCGCTCGGTCGGGTGGTTCCCAGCGCTTCGGCCAACTGCGCGGCCGTCGCGAACCGATCGGCGGGCAGGGTGGCCATCGCCTTTCTTACCGCCGCATCGACCGCTTCGGGAACCAGGTCGCGGAACAGGCGGGGCGAAGGAGTCGGGGAGCCCAGGCGGTCGGCGATGACGGCCGTGAGCGTCGATCCCTTGAAAGGCGGCTCACCCACCAGCATCTCGAAGAGGACGCAGCCGAGGCTGTAGATATCGGCGCGGCCGTCGATGTACGGGCTGCCGTCGACCTGTTCCGGGCTCATGTAGGCCGGAGTGCCGACGAGTGTTCCCACCTCCGTCAGCTGACCGGCCCCGGCGGCGGTAATCGCCCGCGCAATCCCGAAATCGGTGAGGAGGGCATGTCCCCCCGAGAGGAGAATGTTCCCGGGCTTGATGTCGCGGTGGAGGACGTTGTGGCTGTGCGCATAGTTGAGCGCGTCGGCTACCTCGCGCGCGATCTGGAGGGCGTCGTCAAGCCCGAGTTGCCGCTCGCGATCGAGGCGCTCACGGAGTGATTCGCCCTCGACGTAGGGGATCACGTAGTACAGGAAGCCGTCGGCTTCGCCGGAGTCGTGGAGCGGCAGGATGTGGGGATGGTTCAGGCCGGCGGCGGTCTCTATCTCGCGGAGGAATCGCTCACGCCCGAGCGCGGCGCCGAGCTCGGGTGTCAGCACCTTGATCGCCACCTGGCGATGGTGCTTCCGGTCCTGGGCGAGGAAGACAATCGCCATCCCGCCGCGGCCGAGTTCGCGCTCGATCGTGGAGCGGGAGGCGAGGACAACTTGCAGGCGGGCTAACAGGTCAAGCAAGGAAGGCTCCGGCTCTATGGGTACTAGATCATAACACCGACGGAGGGAAGCGCCATGAAGACGTACCTGCGGATTTCCGTCCTGCTGTTCAGCCTGATTGCCCTCGGCCACCTGCTCCGGCTCGTCTTCGGTTGGTCGGCTGTCATCGCGGACCGCGCGGTGCCGGGGTGGGTCTCGCTGATTGCGCTGGGGGTGAGTGCCGGCCTGAGTCTTCAGGGACTCCGGCTCCTGCGGGAGGTGCGGCCGTAGCTACTTCTTGGTCTTGCCCGCTCCCATCCGCTGGCGGAACTCGGTCAGCCAGTTGGGCACCACCACCAGCGGGTACGCTCCCGACTGCGAGCTGGGGATGATG
>CAYYXP010000150.1:0-17235 GCA_964475685.1 uncultured Gemmatimonadaceae bacterium | reverse complement strand
GTTTCCCCCGGCGGAGGTCGTGCCCGGAATAGACGCCACCGCCCGCCTCGGCGCCGGGTGCGTCCTGGGCTCGGGCGTGGTCATCGGGCCCTTCGCGGTGCTGGGCCGCGGCGTGCGACTCGGCGACCGCTGCCAGGTGGCCGATGGGGTGTCGCTCGGCGACGGAGTCACCGTCGGCGAGGACACCGTCATCGGACCGCGGGTGGTCTGCTACCGGGGGAGCCGGATCGGGCGGAGAGTCGTTCTCAAGGCCGGCGCGGTAGTCGGCGGAGACGGCTTCGGCTATCGCCAGGACGCAGGCGGGCATCGCCGGATCCCCCATGTCGGCCTCTGCATCATTGACGATGACGTGGAGATCGGCTCGAACTCGACCGTGGACCGCGGAAGCGTGGACGACACCGTCATCGGGAAGGGAACCAAGCTGGACAATCTGGTGCACGTGGGACACAACGTCCGGATTGGAGAAAGGTGCCTCCTGATGGCCGGCGTCGGCGTCGCCGGAAGCACCCGGCTCGGGAACGATGTCATTCTCGCCGGGCACGTGGGCGTTACCGACCACCTCACCATCGCCGACGGAGCCCGCGTCGCGGCCAAGAGCGCGGTCTTCGGCGACATTCCCGCCGGCGCTTCCTACAGTGGCCATCCCGCCCGGCCTCACCGCCAGTTCCTCCGCGCGCAGGCCGCCCTCTACCGCCTCGCGCCGATCATCGCCGATCTCGAGAAGGTGGTTCCCTCGCGGAGCGCCGATGAGTAGGCGGACGCTCGCCGGCGCTGCCGGGGTGCGGGGCACCGGCTTGCACACGGGGTGCGCGGTCACCGCCCGCTGCCTTCCGGCGGCGGCGGGGCAGGGTATCATCTTCCGGCGGGTGGACCTGCCCGGCACCCCGACGATCCCGGCCCGACTCAGTGAGGTGCAATCCACCGAGCGAAGGACCGTGCTCGGCGCCGGCGAGGTGACGGTGCAGACCGTGGAGCACCTGCTCGCGGCGGCGGCGGCGCTGCAGCTGGACGATCTCACCGTGGAGCTCGACGGCCCCGAACCGCCGATCGGTGACGGCTCTTTCTCCCTCTATCTCGAGGCGTTCGAGGCCGCGGGCGTGGCCGAGCAGGCGGGAGAGCCGGTGGTGTACCGCGTGGCGGCCCCCTTCCAGCTCGTGGAAGCGGATTCGAGCTATGTCGTGGCGCCCGCCACGTCGCTACGCCTCACAACGACGATCGAGTGGCGGCATCCGCTCATCGGTCGTCAGTCGGGGAGCTACGACATCACCCCGGAGGCGTTTGCCCGCGAGCTGGCCGGCGCCCGCACCTTTGGATTCCTGCACGAGGCGGAGTCGCTCCGCTCGCGGGGCCTGGCGCTCGGGGCGGCGCTCGAGTCCACTCTGGTGCTGTCCGAGGAGGGACTGGTGGGCGGAGAGCTGCGCTGGCCGGACGAGTTCGTGCGCCACAAGACCGCGGATATTCTGGGAGACCTGGCGCTGATCGGCGGCCGGGTGGAGGCGCACGTGATCGCGACCAAGCCGAGCCACCAGGGCAACATCGCGCTGGCCCGATGGCTCTCACGCACTGGACAGCGCGACGGAGGCGTGGCGATGGACATCGGCCGGATCCTGGACGTGATCCCGCACCGGTACCCGTTCCTGCTGGTGGACCGGATACTGGAGGTGGAAGGCACCAAGCGGATCGTCGGGATCAAGAACGTGACGATCAATGAGCCATACTTCCAGGGCCACTTCCCCGGCCATCCCATCATGCCGGGCGTCCTGATCATCGAGGCGATGGCGCAGGTCGGAGGGATGCTGCTCCTGGGCACCATCGAGGACCCGGACCAGAAGGTCGTGTACTTCATGTCGCTCGACAACGTGAAGTTCCGCCGGCCGGTATTGCCCGGAGACCAGCTGCGCTGCGAACTGGAAATGATCCAGAACCGCGGGCGCACCTGCCGGATGAAGGGGGTCGCGTACGTCGATGGCAACGTCGTCGCGGAGGCGGAGATGATGGCGAGGGTGGTCGACCGGTGACGGTCCGCGTTCACCCGACGGCGATCCTCGATCCCTCCGCCCGTCTCGGCGAGGGAGTGGAGATCGGTCCGTGGGTGATCGTGGGCGATCAGGTGACCATCGGCGACCGCTGTCGCATCGGTCCTCGCGCGCACCTCCAGCGGAACGTCCGCCTGGCGGAAGACGTCAGCATCGGCGACGGGTCGATCCTCGGGGGAGACCCGCAGGACCTCAAGTTTCGCGGGGAGGAGACCTGGGTCGAGATCGGGCCGGGGACGATCATCCGCGAATACACCACCATCAATCGCGGCACCTCCCAGAGTTACAAGACCACCGTCGGCGCGCGCTGTTTCATCATGAGCTACGTCCATCTGGCGCACGACTGCCACGTCGGCGATGAAGTGGTGATCGCCAACGGAACCCAGTTCGCCGGGCACGTGACCGTGCACGACAACGCGGTGCTGAGCGGGCTCAATGCGGTGCACCAGTTCGTGACCATCGGGACCTACGCCTTCGTGGGCGGCGGGTCGCGGGTGAACCAGGACATCCCGCCGTACGTGAAGGCGGTGGGCAACCCGATGGAGCTGTATGGGCTCAATTCCATCGGGCTGCAGCGCGCCGGCTTCAGCGGCGACACGGTGGCCGCGCTCAAACGGGCGTACCGTCTCTTCTTCAATTCGGAGCTCAATCTCTCCCAGGCGCTGGAGCGGGCCCGGGCCGACCTTCCGCCGTTTCCGGAGGTCGAGCACTTCCTCGAGTTCGTCGCCTCCTCTGAGCGCGGGGTTCCGGCGTGACGGCCCGCCTGCCGATCGGTGTCGTGGGCGTGGGCGCCCTGGGTCGGCATCACGCCCGCCATCTCGCCGGGCTCGATGGCGTCCGCCTGGTCGGCGTCTGCGACACCGACCAGGTCCGGGCGGCGGCGGTCGCGGAGGAGGTCGGCACCCGCTGGTTCGGGGACCTCGACGAGATGCTCCGTGAGGTCGAGGCGGTGACCGTGGCCGTGCCGACACCCGCCCACGCGGAGGTCGGACTCAGGGCGCTGGGATGCGGGGTGCCGGTGCTGATGGAGAAGCCGCTCAGCGATTCGCTCGCCGATGCCGACGCCCTCATTGAGCGAGCGCGCCAGGGGGGAGTGCAGCTGCAGGTGGGGCACATCGAGCGCTTCAACCGGGCGCTGCGAGCGGCCGAGCCCTACCTCGATGGCCCCAGGTACATCGAGAGCCAGCGGCTGGCGCCGTTCCAGCCGAGGGGCACCGACGTGGCGGTGGTGCTCGACCTGATGATCCACGACCTCGACCTCGTGCTGCACCTCACCGGCGGCGCGGAGGCGACGGAGGTGCGCGCATCGGGGCTGCCGGTGCTGTCACCCCATCTCGACCTGGCCAATGCCCGGGTCGAGTTCGCCAACGGCGCGGTCGCGCTCGCGACCGCCTCCCGGGTTTCGCGGGAACGGATCCGCCGCCTCCGGCTCTTTCAGCCCAGCGGCTACCTGTCGCTCGATCTCGCCAAGGGGGTCGGCGAGTTCATGCGGATCCGCCCGGGATGGCAGCCGGGCACCGGAGAGGCGCTGTCGGACGTGGTGGAGCGGATTCCGCTCGAGGCGCCCGAAGCCGATGCCCTCGCCCTCGAGCTGCAGAGCTTCGTGCATGCGGTGCGGGGCGAGCGCGACGTCGTCGTGCGCGGGGAGGAGGGGCGCGCCGCGCTCGCCCTCGCGCTGCGGGTGGCCGATGCCGTCCGGAACTCGCCCCTCGCCGCCATATCGGCCGGATGATCGCGCGACCATCCCCGCGCATCTTCATCTCCGCCGGTGAGCCATCAGGGGATCTCCATGGCGCCGGCGTCATCCGCGCCCTCCGCGCGCGCCATCCCGGTGCGACCATCGAGGCGCTGGGCGGACCCCGCATGGCGGCCGCCGGCGCCACCATCCGATATCCCATGGAAGGACTGGCGGCCTTCGGCCTCGCCGAGGTTGTCTTCAAGCTTCGCGCCCACCTGCGCCTCCTCCACTCGCTCCGTGACGACTTCCGCGCCGGACGGTACGATCTGGTCATCCTGATCGACTACCCCGGCTTTCATCTCCGGGTGGCGGAAGCGGCGCGGAGGACGGGAACCAAGGTGCTCTACTACATTGCCCCGCAGCTCTGGGCCTGGCGGCCCGGGCGCGCGCGCCGGCTCGCGGCCGCCGTGGACCGGTTGGCGGTGGTGCTGCCTTTCGAGCAGCGGTTTTTCGGGGATCTCGGGGTCCGCAGCGAGTACGTCGGGCATCCGCTGGTGGACAGCGAGACATGGCCCTCGCGGGAAGCGGCACGGAAGCGGCTGGGAATCGAGCCGGGCAGCCGCGTGCTCGGCATCTTCCCCGGTAGCCGGAGCCAGGAGGTGGGGCGCCTCTGGATCCCGTTCCGGGATGCGGCGCTGACACTGCTCGCGGAGAGGCGGTGCGACCGGGTCTTGGTGGCGGGGACGGCAGAGGGGAAGTATCCCGATCCCGGACCGATCGAGATCCTCCAGGGCGATCCGGTATCCCTGTTCTCCGCCGCCGACGCGGCGCTCGCCAAATCGGGAACGACGACGCTCGAGGCGGCGCTGGCCGATACGCCGATGGTGGTCGCCTACAAGGTCCATCCCCTCACCTGGTTCATGTTCCAGCGGCTTCGGACGGTGCGCTGGGTCAGCCTGGTCAATCTCGTGGCCGAGAGCGAGGTCGTTCCGGAGATGCTTCAGCACAGCGCCGCGCCGGGGCCGCTGGCCGAGGCCCTCCGCCCGCTTCTCGATCCGGGCGACCCTCGCACCATCGCTCAGCACGAGGGTCTGGCGCTCGTCCGGCGCCGGCTCGGAGCGCCCGGCGCGACCACCAGGGTGGTGGCGCTTGCCGACGAGCTGCTCGGCGTGTGCGGCTGAAGGTTTCGCCGGCCACGGTTCGCGCTCTCGCCGGTCCGGCCGTCAAGGCGCTCGCCCGGTCCTGGCGGATCACGACGGTGCACGAGGAGCGCTGGCGACCGATCTTCGAGGCACGGCGCGCTCACGTCTTTCTCCTCTGGCATGAGGCGCTGCTGCCGCTCCTCTGGCAGCACCGGAACCAGGGCATCACTATCGTGGTGAGCGAGGCGCGGGACGGGCAGTACCTGGCTGATTTCGCCTCCTCGCTGGGGTATGGGGCGGTGCGCGGCTCCAGCACCCGGGGGGCCGCCCGGGCCCTCCTCGGCGCGGTCAGGGAGCTCCAGGCAGGCCGGGCGGTGGCGTTCACGCCCGATGGGCCCCGGGGGCCCCGCCGTGAGCTCAAGCCGGGGGTCGTCGCGGCGGCGCAGCGGGGCGGGGCCGTGGTGGTTCCGTTGCACGCCGAAGCGAGCCGGGCCTGGCGGTTAAATTCATGGGACCGGTTCCTCATTCCCAAGCCGGCGGCCCGGGTCCGCGTCATCTACGGCCGTCCTTTCGAGATCGCGGCCGGCGAAGACGGGCTGGGCCGGGGAGTGGCGGACGCGACGGAACGACTCGGCGAGATCGCGGGAGCCGCGGAATGATGCGACGGGGTGACAATCACCGGCTGATGCGATGGCTCTGGACCAGCCGGCGTCCCGACGCCCGCCTGGCTCGCCTCGCTCTTCTCCCCGTTTCGGGACTCTGGCGCGGGGCGATGGAGGCGCGAAGCCTGGCCTACCGGAGGGGATGGTTGGAGGTGCACGATCTGCCGTTGCCGGCGGTCGCGGTCGGCAATCTCACCGTCGGCGGATCCGGCAAGACCCCCATCGCGATCTGGATCGCCCGGTATTACGTGGCCCGCGGTCTCCGGCCCGGCATCCTGCTCAGAGGGTACGGAGGGGACGAGGCGCTCGTGCACCAGCATGAGGTGCCGGAGGCCGTCGTCGCGGCGAACCCCGACCGCACGGCAGGTGCGGCGCGCGCGGTCGCCGGCGGGGCCGAGGTGCTCGTCCTCGACGACGCCTACCAGCGGCTCGACGTGCGCCGCGACCTCAACATCGCGGTGATGAGCGCCGAGACGACCCGGGCGGTGCGCTGGCCGTTGCCGGCGGGGCCCTGGCGAGAGGGATGGGGAGCGCTCGATCGTGCCGATGCTCTCATTGTGACTCGCAAACGGGCGACCCATGACGCGGCGATGACCTTGGCGCGCGATCTTGCGGAGCGAACGGGACGGCCGGTGGCGGTGGCGCACCTCGGGCTTCGCTATCTGGTGGGGCTCGTCTCCGGAACCCGGCACCCGGCCGAATCGCTGGCCGGCAAGCGGGTGGTGGCCGCCTCGGGCATCGCCGATCCCGATGCGTTCGTGGCACAGACCAAGGCGACCGGGGCCGCGGTGCAGGTCGCCACCTGGAAGGACCACCACGATTACCGGGACGAGGACGTCGCCTGGCTGGCTCACGCGGCTGGGCGTGCGGACCATGTCGTGATAACCCAGAAGGACGCCGTCAAACTCCGCGGCCGCTGGCCCAGCGACGCCCCGGAGCCCCTGGTGGCAATGCTCGACCTGGTATGGGAGGACGGTGGCCCGAAGATCGCCGCCGCGCTGGATGCCGTCGTGACCCCGGTGGACCGCCTCTAACTCACCCTGGAGAATCCCGGACTCCCTATGAGCACCGTTTCCCGTCCGTCCCAAGCGCTCATTCGCCCCGACAAGGACCGGTTCCTCAACGAGGAGAACCCGTTCGAGGCCATGATGTCACGCTTCGACTACGCCGCGCAGCGGCTGAGCCTGGATCCGGGGCATTACAAGGTGCTCCGGACACCGGAGAAGCAGATCATCGTCGCCGTCCCGATTCTGCTGGACAACGGGGAGGTCGAGGTCTACACCGGGTACCGGGTGCTCTACAACACGTCACGCGGCCCCGCCAAGGGCGGCATCCGGTTCGATCTCAACGTCACGCTCGACGAGGTGAAGGCGCTGGCGGCCTGGATGACCTGGAAGTGCGCGGTCGTCAATATACCGTTCGGGGGGTCGAAAGGCGGCGTGGTGTGTGACCCCGCCAACCTCTCCAACGCTGAACTCGAGCGCATCACCCGCCGCTATACCTCCGCCATCATCGAAACCCTCGGGCCCGACTCGGACGTCCCGGCCCCGGACATGAACACCAACGAGCGCATGATGGCGTGGATCATGGACACCTACTCCATGCACAAGCGCCACACCGTGACCGCCGTGGTGACCGGCAAGCCGGTCGAAATGGGCGGTTCGCTCGGCCGGCGCGAGGCGACCGGCCGCGGCTGCACGATCGTGACCCGCGAGGCGCTGAAACGGCTCCGCATGCCGATCGAGGGCGCCCGCGTCGTGGTGCAGGGGTTCGGGAACGTCGGCTCGATCGCGGCCGAGCTCATGGAGGACATGGGGCTCACCATCGTCGCGGTGAGCGACAAGTCCGGCGGGTTGTACGATCCGAAGGGCCTCCGCATCCGCGAGCTTCAGCAGCACGTCCGGCAGCACCGCTACCTCAACGAATACAAGGAAGCCGAGGCCATCAGCAACGAGGACATCCTCACCCTCGACTGCGAAGTCCTGGTGCCTGCCGCCCTCGAAAACGTGATCACCAGCGCCAACGCCGGGGACATCAAGGCCCGGATCATCTGCGAAGGCGCCAACGGGCCCACCACCGCCGCCGCCGACAAGATCCTCGAGGAGAACGGAGTCTTCGTCATTCCCGACATCCTGGCCAACGCCGGCGGTGTGACCGTCAGCTACTTCGAGTGGGTGCAGGACCGGGGCGGCTACTTCTGGGACGAGGAGACCGTCAACCAGCGGCTCGAGAAGATCATGGTGCATTCGTTCGAGGAAGTGGCGCAGATGGCGGCTCGCCACGGCATCAACATGCGCATCGGGGCCTACATGCAGGCGATCGAGCGGGTGGCCACCGTGCACCGGCTGCGCGGCATGTACGCCTAGGTGGAGATCACCCTCCTCACGGTGGGAAAGCTCCGGCCCAGCCTGCGCGACGTTGCCGACGACTACGCGCGACGGCTTGGCCGCTACGTGAAGCTCCGGGAAGTCGAAGTGAAGGAAGCGAGCCGCGCGCCGACCGTCGAGGCGCAGCGGGTGGAGGAGGGGCGCCGGCTGATGGAGCGGCTCCCGCCGGGGGCGGTACTGGTCGCCCTGGCACGCGCGGGGACGGGGTGGAGCAGCGAGGAGCTGGCGGTCGCGGCCGGCAGGTGGCGCCTGGCTGCTCGGCCGGTGGCGCTGGCGATCGGGGGGTCCCACGGCCTCGGCGCCGACGTTCTCGCCCGCGCCTCGATCCGATGGAGCCTCGGGCCGCTCACGCTCCCCCATGAGTTGGCCCGCGTGCTCGTGATGGAGCAGCTGTACCGGGCGTTCACGATTCTCAGCGGTGAGAAGTATCACAAGGGGCGGTAGCCCACTAGCCGGCAGCCTCCATGCCCGAATGGTATGAAGAATGGTTCGGTGAAGAGTACCTGCAGCTCTATCCTCATCGGGATGACGCCGACGCCGACCGGGCCGTGGCGCTCATCCTTGGTGCGGTCCCCTTCGAGCACGGCTGGCGAGTGCTCGATGTGGCGTGCGGCGCCGGACGGCATGCGCGCGGCTTCCGGTCGGCCGGCGCCCGCTGCTTCGGGGTGGACCTCTCGGCCAGTCTCTTGCGCGTCGCACGCCGCGTGACTGATGCCCCGCTGATCCGGGCCGACATGCGCCGGCTTCCGGTCCGGCCCGCCTCCATGGATCTGACCGTCAACCTCTTCACCAGTTTCGGGTACTTCGAGCATGACGCGGAGCATGGCGCGGCGGCCGCCGAGATGGTGGCCACCGTGCGCCCGGGTGGGTGGTTCGTCATCGACGTTCTCAACCCCGCGGCCGTTCGATCGGGACTGGTGCCCCGGGAACGGGTCGGCGACGGCGAGGCCTCGGCCCTCGTCACCCGGACGCTTTCCGCCGATGGCCGCCACGTGAGCAAGGCCATCGAGTGGCCCGACGGGCGACGGTTCGTTGAGCACGTGCGCCTCTTCGAACATGTCGAGATTGCCGGAATGCTGGAGCACGCCGGAGTGACCATCACTCACCGCTTTGGCGACTACGACGGCCAGGCCCTGGCTCCCACCTCCTCGCGCACAATCCTGATCGGGCGGGCGGCATGAGCCTGCGGTTCGTGTCCACGCCGCTTCCCGCTTCCCTCGCGGTGCCCGAGCCCAGGCCGGACGGCTTCCGGGCCGATGTTGCCGAGGCCTTCTGTCCGTCGCCGGCGCTCGAGGCGGGACTCGCGCGGCTGCGGTTGCCTGGGGCGGTGGCCGTGACGTCAGGACAGCAGCCGGGCCTGTTCACCGGGCCGCTCTACACCATGTACAAGGCGCTTTCGACGGGGGCGCTCGCCCGCCGGCTGGAGTCCCGGTGGAAGCGGCCGGTCGTTCCGGTCTTCTGGCTGGCCGGCGACGATCACGACTATGCCGAGGCGAACGTGGCGTCGTGGATAGGGGCCGACGGAAACCTGGCGACCGCCTCGCTGCCTCCACGTTCCACCGACGCTCCGCTGACCCCGATGTACCTCCAGCCGCTCGGCGATGGCGTTCTTTCGGCTCTCCAGGCGCTGGCGGGAGGAATCCCGCCATCGGAGTTCAGGGAGCCGACCCTCGAGTGGTTGGGCCGCCATTACCGCCCGGAGCAGACCGTCGCCGGGAGCTTCGCGGGGGCGATGGCCGAGCTGCTCGCACCCCATGGCATCCTCTGCTTCGACAGCACCCATCCTGCCGCCAAGCGTGCGGCCGCTCCGGTTCTCCTCCAGGCGCTGGCCCTTTCCGCCGAGCTCGACAGCGATCTCGACCGGTACTATGAGGCTCTCGGCGCCGACGCCCGCACCTCCGGCGTGACCGTGGGAGACGGCGCATCGCTGGTGATGCTGGAAGCATCGCAGGGCAGGGACCGCCTGATCCGGGACGGCACGGGGTTCGTGGCCAGGAGAAGCCGGGAGCGATTCAGCCTGTCGGCGCTGGAAAGCATTGCCGCCACCGAGCCGACGCGGCTCTCCCCGAACGTTCTCCTCCGTCCCGTGGTGGAGAGCGCCCTGCTGCCAACGGTGACCTATCTCGCTGGACCGGCCGAGCTCCGCTACCTGGCGCTGACTCCGCCGGTCTATCAGCGGCTCGGGGTGCACCGGCAGAAGCCGCTTCCGCGGTGGTCGGGCCTCCTGGCCGAGCCGCGGGTCGACCGGGTCCTCGACAAGTTCGGGATCACTCTCGAGGAGCTCGCGGCGCAGCCGGGAGCGCTTGAGGCGCGCCTGATTCGCTCACAGTTGCCCCGGGAGGCGCTCGAGGCGCTCGAGGCGCTCCGATCCGCCCTCGAATCGGGATATCGATCACTCGGCGCCGTTGCGGTGGAAATCGATCCCACGATGGAACGCCCGATCCAGGGGGCCCGGCAGCAGGCCCTTTCCGGCACTCACGAGGTCGAACGCAAGCTGGTCCAGCACCTGAAGCGACGCCAGGAAACCGAATTCTCCCAGTTGGCGCGGGCACGGACCGCGGTCCTGCCGGGCGGCAAGCCGCAGGAACGAGTGCTGACCATTGCCCCATTCCTCGCACGACACGGCCCGGCCCTCCTTGGCTCCCTCTCCAGTACAATCGAGCAATGGTATGACGGTGGCCTTGAAGGGCCGTCGCAACCGTCGTAGACTCGACCCATGTCGGTCATCGCGGTCATCCTGCTGGTAGCCTTGCTCATTCCGATCATGAGTATCGTGCTGGATTCGCCGATCGGCCGGGCACTGGCCAGGCGGTTCGAGGGACCGCCGGTCTCCCCGCCGGTGGTCGCCGAGCTGGTGCGGAAGGTGGCCGATCTGGAAACCGAAATCGAAGAGCTCAATCGCGCGGTCCAGGCCCTCCAGGAGGAGAGCGCGTTCCTTCACCGCCTGCTGGCCGATCCGTCGGGCCGGTCCACCCTCCCACCGCAGTCCGGTTCCTGACCGCTTCTCCACATCGTGCACCACGCGCGGCGTTCATGGTCGCCGCGGGAATTCTTGCCAGCCGAATCGTCGGCCTGGTCCGCAGCCGCGTCTTTGCCCACTTCCTCGGCACCTCCGACGCGGCCGACGCGTTCAACGCGGCGTTCCGCATTCCCAATTTCCTCCAGAACCTCTTCGGTGAAGGCGTACTCTCGGCCTCATTCATCCCCGTCTACGCCGGGCTCCGGGCACGTGGAGACGACGCCGAAGCCCGTCGGGTGGCCGGTGCGGTGGCAGCCCTCCTCGGGCTGGCCACTTCGCTGCTCGTTCTCGTCGGCGTCCTTCTGACGCCCCTCTTGATCACGCTCATCGCGCCCGGCTTCGAGGGGGAGAAGCGCCTCGAGACGATCCGGCTGGTCCGAATCCTTTTCCCCGGGGCCGGGCTCCTCGCACTTTCGGCCTGGTGCCTCGGTGTGCTCAACAGCCACCGCCGGTTCTTCCTCTCGTATGCGGCGCCGGTCATCTGGAATCTGACCATCATCGGGGCGATCGTTGGGTTTGGCCGGGGCGTGCCGCAATATCCTCTCGCCGAGATCGCGGCATGGGGGGCGGTCGCCGGCAGCTTCCTTCAGTTCGCCGTGCAGTACCCGGCGGTCCACCGTCTTCTCGATGGCACCTGGCCGCGCCTGGCAAGAGGCTCGACGGCGGTCGCCTCGGTCATCAGGAACTTCCTTCCCGTGTTCGTCGGGCGCGGTGTCGTCCAGATCAGCGCCTATGTGGACACCGTTCTCGCGAGCCTCCTTCCCACCGGGGCCGTGGCCGGCCTGTCCTACGCGTCGGTGGTCTACACCCTTCCGGTGAGTCTCTTCGGCATGTCCGTCTCGGCGTCCGAGCTGCCGGAAATGGCGAGCGCGATGGGCAGCGAGACGGAGCGCGCCGGATTCCTTCGCGGACGTCTCGATGCCGGCCTCCGGCAGATCGCGTTCCTGGTGGTGCCATCGGCGGTGGCATTTCTCGCGCTTGGGGATATCGTCATCGGCGCGCTGTACCAGACCGGTGAGTTCACCTCGACGATGACCATCTACGTCTGGGGCATTCTCGCCGGTTCCGCCGTGGGCCTACTGGCGTCCACAATGGGACGGCTCTATGCCTCGGCCTTCTGGGCGCTCCAGGACACCCGCACCCCGCTCAGGACGGCCACCCTGCGCGTCTGTCTCACGATCGGGCTTGGCTATCTCTTCGCCCTTCCTCTTCCCCGGGCGCTCGGAGTGGAGGAGCGATGGGGCGCGGCCGGCCTCACGGCCTCCGCTGGGCTGGCTGGGTGGATCGAATTCCTCCTGTTGCGGCGGGCCCTCAACCGCCGCATCGGGACCACCGGACTGCCACTGTGGCTATCGGCCCGGTTGTGGGCCAGCGCGGGCGTTGCCGCGGTGGTGGCCCTTGCGCTGCGCCAGGTGCTCCCGGCGCATCATCCCGTCGTGCTGGCGATATTTCTGCTCGGCACCTACGGCGTGGCTTACCTCACGCTGGCCGCCGGGCTCGGAGTGGCCGAGGCCGGGGGACTCCTCCGCCGCCTCAAGCGATGACGGTCCCGAATATCCCCGAAGCGCTGCAGCGCAAGCTCGACACACTTCCCGAAGGCCCCGGCGTCTACCTGTGGAAGGATGCCGGCGGCGACGTTCTTTATGTCGGCAAGGCCAAGCGGCTGAAGAGCCGGGTCCGCAGCTATTTCGCCGGTGACCACGAGGAGAGCGCCAAGCACAGGCTGCTCCAGCGGCTGATCGCGGATATCGAGACGATCGTGGTTCCGTCCGAGGCGCAATCCCTCATTCTCGAAAACAACCTGATCAAGGAGTATCGTCCCCGTTTCAACGTCCTCCTCAAGGACGACAAGAGTTACCCCTCGATTGCGGTGACGCTGGCGGACCCCTTTCCCCGCGTGATCGTGACCCGGAGGCGGGACATCCCCGGTGCGAGGTACTTCGGCCCTTATACCGACGTGGCCCAGCTCAGGCGCACGCTCGCCATCGTCCGCCGACTGCATACGGTACGCAGCTGCGCCGACGACATCCCGCGGGAGACCCGCGAGCGGCCCTGCCTCGACTACCACATCGGCCGGTGCCACGCCCCCTGCGTCGGCTGGCAGAGCGAGGGTGATTACCGCAGCATGGTCCAGGACGTCCTCGACTTTCTCGAGGGGAAGACCGGGGACGTGCGCGCGAAGGTGCGCGAGGCGATGCTCGAGGCGAGCCGGAACGAGAAGTTCGAGCGGGCTCGCGAGCTGCGGGACGCACTGCGATGGCTGGAACGGCTCGACGAGGCGCCGAGCGTGGAGGTCATCGGCACCGGCGACGCCGACGTCGTGGGCTACGCGAGAGACGGAAACGATGCCGCCGCGGTGCTGTTCCGGGTGCGCAGGGGGCGCATCGTCGGCCGGGAGCACCGCTTTCTCGAGGGGGTGGAGGAGGAAGACGACGCGGCCGTGCTGAACGCCTTCGTGGTCCGGTATTACGTTCCGGCGGAAGGACGGGTGCGGCGCCTGGTGATTCCATTTCCACCAACCGAATGGGAGACGTTGCGCGAGCTGCTGCCGGCCACCGACTGGACCGTGCCGCAACGGGGAACCGCCGCACGGTGGCTCGAGCTCGCCGACCAGAACGCGCGACACCTCCTCGAGAGTCTCCGGATCGAGTCGTTCGAGACCGAGGAACGGGCGGAAGACCCGGTCTACGCCCTGAGCCGGGATCTCGGCCTCAACGCCGTCCCGCGGAGCTTTGTGTGCGTGGATATCTCGCACAACCAGGGGCGCGACACCGTCGGCTCGCTCGTGTGGTTCGAGGCGGGCCGGCCCCGGAAGAGCGAGTACCGGAAGTTCAAGATCCGGGGGCCCGGCCAGCAGGACGATTACGCCGCGATCGACGAAGTGGTCACGCGCTACCTCGTCCGGCGGCGGGACGAGGGGCTTCCACTTCCCGATCTGATCGTCGTTGACGGCGGGAAAGGTCAGCTCGGTGCGGCCCTGGAGGCCGCGGCCCGGCTTGGCTTCGGCAGTATCCCGATGGCCAGCCTCGCCAAGCGAGAGGAGGAGGTCTTCCTCCCCGGGCGATCGGAGAGCGTACGGCTTTCCCGCCGAAGCCCCTCCCTGCGGCTGCTGCAACGCGCGCGTGACGAGGCGCACCGGTTCGGGCTGGCCTACAACCGGCAGCGGCGGACCCAACGCACCATCACATCCGAGCTTCTCAATATTCCGGGGGTAGGGCCCCATCGGCGCCGGGTCCTGCTCGAACGATTCGGCAGCCTCGCCGGTGTCCGGTCGGCCTCGGTCTCCGAGCTCGCCGCTGTGCCCGGATTCTCCACCCGCATGGCCGAGCGCATTCTCTCCCACCTGGCGCAATGACGACGACCACCGTGCTCGACTGGAAGCTCCATTGTTCGGCGTGTGGGGCCACCGCCGACCCCGACGGCCTCCCGACGGTTTGCGGCTCGTGCGCTCAACCGTGGCTCGTGCGATACCCGGGGCGGAGCTTCACGCTGACCGACCGGGCGGAGGTTCACCGAGGGCACGGAATGTGGCGATTCCGGAAATTCCTCCCCCTCGCCGAGGGCGAGGAGCCGGTGTCGCTCGGCGAAGGCGACACTCCGCTTCTCGGTCTGGGGCGAACCGGACGGCACCTGGGGTTTTCCGATCTCCGGCTCAAGGACGAGGGAGCCAACCCCACGGGCTCCTTCAAGTCGAGGGGAATGGCCATGGCGGTCACGCGAGCGGTGCTCGGTGGAGCCGAGGCGTTCGTGGTTCCCACGGCCGGCAATGCCGGCGTGGCCCTCGCCGCCTACGCGGCACGCGCGGGGAAGCCCGCCAGAGTGTACGCCCCCGCCACGACGCCGCCGACTATTCTGGCGCAGATCCGGTGGTTCGGCGGCGATCTTCAGCTGCTCGACGGGCACATCGGCGACTGTGGCGCTGCGGCGCTCGAGTTCGCCAGGAGGACCGGGGCCTTCCCGATGAACACCCTCCGCGAGCCCTACCGGATCGAGGGGAAGAAGACTCTCGGCCTCGAGCTTGCCCGGCAACTCGGGTGGAAGCTCCCGGATGTCATCATCTACCCGGCCGGAGGTGGCACCGGCCTCATCGGGATGTGGCTCGCGTTCAGGGAACTTGTGGCCGCCGGATGGGTGCCTGGGCCGCCCCCTCGCCTCTATGCCGTGCAATCGACAGGCTGTGCGCCGGTGGTCCGTGCGGTGGTTGAGGGAGCGGACCGGTGCGAGCCGTGGGTCGATCCGCGAACCGTGGCCAGCGGCTTGTGCGTACCCGCCCCGCTGGGCGGCCCACTCATGCTCCGGGCGATCAGGGACACCGGTGGTAGCGCCGTCGCGATCAACGACGAGCAGCTGGTGGAGTGGGCACGGAAAGTCTCCGTCTGGGAGGGCGTAGACGTCTCACCGGAGGGAGGGGCGGCGGTGGCAGCCGCCGTGGTCCTTCGTGACGCCGGGCACATCGGCCACGAGGAGAACGTGATCGTTTTCAATACCGGAGCAGGATGGCTCTACCGGGGGTGAGATTGCCTTGGCCCGGGAACGGGGCGATATTCTTAAGTCTATGTCAGAAGGTCGCTTTGCCATCATTGACCCGGTGGCCGGAATCAGCGGGGACATGCTCCTCGGCGCCCTTCTGTCCGCCGGTGCTGGCGAGGAGTGGCTACGGGCCCTCCCCGCGCGACTCGGGTTTCCCGAGGTGACAGTGGAGGTCGAGCGGGTAGACCGCGGCGGCATCAGCTGCCGCAAGGTCAACGTGCGACTTCCCGGCGGCAGAATGGAGCTTCCCACCGAGTCTCACGCCCACCCGCACGGCCCCCATTCCCACGATCACGATCTCGTCGAGCATGACCGGCATGGGCCTCACACCCGGATCGGGGAGCTGATCGGTGTCCTGGAGCGGGCCCCCCTCTCCGATTGGGTCCGCGAGCGCGCGGTGCGCGCCTTTCGCCTGCTGGGCGAAGCGGAAGGGAAGGTGCATGGAGTGCCCGCCGAGAGCGTGGCTTTGCATGAGGTGGGCGCGGTGGATGCCTTGGTGGACATCGTCGGGGCGGTCGAGGGATTCGAGCAACTCGGCATTACCAGCATCTACAACCGCCCGGTGGCCGTGGGCGCCGGTTGGGTGCGGGCGGCACACGGGGTCATCCCGGTCCCCGCGCCCGCAACGGCCGTTCTGCTCGAGGGGATCGAGGTGGGCCCGAACGGTCCCGTGGTGGGAGAAGCGACGACGCCGACCGGCGCGGTGCTCCTGCGGGTGCTCTCGTCGGGAAGGCCGCCGGAGCGGTGGCGGGCGGTTCAGGCAGGGGCTTGGGGGGCCGGCGGGAGGAACCCGTCAGGCTACCCGAACGCGCTCCGGCTGGTGATCGCCGAGGCGGCCGTCGAGGCAGGTGAGGTCGTACTGCTGTCCACCGACCTGGACGATCTCAGCCCGGAATACCTCGACCCCCTGCGCGAGGCGCTCTTCGCGGCTGGAGCGCTCGATGTCCAGGTATGGGCTACCCAGTCCAAGAAAGGGCGCCCTGGCTTCAGGCTGGAGACCTCCGTGTCACCCAGCGGCGCCGATGCCGTAGGGGAAGCGCTCTTCCGTCACAGCACCACCGCAGGTCTCCGCCGGCAGACCGTCGAACGGGTGACGCTTTCGCGGCGTGAGGTGCAGGTGGACGCGGGAGACGGCACGCGGGTCCGGGTCAAGGTCCTCGACGCGCCGGATGGCCCGCGCTTCAAACCGGAATATGACGATGTTGCGGCGGTGGCTCGGAGAACCGGCCGCCCCGCTCATGAGGTGGCAAGGGACTTGCATGAGCGGGCACTCCGCCAGGTAAGCCCGGAGGGAGCCGCCCGGCCAGTGACCCCGAACAAGGAGTAGTGACGAGTGAACGCCAGGACCGTGTCGGCCCTTCTTGCGCTCGCCGCGATAGCGCCACCCGCATCGGCGCAGCAGCAACGCGTGATCGATGATCGGATTGCCAAGTCGATGCCCACGGCCTACCGCTCGGCCGAGTGTGGCATCAAGCCGAACCACTTCAAGGTGAGCAGCGGCGCCACCTATCTGAAGACAGGCATCGAGACCGCGGTGCCGGACAACAAGACCCGCGCCCTCGAGAGCGGGCAGAAGGTGCTGGTCGAGGCGATGGAGCAGAATGGGCAGGGCAAGAACCCCGCGGCCTGGTACTACCTTGGCCGGATCTACCTGCAACAGGGCGACCTGTACGGTGCGGATTCGTCGCTGACGCGCGCGGCCGAGCTGGCTCCACAGTGTGCGGAAGAGATCTCGAAGTATCGGAAGTACGCTTGGGCGGGACTGGTGAATGCCGGCGCCA
>CAYYXP010000149.1:0-8996 GCA_964475685.1 uncultured Gemmatimonadaceae bacterium | reverse complement strand
GGGAGGAGACCGCCCGGCATATGCTTCAGCCTGGCGAGGCTGCGGTCAACCGCGTCGAGCCACGCCGCCCGATCAATCATGGATGCGCGCCATGCCCTTTCCGTTCTGGTTCTGACCTGATGCCGAAAGCTGGCGGCTCATGCAAGCTCCCGCCAATTCACCACTTATATTAGCTGATAGATGCCGTCTATCAAAGGTAGCTGATACCCCAGCCATTTGTATGATAACTTGGCATTCACCCCATATTTGCGGAGTGGCCCCTTCCCCCGGAGCACCAGCATGACGGGCGCGAACTCCGAGCGGCTGCGCGACCCCATGGGTCTCTACCGACTGGGGTACGCCGGGTCGCTCCTCGACCACCCCACCGTCCGATGGGACGGGGACACCCGGACGGAGCAGGACGAGCGTATCGTCGAGGAGATGCCGGTCGCGATCGTCTACAACGGCATCCCTCATGTCGTGATGATGGCCACTCCCGCCGATCTCGAGGACTTCGCCCTCGGTTTCAGCCTCACCGAAGAGTTGATCCAGTCGCCCGCCGATCTCGAGCGCATGGAGATCGTCCGGTACAGCCGGGGGGTCGAGATCCAGGCGACCGTGGCCGCTCGCTGCGCCGCGGTGATTTCGGAGCGTACGCGCCGGCTCACCGGCCGGACCGGGTGCGGCATCTGTGGAGCGGACGGGGTGGACGCCGTCCTCAAGCAGATCCACCCGGTGACCGGGGACGCTCCGGTGACGGTGAGCGCCATCCAGGCCGCGCTCGACGCGCTCTCCGCCAATCAGCCGCTGAACGCGGCGAGCGGTGCGGTGCACGCCGCCGGATGGGCCCGCGGGGACGGCACCCTCGAGCTGATGCGGGAAGACGTCGGCCGGCACAATGCGCTCGACAAGCTGGTCGGCGCCGCGGTGACCGCCGGCGTCGATCCCCGGAGCGGGTTCGTGGTGGTCACCAGCCGAGCGAGCTTCGAGATGGTCCAGAAGGCCACCGTGCTCGGCGCGCCGCTGCTCGCGGCCATTTCGGGCCCGACCGGATTGGCGGTGCGGGTCGCGGAGCAGGCCGGACTGACACTCGTGGGGTTCGCGCGGCGGGGCCGGGTGACGGTCTATACCCACCCTCAACGGGTGGTCGGCGGCTCCGGGTGACCCGCCGCGTCGGACCAGTCGAGTCCGGTCAGGCTGTCCACCAGCGCGGTCACGGCGGGAATCGGGGGATCACGGTCGGGAATGACGAGGCCGACGGTGTGCGCCCCTGGCTCGTCGATGGGGACGGCCGCGACGCGTGACGCCCCCGAGAGCATCGCCTGAAAGCCGTGCGGCAGCACGCTGGACCAGTACCCCGCCAGCACGAGAGAGCAGAGAGCGAACACCGAGTTGGTCTCCAGCGCGGGGGTCACCGAGACGCCCGCTTTGGCGAAATGCGCGTTCATGATGCGCCGGTTCTGCATGTCCGGGGTCAGGAGACAGAGGGGGAGCTGGGCCACTTCGCGCCAGGTGACCTTCGCCCGCCGGGCCAGCGCCCCGTCGGCCGGCGTGAGCAAGAGGTACCGCTCCCGGTAGAGTGGAACGGTCCGGACGTGTGAGAGCGGCTCGTTGTCGAGATAGGTAATCCCGGCATCGAGCCGGAACTCGTCCAGACCGTTCTGGATGTCTATGGAGCTGGTGGAGAGAACCGTGAGTACCACGCCGGGATGCAGGCGTGCCAGGGGGCCTGCCAGCACCGGAACGGCCGGAAGGGCCGCGGGAATGACGCCCAGGCGGAGCCGCCCCGCCAATCCCCCGCGCAAGCGACTGGCTTCCTGCTCGAGGCTCTCCGCGTCGGTCGTGATCCGCTGGGCCCACGCGAGGACCCGCTCCCCTTCCGGCGTCAATCCCTCGAACCGCTTGCCCCGCTGAACGACCAAGAGACCGAGCAGCTCCTCCAGCTGCTTGATTCCCGAGGAGAGCGTGGGTTGGGTGACGTTGCATGCCGCCGCGGCCCGGGCGAAGTGGCGCTCCCGGGCGAGGACGGTGAGATACTGAAGATGCTTGAGCAGCATGGGGTGGCGGCGATCAGGGGTTACACGGCCAGCAGTTCCGTCTGGTAGCCGTCCGGGGTGATGACGATGTCGTGCTCGCCGACCACCACGTTCACCTCGCTTCGCACGCCCGCCTCGCCCGGGAGGTAGATCCCCGGCTCCACCGAGAACCCGACGCCCGGAATCAGCGCCCTGCCGTCGTAGGTCTCGGTATCGTCGATCGGCGGACCGAAGCCGTGAAGCCCGTACCGGTCGATGGAGTGACCGGTGCGGGAGACGGTGTGGCCCAGGTACCCGGCGCGGGCGATGACCTGCCTGGCGGCTGCGTCGGCCTCGGCGCCAGTGACGGGCAGCCCTGCCCGCACCCGGCCGCCGATCAGATCCAGGGCCGCGTCGCGCGCTTCACGCACCACGTGCCACAGGCGGGCGTCGCGATCGGAGGGGGCGCCGATCGCCCCCATCCAGGTCTGGTCGGCGTACATCGCACCGGGCTCCGTGGCCCACAGATCCACCAGCAACAGGGCACCGGGGACGATGGGCGCGCTCTCCCGCTCCGTCGGATCGTGGTGGACGCGGGCGGCGTTGGGGCCCCAGCTCACACTGGGGCCGCTGTCCGTCACCAGCCCGGCCCGCTGGAACCGGCCGCGAATCCATGTCGCGAGCTCGTGCTCGGTCATCGGGCTGGCGGTCCGGGACCGCCCTCCGGCCAGCGCGATCCCCTCCCGCGCAATCTCGGCGATCGTCGCGGCGGCCCGGCGATGGGCGGCGAGATCGTCGGCGGTCCAGACCGAGCAGTAGCGGGTGACGAGGTCGGCCGACGAGACCAGGGTGCCTCCCAGCTCCCGCAGCAGCTCGGCGACGCCGGCCGGCACGCCGTCGAGATAGGGAATCGCGCCGCGCGGCGAGTAGTCCACAGCGAGCCGCTTCCCCCGGACCAGGGCGCCGAGTTCGTCGGTGAGCGATTCGCGCGTCACCCAGACGTGCTTGGGCCACGCGGCGGGCCACCCCCGCCAGAGCTCGGCGTCCACCCCGTGCACCAGCGCGATGGGCGGGCCCGCAGGTGGAATGAGGACGTACACCCGCCGGCTCCCGACGATCTCCGCGCCGAGCACCGCCGCCGCGATGGGGTTGCGCCCGCGAAAATCGAAGAGGAGCCACCCATCCACGCCCGATTCCGCGACGAGCCGCTGCAGTCGGGGAAGATCGTTCTCGGAGATCATTGAGAGGTGGTGGAGGTTCGGGAGGGGGCGTCGGGAGGGTCCACGCGCCGAACGGTCACGTAGAAATTCTCGTCCACCTGGAAATCCTCGGGCTTGGCGAGTGGAAGCGCCGCGGTCTGCCACGTTTCGGTGGGTGAGAGCCGCACCGTGCTGTCCGCGGACACCGACACGCGAACCGGCATGTCGAACCCCGGCACCACGTCCGCCCATCGGTAGTCGAGGGTCGAGCCATCCAGCCGGTATTCGAAGGCGGGGATGTTCGTCGTCGTGAGATACTGCTCGAACACCTTGCGCAGATCGACGCCGCTTCGCCTGCTGATGTAATCCTGGACGTCCTTCCCGGTCACGACCTGGTGGCGGAAGGTCGAGTTGAGGCCCCGAAGCGTCGCCCGCCAGGTGCTGTCGTTGTCAATGACCTGGCGGATGGTGTGCAGCATGTTGCCGCCCTTGTAATACATGTCATCGGAGCCTCGTTCGTTCACGCCGTAGGGCCCGACGACCGGCCTGTCGTTCTGGACGCGCTTGCGCGTGCCCCGGGCGTACGCGGCGCCCGCCGCCTTCCCAAACCGGCATTCCGTGAAGAGTGATTCCGAGTAGTGGGCGAAACCCTCGTGCACCCACATGTCGGCGATGTCCGCCGTGGTGATGCTGTTCCCGAACCACTCGTGGGCGCTCTCGTGGATGACGATGAAGTCCCAGGTGAGTCCCCACCCCGTCCCCGAGAGGTCCGTGCCCCGGTAGCCGTTCGCGTATCCGTTGCCGTACGCCACGGCACTCTGGTGCTCCATGCCGAGGTGGGGAGACTCGACGATCTGGTAGCCGTCACGATACCAGGGATACGGCCCATACCAGTGCTCGAAGCATTGAAGCATCGGACGCGCCTGCCGCCACTGGATGCGGGCTGCCTCGAGGTTGCCCGCGATGGGCCAGAAGTCCATGGTGAGGCGGCCACCCTCGCCGTCGTAGGCGTCCTCGAAGTGCGCGTAGTTCCCCACCGATGCGGCCACGTCGTAGTTGTTGATCGGGTTGGCGACGAACCACTCGTAGGTGGTCCACCCCACCGGGCCCGCCTCGACACCGCGCAGGCGGCCATTGGCGACGGCCCGGAGCGAGTCGGGGACGGTGAGCGCCACGCGCTGGCTGTCGGGCTCGTCGGCCTGGGTGTCCTTGGTCGGCCACCAGACGCTGGCTCCGAGTTCCTGGCAGGCGGTGGCGATCCACGGGTGGCCATCGGCATCGCGCGCCCAGATGAGCCCGCCGTCCCACGGCGGCCTCTGGGCCACCCGCGGTTTGCCGCTGTAATGGACGGTCACCGTGCGGCTGGTGCCCTTCCGTTGCCCGGACAGCGCAAGGAAGAACGCGTTGCCCTCTCGCCGGTAGCTCACCCTTCGGCCGTCCTGCACCACGCTGTCGATCCCCAGCGGTTGCTGGAGGTCGATCTGCATGGCGCTCGGCTTACCGGTCACCCGGTAGGTGATGCCGCTCCAGCCGCGGACGGTGCTGTCGGCGGGATCGAGCGTGACGTGGAGGTCGTAGAAGGTGACGTCCCACCAGGCCCGCTCCGGCGTGATGGCGCCGCGGAGCGTGTCGGCGCGGGTGAGGCCGGCTTGTTGGGCCCGGGCGGTAACGAATGGAAGGAGCCAGAGGGCCAGAGCGATGCAGCGCGGCGCGAGAGGCATGGCGGGAATCGTACCTTCCGACCGGAGGGAGAGCCAGGGGACCGACCGCCTAGCGGCGCACCAGCGGGCCCCGGGCATGGAGCCGGCGCAGCGCCACGATTCCCAGCAGAGCACCGAGGGCGCCGAGAGCGATGAGGGGGATGAGCCGGCGGTTGAGGAAACTGACGCCGAGATAGACGGCCCCCAACGCATACGGCACTTCGGCGAGACCCAACGCCGCGATGAACACCACAAACCGGCAGCGGGCCAGGCCGAAGAGATATCCCACCACGTCGGAAGGCATCGCGAGTTGCAGGAGGAAGACAGGAACGAAGGACGCCCCTGGCTCGACCCAGGTCTCGTAGCGGGCCGCGGTCCTGCGCGAGACAACGGCATCCACCACGGGGCGTCCCAGATAGCGGCCGGCCGCGTAGGCCAGGAGGCCTCCGAGAAACCATCCCGTCCACAGAAGCACGAAGCACAGCCGCGGTCCCCACGCGTACACCGCGACAGGGACGAGCAAGGCGCTGGAGACGAAGGCGAGCATGGCGGAGAGCGCCGCGAGCGCCACGAAGATTGCCATCCCCAGGGCCGCGCGCTCCCGGATCAGGGGGTCGGCCCACTCGATCAATCCAAGCAGCCACTGATGGGCCGGCCGGGCGAGAACGAGCAGCGTCGCGAGACCGATGCCGACGGCCAGTGCGCCGGCGCGGTGCCGGACCCGTGAGCCAGTCGCGTCGGTGGTCGGGGGTCCTGTCTCGTCGAGAGGCATGCGTGCGGAGGCTAACCCTTCCCCCCCGGCAGGACAACCCGGGCCGACCCGGCTCGGCGGCCATGATCGACCCTTCACGATATTATGAATCCGCCTTCATGACCCGGCCGCCATCCTTCACCGCACACCCGGCACAGAGGCTGAATGACATACCGCCCGGAGGAGGCCCTCCCAGCGTGGTTCCTCGGCCCGCGCGCCGAGAACGCGGAGCTCATCGAGCGGCTCGTCACCGAGGCGCTGCGCGACCACGTCTTCTGGCGCCGCAACTACCACCCGGAGGACGGGGTCGGCATCCGCGAGGTGGACAAGCGCCGCGAGGGCTACGAGGCCGCCGTGGCGACGCTCACCCAGGAGCTGCTGGGGCTGCTGTCGGCGCTCAAGCGGGATGCTCCGTTCTTCAGCGGGCGCTACAAGGGGCACATGATCTTCGAGCAGACCATCGCCTCGCAGGTCGGCTACTTCGCGGCCATGCTCTACAACCCGAACAACGTGGCGGCCGAGGTGTCCCCGGTGACGAGCCGCCTCGAGCTGGAGGTGGCCGCGCAGCTCGCGCGGATGATCGGGTACGACCCGGAGACCGCGTGGGGCCACCTCACCTCCGGCGGCACAGTCGCCAATTTCGAGGCGCTCTGGATCGCGCGACAGGTCCACTACCTCCCGGTCGCCGCCGCCGGCGCCGCCCGCGATCTGGGCCTCTCCCTGGAGGTCACGTTGCCCACCGGCACCGTCGCCCCACTCGACGAGCTGCCGCTCTGGGCGCTGCTGAACATCGACAACGGGGCCGCCCTCGATCTCTGGCAGGCGCTGTGGGCAAGCGCTCCGCATGCGGTCGTCCGACGGGCATTGGACACGCACTCCCTTTCCACGGCCGGCTACCAGGAGTACACCATGCGGCTCGCGCACACCTACGGCGACCCACTGCCGGCGGCCGTGGTGCTGGTGGCAGCCACCGCGCACTACTCGTGGGAGAAGATCGTCCGCTCGCTGGGGATCGGGGCGAGACAGCTGGTCTTCCTGCCCGTGGACAAGTACTTCCGCCTCGATCCGTCGGCGCTGTGGGAGCGCCTGCACGCACTCGCAGGGCGGCGCACCCCGGTGCTGGCCTGCGTGAGCGTGTGCGGGACCACGGAGGAAAGCGCGGTTGACCGCCTCGACCAGGTGCTCGAGGTGCGCGAGCGGGCGCGCCGCGAACTGGGGCTGGCGTTCCACCTTCATTCCGACGCGTGTTACGGGGGATACGCCGCCGCGGTCACCTGGCGGGCCGACGGGACCCGGCGTACAGGCGCCGAGATCCGGGCCGCCACGGACGGTGTGTGGCCCAGCGACGACTGGGTGCGCGCGATGACCGCGCTCGGCCGGGCGGACTCCGTCACCATCGACCCGCACAAGCTGGGGTATGTCCCCTACCCCGCCGGGGCATTCCTCCTCCGCGACCGCCGGGCCCGAGACCTGGTGACCGTGGACCCGCCCTACCTGGCGCCGGTCGGAGGCGACGCACCGATCGACGAGCTCTTCCTCGGCCGCTGCATCTTCGAGGGCTCGAAGCCCGGCGCCGCCGCCGCCGCCGTTTGGCTCAGTCACAAGGTGCTGCCACTCGACGAGCGGGGCTACGGCTACCTCATCGAGCGCACGGCCATCGGCGCGCGCCGACTCCATGCGGCCCTGACGAATTCCGATCTCGGCCCCTTCCACGCGGTTCTGCTCCCCGAGCCCGACATCAACATCGTCTGCTTCGTCGTCCGTCACTCGGGGCCGACGACGCTCGCGGCCGTCAACGAGCTCAACGAAGGCATCTACCGGCGCATGAGCCTCGGGCACGACGGGCCGGCGCCGGAATACATCATCACCCGGACCCGCCTCCGGACACCGATCTACGACGGCGCGATCGAGCCCATCCTCGCCGGACTGGGTGCAGGGACGGTGGAGGAGTGGCGCGGAGCCGCGGCAGAGGGGCTTGTCGTGTTGCGCGCCACCGTGATGGACCCGTTCCTTGCTACACCGGCATCAGGCGTGGACCACGTGGCGGGCTTCGTCGCCGCCCTCAGGCGCGCTTGCGCCGGCGCCTGAACTAGACCAAGGTCTACTGGCCCGCCACCGGCGTTACCTTCAACGTACGGGGCCGGAGGCACAGCCTCCTGGCACCACGACACTTACCAACCGAGGTAAGAACCATGACGCGATTTGCCCCGCTGATCTCCGCGGCAGCAGGTGCCTTCCCTGATGGTGTAGCCGGGAAGGGAGTCGAAGGGTCGGGCCGTGCCTGAAACCGCGAGGCGTCCTTCCGGCGCATCCAGCTCGAGCCGCAGCTGGAGGTTGCCCCCGGAGAGCGAGGCCTGGATCACACCTCCGTTCAACCGTTGGGTCCCCACCCGGGAGTCTTCGAGTACTGCCCGGCCCGACAGGCTCAGGCCTTCGAGCCGCCGGCCGTGAGCCTGCACCGTACCGGTTCCGGAGAGATCACTCGCGATTCCCGCAGAGGGAACCAGCCGGGCAAGATCGAGATGACTGAATCGCATTCGTCTGACGGTGAGACTGGGCCGGGACGAGAAGGGGGTCCCGACCGCCTCCAGATCCACGGAGCCACCGTCGAGGCTGGTCCGCGCCGTCAGCCGGACGTCTTCGCCCCGGAGGCTCACGTCCATGCGACCGTCGGTCAGCCGGTGCACCCCATAGAAGGACTCGGACGCAGCGATGCGCGCGTCCATCCGGGCCGTCGCCCGGCTCATGCCGCGGCCGGCAAGAGAGAACGTGCCGTTGAGAGCGCTCGCGGTGGTGTCGCCGAGCAGCGCCGCCAGGTCCACGTGTCGCAGAGTACCGCGTTCGACTCGATACTCCGGTTCCGGATCCAGCGTCACCGCTCCCTCGAATGTGATCACTCCGCGGGTCGTCCCGACCCTGCCCCGGACGTCAGCCGACCCTCCTGCCAGACGGGCCTCGACCGAGCCCGAGTCCAGCAATCCATGGGGGTTATCCCCGGGTTCCAGCGTGGCGAGTGCTTGCAGGTCGGCCCGGCGCACGTCCACACCGCGACCCCACACCCGGAGCGCGACGTGGGCCCCCTCGCCCCCGAGAAGACGATCGAGCCAGGCGAACGAGGAGTCGCCCCGGACGCGCCGCACCCTTGCGGTAAGATCGTAGGATGGCACGCTGTCGAGCGGCCGCAACCAGCCGCCGGCGCCGACAGCCAGGCCGCCTCTCCGGCCCTCGAGGACGATGCGTGCGCGTCCGGCGACGAGATCCCCCGTGAGGAGCGCGCTGCCGCCATCGGAGAATCGTGCGTCGAGGCGTCCCGTGGCACCATCCTCCTTGCCGCTGGCACGGAGCTTGAGCG
>CAYYXP010000148.1:0-10964 GCA_964475685.1 uncultured Gemmatimonadaceae bacterium | reverse complement strand
CTCTTCGAGCTCCCCGTCACGAAGAGCACGCTCGCCAGGCTCGACGTGCGAGGCATCCTGAGGACCGCGGGCGAGGGGTCGGGCCTGACCAGCGACTTCGGCTACGCCATCCGCGGCGAGTTGCGCTCTTCCACGGCCGGTATCGGCGGCCGGGTCTACGGTGAGGTTGCCGCCATCGAGGACCAGCCGCTGTCGGCCGCCGAGAACGGCTGGTCCGCGTTCCTCCTTCAGCGGGACTACCACGACTACTTCGAGCGACTGGGCGGCGAGGGATACGCGTGGGTGCGGCCCACCCGCCCAGTCAAGCTGGAGGTGTCGCTGCGCCGCGATCACGAGCGGTCGGTGCGCGCCACCGACCCGTGGTCGCTTCTGAGAAACAGCGACCGCTGGCGGCGAAACCCGCTGATCGATGACGGGCACTACTTCATCACCGGCGTCGAGATCACGTTCGATACCCGGAACCGGCGCGCCCTGCCGAGCACCGGGTGGTTTCTCCGCGCCCGGTACGAACACGGCACGAGCGACGACGTCGCGCCGGTGACACTGCCTGACGTGATCCGGCCACCGATACCTGTCGGAGGCGGCTACGCGTTCGACAAGCTGTCACTGGACTTCCGCCGGTATTCGCGGCTCACGCCATCGCTGCGCATCAATGGACGGCTCCGGGCCGTGGGCTGGATCGGCGGCGACCGCCTCCCCGTCCAGCGCCGGGTGTCCCTCGGCGGCACGGACATCCTCCCCGGATACGACTTCCGTGCCTTCACCTGTGCGCCGCCAGGGTACAACGACCCCTCGGACCCTGCCCTCTGTGACCGCAGTATCGTGGCACAGGTCGAGGTGCGCACGAGGCTGGGGCTCAATCTCGGATACCGCCTGCGGGACACGGACGGCGGGAGGGGCGGCCGATTCATCGGCATCGAAGAAGCCGACCTGGTCTTTTTCGGTGACTTCGGCGACGCGTGGCTGGCCGGAGACGGGCCGGGACAGGTGCCGGCCAACCGGATTCCGTCACTCGATGAATGGAACGCCGACATCGGGGTCGGCCTCGACGCAGGCGAGATCGGCCTTTACGTCGCCAAGGCACTGTCGGGCGGAGAGCCGGTCAAGCTGTTCGTCCGGCTTCAGCGCCGGTTCTAGTGCCTCTCCACCGATGCTCCGCGCCCGGTGCCAGCCGCGCCTGGGCGGCAGTCGTCACCGTGGCCGCCACCCTGGCACCAACGGGCCTCACCGCCCAGACGGTACCGCCGGTGCAGCTCGAAGTCCGGCTGACCACCCCGTCGGCGTCAGGGTCACGCGCGCCGATCGTCCAATCGAAAGATCTGCTGAGTGACGAGCGATGGGTCTCCGCGCTGCGCTCGGGGCTTCCGGTCCGCCTGCACTACCGGGTGGAGGTCTGGCGATCCCGCGAAGGGTGGTTCGACAATTTCGAGCGAGAGAACCAGTGGGATGTGGTGGTACGGCACGAGCCGCTCCTCGACCAATACAGCCTGCTCACGATCATCACGGGCCGCGGCCGGGAGCGCCGCTTTGCGACGCTCGACGCGCTCAGCGCCGCGCTGGGATTCTCATTCCAGGTCAACATCCAACCGGGATCACCGGGACGGTACTACTACGCCGCGGCGGTGGAGATCTCGACGCTTTCGGATTCCGACCTGGATGAGCTGCGGCGCTTCCTGGAAGGGGACCCGGACGATCCGGCTGGAAAGGGAAAGGTGGGAGACGTGCTGGGCCGCGGCGCTACCCGCCTGCTCCTCCGCATCGCCGGGCTGCCCACCCTCCGACTGGAGGCGAGGAGCGAGGCATTCGAGGTCAGGCCCTGACGGTGCCGCCGAGGGCCCGGAGCGCTTCCTCGCCGTAGAAGAGGCGGATGTACTTGGCTTGCGTGGAGGAGAGCCGGCGGACCGCCCACGAGAGGTGAACGAAATGCGGCTCGCGGGGCGCGATGAGCGGATGCATGCCACATTCCGCCGGAAGGTGATTGCCTTTCCGGGTGTTGCAGGCGCTGCACGCGGTGACCACGTTCGACCACTCGTTGTCGCCGCCCCGGGAGAGAGGCACCAGGTGATCCCGGGTGAGGCACTCGCGGTGCCGGAGGTCGGTCTGCCCCCGATGACAGTACTGGCAGCGGTAGCCATCGCGAGCGAAAAGGAATGTGTTGGTGACCTGGCGGCGGAAGCGGCGGGGAACGTGGACGAACTTGACGAGACGGATGATCGCAGGTTTGGGAAGTGTCAGTCGTTCGCTGCGGACGCTCTCTCCGGCGTCGGCCTCGACGATCTCGGCCTTGCCCTCGATGACCAGACGAAGGGCGCGCCGGACGGGCACCATGGTGAGGGGTTCGAAAGAGGCGTTCAACGCCAGACAACGCACGCGTTTCTCCGCAAGAACGATCGGACAGTGGGTGTACGAATCCGGCCCGGCCTGCCCTGCCTCGGGTCGGGCCCGAGGAGAGGGGTTCGACGACACGCAACACCCGCGCCGCCAGCCTTTCGAATCGTAATGCGACCCCCCGCGAGGGGGCAAGCCGAAGGGCGCCCACCCTACTTCCTGAGGAACCCCTTGATCCGGCTCGCGATCGCCTCCCGCATCCGCTGGCTCCGGGTGATCACGAGCACCGTGTCGTCTCCGGCTATGGTCCCGATGATCTCGGCCCACCCCGCCTGGTCCAGGGCCTCGGTAATGGCACCGGCCGATCCGCTCGCCGTCTTGAGCACCAGGAGCGGCCCCACCCCGTCCACACTCACGAGGAGCGTCGGTAGCACCTGTCCCAGGTCGGGGCGAACCGCGGCCCGATGGAGGTGGGCATAGTAGGCGCCGCCCTGAGGATCGACCAGTTTGGCGAGGCCCAGCTCACGGATATCCCGGGACAGTGTGGCCTGGGTCACGACCACCCCTTCCGCCGCGAGCGCTTCGCGCAGCTCGTCCTGACTCTCGATCCGCCGGTCCCGGACGACGCGCAGGATGACGGCGTGGCGTTGAATCTTCATGACATCGGCCCGCCTCGGTGCACGATTCTTCCTCCAACGAAGGTAGCCACTACGTCACGCGGACCACTGGCGAGAACGCGTGCCGCCGGCCCCAGCCGTTCGGTAGCTCGTCCGGGGCGAATCACGACGCAGTCGCCCCACTTCCCCACCCGGAGACTCCCGACTTCCCGCTCGAGACCGAGGGCGCGCGCACCCGCGAGGGTGCACAGGGCAAGCGCGGCCTCCGCGCCCAGACCGCCCAGGGTTGCCGCCGCCCTGGCCTCCGCCAGGAGATCGAGGGCCCCGACGCTCACGACGGAATCGGTTCCGAGCCCCACCCGTAACCCCGCGGAGAGGAGCGCGCCCAGGGGAGCCACCCCGTGGCCGTGCGCCCGGTTGGACAGGGGGCAGTGGGCGACCGCCACCCCCGCGCGCGACAACAATTCGACGTCGCCGGGAGCCAGGTGCACCAGGTGGATACAGAGGGTACGCTCGCCGAGGACGCCGCGACAGTCCAGCCACTGGACCGGCGAGCGGCCGAGCGGCGCCGGCTGGGGGATTCCCCGCTTCCGCCACGCCTCGGCGAAGCCGCCTTCCCCCCGCGCGAGCAGCTCCGTCTCCGCGGACGACTCGGCGAGGTGCACCGCGACCGGCAGCGCCTCCTCTTCCGCCCAGGCCGCCGCGGCCGCATAGAGCCGGCCGCTCACCGTGTAGGGAGCGTGGGGCGAGACGCCGATCGCCACGCGCCCCCCGGCGAACCGCGCGAGCTCCTCCACCCGCCGCTGAAGATCGGCGAGGCGCTCCTCGCATTGCGAGGGATGTGGTCCGAAGACTTCCTGGTAAGCGACCCCGCACCCACCGGAGGCTGACAACGCCTCGATGGCCGCGCCGGTATCGCCGGTGTCCCCGACGGTCGTGACCCCGGCCGCCCAGCAGTCAGCCAGCCCCTTGCGCGCCGCGGCCAGAGACTCCGCAGGTGACCGCTCCGCCTTGCGGGACCGCAGCCGCCGGATCCACGCGGGAAAATCCGGTCCCGGAGGGCCTTCGGCGAGCCCCGTCAACTCCAGATGCGCATGAGTGTTGACCAGGCCCGGGAGAAGGATGGCGTCCTCGAACGATTCGCTCACGACGCCCTGCGGGTGCGGCACCGTCGTCTCGGCACCGACCGCCGCGATCCTCCCATCCGACCCGATCAGAACCGCCCCTCGCTCCACCGCGGGTCCCTCGACGGGGAGGACCCATCGTGCGGCGAGCCGGCGCTCCGGCATGACTACCGCTGCGTGTTCTCCGGGGGCCTGGCGCCACCCAGGACCCCGGAGTTGTTGCCGGGCGGCGAGGTCCCCACTGCGCCCTGCTGCTGCGCCTTCGGCACCGGCACGGGGGCCGTCGCGGGCGCGGTGCCGGCGCCCATCGCACCCCTGCCCACCGCCCCGAACGGGGAGTGAATCGGGCAGAAGTCGGCCGGTTCGGTCCCCGGGATGAACGACTCGATGTAGTGCACTTCCTTGGGACAGAAGGGCGTCGCCTTGTAGCCGGTGGTCTTGTCGATGTCGAGTGCGGTGAGTCCGTCGGGCCGCGGCCAGGCCGCCGGAATGGCGCGCCGCTCGTACACCTCGTTCATCATCGCCGTCCACGCCGGAGCCGCGAGGACGCCGCCCTGCGCGTTCGCCTTGATCTTCTTCGGCTGGTCGAACCCGATCCACACCCCCGTCACGAGGTCGGGGGTGAAACCGATGAACCAGACGTCGAAGCCGTCATTGGTCGTCCCGGTCTTGCCGGCGGCGGGAAACTTGACGCGCGCGCCGACCGACCCGACCGCCGTCCCGTGGCGGACCACGTCGCGGAGGACGTCGGTCATGAGCCAGGCATGCACCGTGTCCATGACCGGCACCGACCGCACCGCCGGCTGCCAGACGATCTTGCCGGTGCGGTCTTCCACGCGAAGAATGGCGTTCGGCAGCGTGCGCGTTCCCAGATTGGCGAACGTGGTGTACGCGGAGATCATCTCCAGAGGGATGACATCGGCGGAGCCGATGTGAATGGATGGGTAGGGCGGGACGCGGGTCGTGATGCCGAACTTGGTGGCCTCGCCGACGACGGCCTCCTCGCCGATCTCCATCCCCAGCTTGATGGCGATGATGTTGCGCGACATGTACAGCGCGCGGCGCAAGGTCATCGGCCCGTCGAACTCGAGATCGTAGTTCTGCGGCGTCCATGGTTCCTGGGTGGGATCGATCTCCACGCTGAGCGGGTCGTCCACCATCACGTGGGAGAGCGGGTATCCCGCCTCGACCGCGGCGGCGTAGACGATCGGCTTGAAGATGGAGCCGGGTTGCCTCAGCGCCTGGGCGGCCCGGTTGAACTTGCTGTCCTCGAAGTCCCGCCCGCCGACCATGGCGCGAATGGACCCGGTGCCGGCCTCCAGCGTCACCACCAGCCCCTGGAGGTACGGGGTCGTCGTCCTGTCGCCGTTCTCCGGAGCGTCGCCCCGCGAGTCCATGTATTGCCGGTAGGTCTCGTGCGGGAACTTCCCATCCGCGCCGCTCTCGATCGCCTCCAGCCGGGCCTCCAGCGCCCGCTCGGCGGCCTGCTGCGTGTCCAGATCGAGGGTCGTGTAGATCCGGAAGCCGGAACGGTAGAGCTTGGCACCGAACCGGGCGTCGAGCTGCTGCCGCACATACTCGACAAAGTATTCCGCCACCCCGCTGAAATCGGAGCGGGAGGAGAGCAGCAGCGGGTAGGCCTTCCACCGCTCCGTCTCCTCCGGCGTCAGCACCCCGTTGTCGCGCAGCAGGTTCAGCACGGTGTTGCGGCGCTGGACATTGAAGTTGGGATTTCGGCGGGGATTGTAGCGGGAGGGCGCCTTGGGGATGGCGGCGAGCGTGGCCGCCTCGGCGACGTTGAGGTCGCGCGCCGACTTCCCGAAGTAGCGTTGCGAGGCGGCCTCGACGCCGTATGCCCGATTGCCCAGGTCGATCTGGTTGAGATACAGCTCGAGAATCTTGTCCTTGGAGTACTTGCCCTCGATATCGCGGGCCACCTGTGCCTCACGCAGCTTTCTCCGCACCGACTTGTCCCGGCCGCTGATGTCCTCCGGCCAGAGGTTCCGGGCCAGCTGCATGGTGATCGTGGAAAACCCTTCCGCCACCCTCAGCTTGAAGATGTTGTTCTTGATCGCGCCGAGGACCCGGTACCAGTCGATGCCGTGGTGCTCGTAGAAGCGCTTGTCCTCGGTGACGATGAAGGCGGCCCGGACGTAGGGCGACATCTCCTCCAGCAGCACGACGGTGCGGCGCTCGAGCCCGAGATCGGTGATCAGACGGCCATCGGCCGCATAGACCTTGGAGGCCTGATCGGGGTCGTAGCCGCCGAGCTCGCTGATGGAGGGGCAGCTGTTGCCCGCGCAGGCCCGGCCGTAGGCGGCGACCATGACGGCTGTTCCGAACGCCAGCAGCGCGAGGAATCCAACCAGAAGATTGCGGCGGGGACGAGGGAAGTTCGCAAGGGCGTTGCGCCGGCGGGCCATGGAGGCAAGCTAGCCGGTTGCGAGGCTCCTTTCCAGCGGGTACGATTGGCGCCTATGAGCGACCTTCTCGACCTGCTCGGCGCCCGCGGATTCGTCCAGGATGCCACCCCCGGCCTCGCCGAGCGGCTGCGCGAGCGACCCATCACGGCATACGTGGGGTTCGATCCCACCTCCGAGTCCCTCCATGTCGGGAACCTGGTTCCCGTCATGGGGCTGGCCTGGCTGCAGCGGGAGGGACACACACCCATCGCCCTCGTGGGCGGGGGAACCGGGATGGTGGGAGACCCGAGCGGCAAACGCGCCGAGCGACCGGTGATGGATCTCGAGCAGATCGACCGGAACGCCCAGCGGATCGGCCGGCAGCTCTCGAGGTTCCTGTCGTTCGAGGGGGCCAACGCGGCGCGGCTCCGAAACAACGCCGACTGGCTGCGCAACCTCCGGCTGATGGACTTCCTGCGCGACACCGGGAAGCACTTCACGGTCAGCTACATGCTGCAGAAGGAATCGGTCCAGAGCCGGATGGAAACGGGGATATCGTTCACCGAATTCAGCTACATGCTGGTGCAGGCCTACGATTTCTGGCACCTGTTCCGCACCGAAGGATGCGAGCTCCAGCTGGGCGGCAGCGATCAGTGGGGCAACATCACCGCCGGGAGTTACCTGGTGGACAAGCGGGAGCGGCGGGACGTGCATGGCCTGGTCTTTCCGCTCATCACCACCGCTACGGGTGCCAAGTTCGGGAAGAGCGAGGTGGGAAACATCTGGCTCGACCCGGAGAAGACGAGCCCGTACCACTTCTACCAGTTCTGGGTCAATACCGACGACCGCGACGTGGACCGGCATCTCAAGCTCTTCACCTTTCTCCGACTCGACCGGATCGCAGCCACGATGGACGAGCACTCGCGCGACCCGGGGAAGCGCCTCGCGCAGAAGGTGCTCGCCCGCGAAGTGACCTCGACCGTCCACGGCGAGGAAGCCGCGGAGCAGGCGATCCGCGCCAGTGAGGCTCTCTTTGCCGGCAAGGGTGGAACGGGGGAGGAAGCGATCGGCGAGATGCCCGAGCGCAGGGTGTCGCGCGCCCGGATGCCCGGGGGACTGCAGGTGGTCGAGGTGCTCGTGGCCAGCGGGCTCGCCTCCTCGAAGGCCGATGCCCGCCGCGGCATCCAGGGGGGAGGCTTCTACCTGAACGGCGAGCCGATCGCGAGCGCCGACCTGGTCATCGGTGATGCCTCTCTTCAGGGCTCTCCGGAGGCCCCGTTCCTGATCCTCCGCAAGGGCAAGCGCAACTACGTGCGGCTCGTGGTCGAGCCGTAGCACTCACCAGCGGGTGCGCGACCGCGACTTGCCGGAGCTCAGCGTCTTGCCGGCGATGACCCCCAGCATTCCGCGGGCCAGGGCGCGCAAGGTGACGGGCGAGGTAAGCGTCTTGAGCGCCGCGTTGCCGATGGTCTGCATGACGCCCGGCGCCTCCTGCGACCCGGTCGCAGGGGCCACGCGTGCGGCGAGCCTTTCCCGTGCGCTCTCCCGATCCACTGCCTGGCCGTATTCCGCGAGCAGGTCGCTCTGCCGGATGTCCGCCTGGAGCTCCTCCAGCGTCAGGGGCCCCATGCGTGATGCCGGAGGGATGAGACGCGCCGCCACCACCGGCGTCGGCGAGCCGCGAGCGTCGAGCACCGTCACCACGGCCTCGCCGGTGCCAAGAGAGGTGAGCGTCTCCGCGAGATCGTAGAACCCGGTCTTGGGAAAGGTGCGGACGGTCGCCTTGAGTGCGGTGTCGTCGTCCGGGGTGTGGGCCCTGAGCGCATGCTGGATTCGGTTGCCCAGCTGGGCCAGCACATCGGTGGGAACGTCCCGGGGGGTCTGGGTGACCATGAAGACACCGACGCCTTTCGACCGGATGAGGCGCACCACCCGCTGGATCTGATCCAGAAAGTTCTTCGGGGCGTCGTCGAACAGGAGATGGGCCTCGTCGAAGAAGAACACGAGCTTGGGTTTGGGGAGGTCGCCCACCTCGGGAAGCTTGTGGTACAGCTCCGCCAGCATCCACATCATGAACGTCGAGAAGAGCATCGGCTTGTCCTGCACGTCGGTCAGCTCGAGGCAGGTGACGATGCCACGGCCGTCGGACGTCGACCGCAGCATGTCGCCCACGTCGAACTCCGGCTCGCCGAAGAACCTGTCCGCGCCCTGCGCCTCGAGCTCGACCATCTTCCGGAGCAGGACCCCCACCGAGGCCCCCGACATCCCACCGTATTGCGCGAGCTGCGGCTTCCCTTCGTCGGACGTCAGGAACTGGAGCACGGCCCGCAGATCGGAAAGATCGAGCAGCAACAGCTGATTGTCGTCGGCGTACTTGAAGACCATCGTGAGCACACTGGTCTGCGTCTCGTTGAGCGAGAGCACCTTGCCCAGCAGGAGCGGGCCGAACGAGCTCGCCGTCGCCCGGAGCTGAACTCCGGACCCGCCGGTCAGGCTCACGAACTCCACCGGCACACCGGCGGCCTTCCAGTTCCATCCGACGTCCGAGGCCCGGCTTGCGACGCGGTCGTTGGGCTCGCCCGGCATGGCGAGCCCGCTGAGATCGCCCTTCATGTCGGCGACGAAGACCGGAACGCCCTGCGCCGAGAGCTGCTCGGTGAGGAGCTGGAGCGTCCTGGTCTTGCCGGTGCCGGTCGCTCCCGCGATGAGTCCGTGGCGGTTCATCGTCGCCAGCGGGATGCGGATCTTGGGCTCCTGATGGGTGGTCTTGCCTTCGAGTGCGGCGCCGAGGATCACCGAGGGGTCGGTGAAGCCGTAGCCGGCGGAGAGCATATCGACGAACGAGGTCGGCATGGTCGGTTCCGTGCTGGGGTTGTATTGAGGCGGTCGGTGCTCCGTCGCGTGCGGGAGCGGCACACCCTTCGTCGCCGCCGGATGCCGATTACGGCCGCGCGCACTCCCCGTCAAGCACCTCGACCACGCGCTCCATTTCCGCCACCGTGTTGTAGGCGTGCGGGCTCAGCCGGATGGCCCCCTCGCGCAGGCTGCAGAAAATGCGCGCGGCCTTGAGGGCGCGAAAGGTCCGGTCAACCTCCGGCGGCGCAAGGCAGAGAATTCCCGTTCCCCGGGCACCGCGCGGCGACGCGACCCTCACCCCGGCGCGATCGGCCCAGTCGAGCACGGGCGCGTGCAGTATCTGCAGGTGCTCCGCAATCCGGTGAACGTCGAGCTGATGAACGAGCTCGAGCGACGCGTTCATCCCCGCGAACTCCTGGTACGGCAGCGTGATCATCTCGAACCGGCGGGCGTCGCCCCTCAACGTATCGTGGTAGCTGGTGAGCCGGGTGAAGTCGTCGGTGCCCTCGAAGGCCATCCACCCGGTGACCGGGGGGCTCAGCCGGGGGATCAGCTCCCGGCGCACGTAGACGAAACCCGAGCCCCAGGGCGACAGCAGCCACTTCTGGCCGCCGCAGGCGAGCACGTCCACCTGGGTGCGGCTCAGATCGAGGGGAACCTGCCCCACGCCCTGAATCGCGTCCACGACGAGCCAGGCCCCGGTACGACGGGTGGCGTCCGACAATGCCGCGAGGTCGGCCAGGTACCCGTTGCTGAACTGTACCAGCGACACCGCCAGGACGCGCACCCTCGGGTCGGCGAGCCGTTCGAGGAGGCGGGCTTCGTCGGGCCATCCATCGGTGGTCGTCGGCACCAGCTCCATCTCCACACCGATCTCGCGAAGGCGCATCCACGGATAGACGTTGGCCGGGAATTCCCTGTCGCTCACCAGGACACGGTCACCGCGCTCGAGCGGCAGTGCCCGCGCGATGACCGACAATCCGAATCCGGTGTTGACGGTGAGGGCGACCTCCTCGGGCGCCACCGAGAGGAGCCGGGAGACCAGCCGGCGCGACGTCGCCAGCGTGCCGAAGAGGTCGCGGTCAGGAAGGGTGAACGGCATCGCGCGGCGCCGGTTGAAAGCCTCGAGCGCCTGCACGGTGCGCTCCGGCAGCGGCCCGATGCTGGCATTGTTGAGGTAGATCGTCTCGGCGGTCCACGGAAAGTCCGAGGCCCGGAGGGCGTCCGCGTCGATCGGGGGAGCCGGAACCGGGACTGTCTCAGCGCTCATTGCGGAGCCTCGGGGCATAAGCCTCGGTGGGGGCCGGCACCGCGCAGGCCTTTGCACCTGGGCACTCCGCCCTCTCGGTGGCGCACGATTCTTGCGCTTCCAGATCGGGCGTAGAGTACGACCCCAACACACCACGGGGCAAGCGCGTGAAACCTGATCGCCCGTTTACGCTGGTGCTGAGTGGCGGCGGCCTCAAGGGGCTGGCCCATATCGGAGTCTTCCGCGCGCTCGAGGAGCGAGGACTCTCGCCTTCGCTCGTCGTCGGGTCGAGCATCGGCTCGCTGATCGGCGCCGCCTGGTCTTCCGGAACGCCGGTGCGTCAGATGGAGGCGCGGGCTCTCCGGGTCCGCCGGCGAGACGTCTTTCA
>CAYYXP010000147.1:0-3106 GCA_964475685.1 uncultured Gemmatimonadaceae bacterium | reverse complement strand
CAAGGTGGCCCGGCCTCTTGACAGACCAGAGGCCGGTCGGTAGGCTCCCCAGATGCCCGGCACCCTCGCGCTCGTCCTCGTCCTTCTCAGCCTCCTGCTCCCCCTCCTTGGTGAGCCAGGACCGCGGCGTGCCGAATCGAGCAACGTGAGATAGCAGGAACTTCTCCAACGAATGCACCGGGCGCCGCGGTCCCCCAGACCGCGGCGCCTTTTTTCTTGTCCACCCTGACGCGGATTCGATCACTCGTATGGCCATCAAGGACGTCGTCATCTTCGACACCACCCTGCGCGACGGCGAGCAGGCCCCCGGCAACAGTCTCTCCCCCGAGGAGAAGCTTCGCCTCGCCCGGCAGCTCGACGCGCTCGGCGTGGACGTCATGGAGGCGGGGTTCCCGGCGGCCTCCGAAGGGGACTACCGGAGCGTGCGCGAGATCGCGACGGAGTTGAAGCGCCCGGTGGTGGCCGCGCTCGCTCGCTGCCACCAGCGCGACATCGAGCTGGCCGGCGAGGCGATCCGCCCGGCCGAGCGGGGCCGGCTCCATGTCTTCATCTCGACCTCCGACCTGCACATCCAGGAAAAGCTCAAGACGACCCGGGACGACGTGCTCGACCGCGCCCGGGCCGCCATCCGCCAGGCGCGCGAATACACCGACGACGTCGAATTCTCGGCGGAGGACGCCAGCCGCACCGACCCGGACTTCCTCTGCCGCATCGCGGAGCTGGCCGTCGCCGAAGGGGCCCGGACCGTCAATCTCCCCGATACCGTCGGCTACGCCACGCCGAGCGAGTACGCGGCGATGTTCCGCGACGTCCTGGCCCGCGTGCCGGGCGCCGACACCGTCACCCTGAGCGCGCACTGCCACGACGATCTCGGCCTGGCGGTGGCCAACTCCCTGGCCGCCATCGAGGCCGGGGCGGGTCAGGTGGAGTGCACGGTCAACGGCATCGGGGAACGGGCGGGGAACGCGGCGCTGGAGGAGATCGTGATGGCCAGCCACGTGCGGAGCCAGGCGCTGGCCTTCCGCTGCCACGTGGAGACGCGCGAGATCTACCGCACCAGCCAACTCCTCTCCTACCTCACCGGCGTCTTTCCCCAGCCGAACAAGGCGATTGTCGGCCGCAACGCCTTCGCCCACGAGGCGGGGATCCACCAGCACGGCATGCTGCAGAACGGGCTGACCTACGAGATCATCCGGCCGGAGATGGTCGGGATCCCCCGGTCCACGCTGGTCCTCGGCAAGCACAGCGGCCGCCACGCGCTGGAACGGCGCTTCCGCGAGCTGGGGTACGAGCTCAGCGATACCCAGCTTGCCGAGGTGTACCGGCAGTTCAGCGCCCTGGCCGACCGCAAGCGTGAGATCCTCGACGAGGACCTCCTCGCCCTGGTGCACGAGAGCTTCCATGACGCGCCCGAGGAGTACCAGCTGACCCACCTCCGGGTGGTGTGCGGCAGCATCTCGCCGACCGCCGAGGTCCGGATGACTGGCCCCTGGGCCGGCGAGCGCAGCGCGCGCGGGACCGGCGACGGGCCCATCTCCTCGGCTTTCACCGCCATCAGCGAGATCCTCGGCCGCCCGATCGAGGTGCTCAGCCTCCAGCTCCGCTCCCTCACGCCGGGGCGCGACAGCGTGGGCCAGGTCTTCCTTCAGGCCAAGGTGGACGGCAAGTCGCTGTCCGGGAACGGCGCGTCCACCGACATTGTCGAGGCGAGCGCGCGCGCGCTGGTGCATGCGCTCAACAAGGCGCACCACGCCGACCAGCTCGAGTCGAGCAGCCTGAATTCGACGTACCTCTGGGGAGTGTGATGACGGAACTCCTGACCGGCTCCCAGATCCTCTGCCGCGCCCTGCTCGAGGAGGGCGTCGATCTGATGTTCGGATATCCCGGCGGGGCGATCATGCCTTTCTACCACGCGCTGCCGGAGTTCCCCGGGCTGCGCCACGTGCTGGTGCGGCACGAGCAGGCCGCGGCCCACGCGGCCGACGGGTACGCCCGCGCGTCGGGGCGGGCGGGCGTGTGCGTGGCCACGTCGGGGCCGGGCGCCACCAACCTGGTGACGGGGCTCGCGACCGCGCACATGGACAGCACGCCGGTCGTGGCGATCACCGGGCAGGTGTCGCGCGCCATGATCGGGCGGGACGCGTTCCAGGAAACCGACATCATCGGCATCACCCAGCCGATCACCAAGCACAGCCGCCTCGTGGAGGACGTGGAGGAGCTGGCCGGAGCGGTGCGCGAGGCATTCGCCGTGGCGATGGAAGGGCGGCGCGGGCCGGTGCTCATCGACGTGCCGAAGGACGTGCAGAACCAGAAGGCGGAGTGGTCGGGGAAGACGGAAGGACGGAAGGACGGAGGGACGGAAGGCCGTTCCGTGGTTTCGGCTCTGCACCCGTCCGCGCTCGCCGAGGCCGTGCGCCTGATTGCGGCGTCGAGCCGGCCGCTCATCATGGCGGGGCACGGGGTCATCCTCGCCGACGCCTACGACGAGCTGCGCGCGCTGGCCGAGCGGACCGGCATCCCCGTCATCACCACCCTGCTCGGCATCAGCGGCTTCCCCGAATCGCATCCGCTGCATCTCGGCATGCCGGGGATGCACGGCGAGGTGCACGTCAACCGCGCCATCCAGCAGGCCGACCTCATCATCGGCGTGGGGCTCCGCTTCGACGACCGGGTGACCGGCAACCTCGCGGGGTTTGCCCGCAACGCCAAGGTCATCCACATCGAGCTCGATCCCTCCGAGATCGGAAAGAACGTTCCCGCGGCGGTGGGCCTCGTCGGCGACGCGAAGGAGATCCTCCGCTCGCTCGTGACCCAGGTGGCGCCCCGGGAGTGCGAGGCGTGGCGGGCGGAGATCGCCGGCCTCATGCGGCCGCGTGCCGACGGCTTCCGCGGCGGGCTCTCTCCCGAGGCCATTCTGGCGGCCATCGGCACCGCGACGGACGGGCGCTGCACCATCGTCTCCGACGTCGGGCAGCACCAGATGTGGGTGGCGACGCTCTTTCCCTCCCCGCGCCCCCACACCCACATCACGGCGGGGGGGCTGGGGACGATGGGGGTCGCGGGGCCGGCGGCCATGGGGGTGGCGCTCGCGCGGCCGGACGAGCCG
>CAYYXP010000146.1:0-13175 GCA_964475685.1 uncultured Gemmatimonadaceae bacterium | reverse complement strand
GGGTGCCCGCCTTTCTGAATACGATCGCGCCGAAGTGATGGTCGGGATGGTGGTGGGTGAGGATGAGCCATTTTATCGGCTGCGGCGTCACCTTCCGGATCGCGTCGAGGAGCCGCTGCCCGTCCATCGGGCTCGCCAGGGGGTCGATGACCACGACGCCCTCGCTCGTCACGATGAAGCCGGCGTTGGGGCGGCCCTCGGACCCGCGGCCCACGTCGCCCATGACGGCGTAGACGCCGGGCGCCAGGAGGCGCGACGGGAGCGGGGCGTGGACCACGGTGTCCGCGGCGGCCAAGCTCGCGGCTAGCCGAACGACTTCGAGAAGTACTTGCGGGAGTGGGAGCACTTATAAAAGGTCAGACCTCGCGTACGCTTTGCCCGGACGAGCGACAAGGTGAGGCCGGGTCGCGGCTCACGCCGACGCGAACGCGATATTCGCCGTCTGGGTGAACGTCGCGCCCTTGCTGTCCGTCCACACCATCGTGAGCGGCGCCTCCTTGTCGGCCTTGAGCATGAAGCTCACCACCGGGTCCCGGCTGATCCCCGACGTCCACTTGAACCGCGCGACCTCCTCGCCGCCGTACGTCACCACCACGTCCCTGATGAACCAGGCCGGGATCGGCTGCCCCTCCGCCGTGCGGAAGAAGCCGGTGTCCATCGGGTGCGAGATGATCGAGTTCACCACGATCGTGTCGCCCCGGGCGATGCGGTCGGGAACCCGGATCCGGGCGTCACCCACGCCGGCGCGCATCAACCGCATCCGTTCAGGGTCACGTTGACCCTCGCGTAGTCGGCCCACACCTCGCCGGTGCTGGTCTCGAGGATCGCCCGGACCCACGTCGTCCGCTTCATCTTGATGCGGGTCTGGATCGAGACCTGGCCGAGGGCGGGCGTCAGGTGAAAGGCGGCGAGATGGGGATCGGGGTTGAAGTCCACGATGAGGTGGACCCCCTTCACATACCGGTCCGGCGTCATCGGGAGATTGCTCTCGATGACGACCGGCACCACCCGCCCGTCTTCCGCCACCGCCGGCATGTCGAGAGAGATGTTGCTCCGATTGCCGCTCCGGATCGGGCGGTCGCCGAACAGCTCCTTGAGGATCCGGGCGATCTCCGCGTTGGGGACCTCCGGGTCGGCCGCCGCGGATCCTGTCATCGCGAGGAGTCGTTCCGGCCCCGCCAGGCCACCCGAACCGGCCAATCCGGCGGCGGCCAGGCCGAAGGCCCGCACGAAGTCGCGACGAGTGAACGGCTGCCCAGATGACACGGTTACCCCCAGCGGGACACCAGCTTGTCGAAAGGTCGGCCGATCGCTCCCCCATGTCAAATGACGCCCTGATCGCGTCCCGGACGCCGTGCGGCGCATCCCTTGCGACGGTCTCCGGACTTCATCCGCATACACCCCGGGTCACGATCCTGCAACTTGTGTCACTCGTTCCGGCTCGCTACTTTAAGCCGTTCAGGCATAAGGCGATGTGGGGACTAGCCCTACCCTAGCATTCTGAGGGAACGTGGACACTCAAGAGCTCCAACAGGTCGCGCTCTTCGACAAGTGCCGCGGGTTCACCAAGGCGCGAGACATCCAGGCCGCCGGACTGTACCCGTACTTCAAACCGATCTCGGAATCGGAAGACACGGTCGTCGTCATCGAAGGCCAGAAGCGGATCATGCTGGGCTCGAACAACTACCTCGGGCTCACCCATCACCCCAAGGTCCTCGAGGCGGCGTCCCGCGCGCTGAGCCGGTACGGCTCGGGCTGCACCGGCAGCCGCTTCCTCAACGGTACCCTCGACCTTCACGAGCAGCTCGAAAGCGCCCTCGCCGAATTCCTTGGCAAGGAAGCCTGCCTCGTCTTCTCCACCGGCTACTCGGCCAACCTCGGACTCATTTCCGGCCTGGTCGGCCGCGGCGAAGTCGTCTACCTCGACAAGCTCGACCACGCCTCGATCGTGGACGGCGCCAAGCTCTCCTACGGCGAGACCGAGCGCTTCAACCACGGCGACCTCGCCAACCTCGAGCGGCGCCTGGAGCGGAACGCGGGCACCCACGCCTCGATGATCATCGTGGACGGCGTCTACTCGATGGAAGGCAACATCGCCGACGTACCGGGCCTGGCGCGGATCGCCCGCAAGTTCGGCTCCGCCCTCGCCCTCGATGACGCCCACGCCCTCGGCGTGCTGGGGCCCAACGGCGACGGCACCGCGGCGCACTTCGGCCTCACCGATGAGGTGGACATCATCGCGGGCACCTTCTCCAAGTCGCTCGCCTCCATCGGCGGCTTCGTGGCGGCCAGCGAGAACGTCATCCACTACCTCAAGCACCATAGCCGTCCGCTCATCTTCACCGCGTCGCTTCCGCCGGCCAACACCGCCGGCGTCATCGCCGCGCTCGAGGTACTCCAGAGCGAGCCGCAGCGTCGCGACCTTCTCTGGGCCAACACCCGCCGGCTGCAGGAGGGCTTCCGGAGCCTCGGCTTCGACATCGGCCCCACCGAGACCCCGATCGTCCCGGTTCTCATCGGGCCGCTGGAGAAGACCCTCATCATGTGGCGCCGTCTCTTCGACGCGGGGGTCTTCACCAATCCGGTGGCGCCGCCGGCGGTGCCGGCGTCGCAATGCCGCCTCCGCACCAGCCTCATGGCGACGCACACCTTCGACCAGATCGACTTCGCGGTCGAGCAGTTCGGCCGCATCGGGCGGGAGCTGGGGGTCATCTGAGCGGGCCTCCCCGCATCAGGGAAGTGCGCGACAGGCGAGATCTCAAACGATTCGTTGACCTCCCCTATCGACTCCACGCGCGGGACCCTCTCTGGGTCCCGCCGTTGCGTAGGGACGTCGGGCTTCTCCTCTCCCGCAGCAAGAACCCCTTCTTCGAGCACGCCGAGGCCGAATATTTCCTCGCCGAGCGCGGCGGGGAGGTGGTGGGCCGGATCGCCGCCATCAGCAACCGGCTGCACAACGAGACCCACGGCGACAAGGTCGGCTTCTTCGGCTTCTTCGAGTCGGTAGACGACCAGGCGGTGGCCGGCGCTTTGCTCGAGGCTGCATCGGCTTGGTGCCGCGCGCGGGGACACGACGTGCTCCGGGGGCCGGCGTCGTTCTCGACCAATGACGAGTGCGGGCTCCTGGTGGACGGCTTCGAGACGCCGCCCACCCTCATGATGCCGCACAATCCCCGCTACTACATCACCCTGCTCGAGCGGGCCGGATTCGCCAAGGCCAAGGACCTTCTGGTGTATGAGGGTGGCAGTGAGGAGGCGTACGTCCCGGTCCCCGAGCGCCTCGCCCGCGGCACCGAGCTGATCCGGCAGCGGCAGGGCATCACCCTCCGCCCGCTCAACATGAAGGATTTCAGGGGTGACGTGGAGCGGATCAAGCAGCTCTACAACACCGCCTGGCAGAAGAACTGGGGCTTCCTCCCGATGACCGAGCACGAGATCGACCACCTCGCCGAGCAGTTCAAGCCGGTGGTCATCCCGGACATCGTCCCCTTTGCGGAGAAGGACGGAAAGGTCATCGGCTTCGGCATCGTGCTCCCCGACCTCAACCAGGTGTTCAGGGGCAACCGCGGCGGGCATCTGCTCCCGGTCCTGCCCCGGCTTCTCTGGACCCTCAAGACCGGGAAGATTCGTCGCGCCCGCATTCTCCTGCTCGGCATCCTTCCCGAGTTCCAGGGAAAGGGCGTGGACGCGATGCTGTACCACTGGATCTGGACCCACTGCGGCGCGATGGGCATCACCTGGGGCGAAGCCGGGTGGATCCTGGAGGACAACCCCGCCATGAACGCGGGCCTCGAGAAGATGACCTTCCGCGTCTACAAGACCTACCGCCTCTACGACCGGCCGATATGAAGGCGCTGGTCACCGGCGGTACCGGGTTCATCGGCAGCCACCTCGCCGAGGCGCTGCGCAAGCGGGGGGACACGGTCACCGTGTTGGCCCGATCGGCGAAGAAGGCCGAGGCCCTCGCCCCGCTGGGCGTCCGCATCATCGCCGGGGATCTCGCCGACACCGACGCGGTGCGGAAGGCGGTCGAGGGACAAGATGTGGTCTATCACGTGGCGGCGGCGAATACGGCGCTGAGCGAGGCTGCGTTCATGGTGTCCAACCTCGAGGGAACGAGGAACATCGTGGAGGCGGCGCAGGCGACCGGCGGCCCGAGGTTCGTGCTCGTGTCGTCCATGGCGGCGGGCGGCCCTTCGCCGAGGGGACAGCCGCTCCAGGGCCACGAGCCGCCACGCCCGGTGACGGCCTACGGCCGCAGCAAGCTCGCGGCCGAAGAGATGGTGAAGACGGGCACGCTCCCGTGGACCATCATCCGGCCGCCGATGGTTTACGGCCCGCGCGACCGTGAGGTCCTGAAGGTGTTCCGCATGGCGCGGTTCGGCATCGCGCCGGTGTTCGGGGACGGCACCCAGGAGCTCACCGCCATCCACGGCGCCGACCTGGCCGACGCCCTCATCGCCGCCGGGCTCTCGCCCGACACCGTGCGCCGCACCTACTGCGGCACCCATCCGGACATCTTCACCAGCACCGAGTTCGTGCGGAGCGTGGCCAAGGCCATGGGGCGTCAGGTGACGGTCATCAAGGTCCCGCACCCGGTCGGGCGCGGGATCCTCGCCGTCACCGAGACGGTGGCGCGCCTCTCTCGCCGCGCGACGATCCTCACCACCGACAAGGCCAACGAGTTCTTCCAGGAGGCCTGGACCGGCGATCCCGCGCCGCTCACCCGCGACACCGGCTGGAGCGCCCAGCGCGATCTCACAGCCGGCCTCGCCGATACCTGGAACTGGTACCGGAACGCGGGATGGGTCTAGCCGTGGACGCCGGCCGCGCGGGCAGTGGCTCGCTGCTCGGCCGGCTCCTGCCGGTGGACCGCCTCCTGATCGCCTACCTCTCGGTCGTCACCATCGTCGCTGTCCTGCGCGCGCCGCGAGAGCCGGCCGCCTGGTGGCTCCTCCCGGCGCACGGCCTCTTCCTGCTCCTGCTCTTCCTGATTCGCCGCCGGCCGCCGGGGCCCGCGGGACGGGTGCTCGGCGAGATCTATCCGCTTCTCCTGCTCCTGGGGCTCTACAGCGAGATCGGCATCCTCAACGGACGCAGCGCTCCGGTGCACGATGGAATGGTTCAGCAATGGGAGATGGCGCTGTTCGGCGCGCAGGTGAGCCGGGAGTGGTGGCAGGCGATGCCGAGCCGGTTCTGGTCCACGGTGCTGCACGGCGCGTACTTCTCCTACTATCTCATCGTGTCGGTGCCGGCGTTCGTCTTCCTCCGGCGCGGACAGACCGACCAGGCGCGCCACTTCGTCTTCGCGGTGATGGCGACCTTCGTCGTCTGCTATCTCTGCTTCCTCTTCTTCCCGGTGGCCGGGCCCTATTACACCTTCGCCCGCCCCGATCCCTGGTTCACCGACAACGGCCCCGCGCGCCTCGTCTACTCCACGCTCGCCGCAGCCAGCTCCTACGGCGCGGCTTTTCCGAGCTCGCATGTAGCGGCCGCCGTCGCCGCAACCGTCGCGGCATTCCGGGGCAGCAGGGCCGTCGGACTCGGCCTGGTGGTGCCGACCGCGTTGCTCACCATCGGCGTGGTGTACTGCCAGATGCACTACGGGGTGGATGCGGTGGCGGGGGCGGTGGTGGGAGCGGTGGTGGGTTGGGGACTGATGGGTAAGGGCTAATAGCTGACAGCTATCGGCTATCAGCTTTAGGCGAAAGTGAAACGGCCCCCGGAAAGGTTTCCGGAGGGCCGTTGGCTTTCGAATGGACCGATAGCCGATAGCTGATAGCCGCCGGCGCCTACTGAACCGTAACCTTCGCGCGCATCCCGAGCGCGAGGTGCGGGAGGCAGTAGTACTTGTAGTCGCCCGCCGGAGCGCCGGCGAAGGAGACGACGTACTGGCCGTCCACCTCGGTGAGAAGCGGGCCTTCCATCGGAGCCATCTGGTCGGGCATCGCCGACTTCAGCACGGCATCGCCGCCCGATGGGATGCTGTCGCCCCAGAACGACACGTTGTGCGGGCCGCCCGACTTGTTGTGGAAGGTGATCTGGTCGCCCGCCTTGATCGTCAGCTCGGCCGGCTGGTACTCGTACTTGGCGCCGTTGAGCACCATGTTCACATCGTGATTTGCGCCGCCGGCCGCCGGAGCAGCCGCATCAGCCGCCGGGGCCGCTGCCGAGTCGGCCGCCATCGTGCCCTGATCCGCCGCCTTCTTTTCGCCGCCGCAGGCCGCCAGCACGATCGCCAGCCCCGCCACCATCGAAGTCACACGCATCGCCGCTCTGCCTCCAGGAAGGTTGCCCGACTTTGTGAACCGTTTCACAAGACCCCAAACATATGCGTCCCGGCGGCAAATGGAAGAGGGCGCAATTAGCTTAGGGCCACCATGGGATCCCCCGCCCTGACACCTGCCTCGCCGAGGGCCTGGATCCCTCCCTGTCGCTCGCTCGGCTCGCAGTGCCGGTCTCTCCCTGTCACCCTCCGGGTTGGAACATTCGAGGACAGCATCACGTCGCTCGACCACGAGGCCACCTGGCTGCTCGGACACACAGAACACATCACCTTTCACGAGTTGTGGGAGGGCGAAGGCGATCTCTACGTCGAGGCCACTCTCCACGTCCCCTGCCGCCACCTCGAGGAGTCGAACGGGCAAGCCCAGTGCCGGGCCCACGGATTCGCCGGACGACCCCCCCGTGCCCCCCGGATGGAGGAGCAGCCGCTCCAGCTGGGCGGCAACCGTTTCGTGGTGGTGGACCGGGCCCGCAATGCCGTCCGGAATCTTCCCTTTCCCCCTCGCTCGCTGCCGGTGCTGGAAATACCGTCCGGGCCCGACGCCAACCCCTGTGTTACGGCGCGGTGCCGCACAGCGGACAACACGATGAAAGCGGCTTGCTGCCGCGACCTCGAGATCGAGATCATGTGCACCCGCCGCCAGCACCGGCTGGAGGCTCTGGTGCGTTCCCGCCGGTCGCCGTATCTCTGCAAGATCGTCCGGGAGGGTGATTTCTCGATTGATGTCGAGGTCATCTCGGCGTGTGGGTATCTCGGTGGGGACGGGGTGGCCTGCGCCCTGCACGGGCGCCACAGGGCCGACGGCCGGACCGCCAAGCCCGACCTCTGCCTCGAGTGGCCGCCGAAGAACCAGGGGCTCCACCCAGGTTGCGTTTTCAAACGTCGCCGGAAGTCCCGGGCCGGGAAGCCGGGAAAGGGCCCGCAAGTGTGCAACAACGGTGAAGTTGGCCGTCATCAGCACGGAACCGCTCAGGGGGATGGGTGACGGACGACCTGGAGCACCTCTACCGGACCACATACACCGCCGTCGTACGCTTCCTCTACCGCAAGGTGTGGGATGCGGAGCGCGCCGAGGACCTGGCGCAGGAGGTCTTCGTGCGGGCCCTCTCCCATCGGCCGGAAAAGCCGCGTGCCTGGGTGTTTGCCGTGGCGGCCAACCTCGCGCGCGACGAGGCCCGAGCGGCGGTTCGGCGGAGGCGGCACCTGACACTCCTCAAAGGCGATCCGATCGCCCAGCCGACGGTGGCCCCGTCCGCGGATTACACCGTCGAACACGACGAGCAGATGGCGTCGGTGCATGATGCGCTGAACACCCTCACACCCCGTGACCGCGAGATCCTCCTGCTGTGGGACGCGGGACTGAGCTATCCGGAGATCGCCGGGCAGACGGGGCTGGCGGTTGGAGCGGTAGGCACGACGCTGGCGCGGGCACGCCGGCGGCTGATCGATGCTCACGACAGACAGAATTCCGACACGGGGACCGATGCGGCACATTCCTGAAGACGAGCTTCACGCCTACCTGGACCAGGGGCTGAGCCGGAGCCAGTGCGTCGAGATCGAAAGCCATCTCGCCGACTGCTCCTACTGCCAGGCCACCCGCGACGGCATTGCCGCGATCCGGGATCGCACCACCTCCCTGCTCGCCCGGCTGGCGCCGCCCCGGAGCATCCCGCCCTCGTTCGAGAGCCTCACCCGGCGCGCCGATGAGGAGATCTCGGCGCGGCGGCGCCGCATCCAGGCCATCGGCTGGGCCGCGAGCCTCGTGCTCGCCGTGGGGCTCGGCTACGGCGGCAGCCTCCTCCTCCGCACCACACCCGCCCCCGTCGCCCCTGCTGCGCACGCCTCCAACTCCGCCGACACCGTCCGGGTCCCCGCCCCAGCCCTGGCGTCTCTGCCGGTGCGCGACGAGCGCCCCGCCCGGGAACCTGCCAGGGTCCGGCCCGCGTCGCTTCGGATTGCCGACTCCGGGGCGGCCCGGCGTGACCGCGAGGCGCTGCTCTCGGTGCTCGATCCCGTTCCTGCCGTCGAGCTCTCGAAGCTGGACCCGCCCCGCGCCTCGGGCGACGATCTCGGCGGAATGTGGCGCACCATGTCGTGGGATGGCGCCGAGGCGGAAGCCGGCAAGCCGCTCTCCTACATTGACGGGCTGCCGATAGTCCAGGTGCAGGTCCAGAACGCCGAGGGCGCGCGCCCGGTGACGGTGGTGGCGCAGCAGCTCACTTCGGGACAGGTGATCCGGACCATCGAAGGTTCCGCGGCGGACGTCTCGCAGCTGTTGGCCCGCCGGCAGATGAGCGACGTGGACTCGGTGCAACTCCGCGGCGATTCCGTCCGGGGCGCCAACGCCATCAAGGCCGACCACTCCATGGCCATGCAGTTCGGCGACCGCATGCTCGCCATCACCGGCGATCTCCCCTCCGACAGCCTCCGGGCGATGATCCGGCGGATGAACGCGGAGATGAGGAGCAAGTAGGGCGCCCTACCTCGGCTTGCTCCTCCGCTCGATCAGATCCGGCTGCACGTAGTCCTTCAGGCTCTCCTCGTGATCGAACTCCGCCCCCACCAGCGCGCTCGCATGGCCCCGCTCCCGGTCGAGGGTGATCTCCGCCAGCCGCGGTGAGACCATCGGGAAGGCCCGCGCGAAGGCCGCGTAGGAGAGCAGGTAGAGCCCGGCGAACAGGAGCGTCGGGCCGATCTCGGGGCCGCCCACAACGGGCCCCGGCAGCGCGGTGACCGACGGCATGACGAGCAGGTACCGCTCGAGCCAGAGCGCCACCAGACTGACCGTCGCAAAGAAGCCGAGCGTCACCCGGGTCTTCTTGGGCGCCACGCCCAGGAGGCCGAAGAAGGGCACCAGGAACATCCCCACGAACACCACCCTGCCCACCGGCAGCCAGTGGCCCCAGAGCCGCGCGAAGACGAAGCCGGTTTCCTCCGGAAGGTTGCCGTACCAGATCACCAGGAACTGGGCCCACATGAGGTAGGTCCAGAAGACGGTGAAGCCGAAACAGAGCTTGCCGAGGTCGTGCCGCTGCTTCGGGCTCACGAGGTCGGCGACGCCGAGATGTCCGGCGCCGTAGATGGTCATCAGGGCGAGCAGCATGTGCGCGCCGAGGAACGACCCCATGAAGTAGAAGCCGCCGAGCAGGTTCGAGAACCAGTGCGGCTGGAGCGCCATGATGCCGTCGAACGCCACCAGCGTGAAGACGATGGCGTAGGTCACGGCGTACATCGGGGCGAGGTGCCGGATGCGGGTGTACTGTCGGTCCGCCGCGGCCGGCGTGCCGTCGTAGTCACGGCTCCACCGCTCGTAGAGCGGCCGCCGGCCGGAGCCTGCCGCGTCGCGGGTCGCGAAGAGATCGGGGACGAGATCGGCGCGGACGAGCGCCCACCCGGCGGCCGTGAGCGCGAGCAGGCCGATGAGCAGCCGGGAGAACATGAAGTGGTGCGAGAGCCAGACCGCCTTCGAGTGCTGCAGCTCGTGCAGCACGGAGTTCATCGGTCCGTACACCGCCGGATAGCCGATGGTGAAGATCAGCACCAGGGCGAGCAGCGAGACCGGCAGGAAGGCGACGCTCGCCGCGGCGAAGCGCACGATCATCCCCGACCACTTGGCGTTGGTGATCTTCTGCACCGCGACGAAGGCGACGCTGCCGCCGGCGAGGCCGGTGAAGTAGAGCCAGTTGACGTGGAACAACTGCCAGGCGCGCTCGCCCTCGCCGGCGGCCAGTGCCCGGTAGAACAGGATGGCGCCGAGGATGGCAAGGCCACTGCCGACACCGAGGAAGAGCGGATAGCGCCCGCCAACCGAGCGCTGAACCAGACGGTCGTGAACGGTCGGGGTCATTTCGGCCGGACTCCGGTGGAGCCCACCATGCTCGGCCCGGGGGGGATGCCCACCGCGGCCGCCGGCGGCTCCTGCGGTGCCGGCGATTGCGCCTGCAGCTTGCGCACGTGATTCACGATCGCCCACCGGTCGAAGGGGAGGTAGACCTTGTCGCCGTAGGGGGGCATGACCGCGCGCCCGTAGCGGATGATGCCGTAGAGGTAGCCATCGGTGTAGGCGCGCGCCCGCGGGGTGAGGAGCGACTGCGCGCCCATGCGCAAGGAAACCGGCCCGTTGGCGTCACCGGCCGAGCCGTGGCAGACGGTGCAAAAGGTCTGATAGAGAGTGTCGCCCGCCGCGTCGATGTCGCGGGGAATCCGGGCGACGTCGGGCCCGGGGTTCCACGACCCGCCGCTGCCCCCGGCCGTGTAGGGGTTCTTGAGCGCGTTGGCCGTCGTGGTCTTGCCCGAGATCCATTCGCCCGACCAGTCGGGCTCGCCCCCGCCCACCGGCACGACCCCCTCGGGCGTATAGCGCGGCACCGCGGCCGTCTGGTACGGGTGGATGTAGCGCGACCGGATCATGTGATCGAACCAGGGGATCGCGTACCAGAGCTGGTCGGGCGACGGCACCCGGTTGTACCAGAAGTCGCACGCCCCCGCGAGGAGCAGCAGGAGCGCGAGCGAAGGCTTACGCCACCTCATGCCGCACCTCCACCGCTCCCGCCGCCTTGAGGAGGCGTTCCGTCGGGCCGGCCTGGTCGGGGCCCGCCGGCACGAAGATGCCGATGCGGTCGTCGGTGAAGCGCGGATCGAACGCGATCCCCCGCTTGCCGAGGAGCACCGAGAAGAGCGCCACCGCGGTCACGGTGCTCAGGGCGCCCAGCAGGATCGTCAGCTCGAAGCCGATCACGACGTAGGGCGGAATCGAGGCGATCGGCTTGCCGCCCACCAGCGTGGGCCAGTCGTACGCCATCCAGATCGTCATCCCGAAGCCCGCGGCGCAGCCGGTGAGCCCGCCGATCAGGGTGAACAGGCGCACCGGGCTCACGCCGTGATCGAGCGCCTCTTCGATTTCGTGGTTGGGTGCGGCGGAGTAGACCACAAGGTCGCGATGTCCCTTGGCCCGGAGCGCGCGAATGGCGTCGGCCGCGGCGTCCACGTGCTCGAATGAGGCGAGCACCCCCGCCACCTTCCGGGTCTTGCGGGCGAGGGCCATCAATGGGGGCCTCCCCGCATCCGCGGCATCGGGATCATCTCCTTGATCTCCTGGATCGCGACGATCGGGAAGTTCTTGGCGAAGAGCAGGAACCACATCCCGAACCAGCCGAACGACCCCGCCAGGATTCCCCAGTCGGCCCAGGTGGGGTTGAGCTGATCCCACGCCCAGGGGAGGTAGTCGTTGCTCAGCGAGGAGACGATGATCACGTAGCGCTCGAACCACATCCCGATGTTGATGAAGATCGAGATGACGAAGAGCGCCGTGAGGTTGGTCCGGATCTTCCTGAACCACAGCAGCTGCGACACGAAGGCGTTGCAGATGATCATCGTCCACCCGGCCCACCACATTGGCCCGAAGGCGCGGCGGTAGAACGTGGTCTGCTCGAAGGTGTTCCCGCTGTACCAGGCCACGAAGTATTCCATGGCGTAGGCGTAGAAGAGGATCGTCCCGGTGAGGAGCGCCAACTTGGCCAGGTTGTCGAAGTGGTATGCGGTGATCATGTGCTCGACCCTGAGCGCCCGCCGGAGCGGGATGATCAGGGTGAGCACCATGCCGAGACCCGAATAGATGGCGCCGGCGACGAAGTAGGGCGCGAAGATCGTCCCGTGCCACCCGGGCACCACGGAGACCGCGAAGTCCCACGACACCACCGAGTGCACCGAGAGCACCAGCGGCGTGGCCAGGGCAGCCAGATAGAGATAGGCGCGGGAGTAGTGCCGCCACTGGTTGTCGGTGCCCTGCCAGCCCACCGACGCGAACCGGTACACCGCCTTTCGCCATCCGGTCACCTTGTCGCGCACCGCCGCGACGTCGGGAATGAGTCCGAACACGAGGAAGGTGGTGGACACCGTGAGGTAGGTGGAGATGGCGAACACGTCCCAGATCAGCGGCGACTTGAAGTTGGGCCAGAGGTACCGCTGGTTCGGATAGGGGAGCAGCCAGTAGAAGATCCACTGGCGGCCGATGTGGATGATCGGGAACAGCCCCGCCGTCATGACCGCGAACACCGTCATCGCCTCGGTGGAGCGATACACCGCCGTGCGCCACGGCGAGCGGAACAGAAAGAGAATGGCCGAGACCAGCGTTCCCGCGTGTCCGATGCCGATCCAGAACACGAAGGTGGTGATGTAGACGCTCCAGAAGACCGGCGGGTTGTAGCCGGCGTGGCCGAGTCCGTCCTTGACCAGAACGCCGAAGGTGAGGAGCCCGACGAGGAAGAGCGCCACCGCAGAGAAGAGCAGCAGCAGGTACCCGCGGCTCGGGCGGTCCAGCGTCGCGACGACATCACGGGTGACGTCGGCGTGGGTCTGGGTGATCTCCAGCGCGTGCGCCCCGGACGGGTGGGTGACGACGGCCATCGTCACCCCTCCACCGGATGGAGGACCTTGGCGAGGTAGGTGACCGCCGGCCGCACGTTGAGCTCCCCGAGCACGTGATAGCCGCGCGGATCCCGCTTGGCCTCCACCACCCGGCTCTTCGGGTCATTGACGTCGCCGAAGACGATCGCGCCGGAGGGGCAGGCCTGGGCGCAGGCGGTGGTGAACTCCCCGTCGACAATCGGCCGGTCTTCCAGCCGCGCCTGGTTCTGGGCTCCGCGGATGCGCTGGATGCAGAACGTGCACTTCTCCATCACCCCGCGCGCCCGCACCGTCACGTCGGGGTTGAGCTGCAGGTTGAGCGGCTCCGGCCAGGCCATCTCGTTGTACTTGTACCAGTTGAAGTACCGCACCTTATAGGGACAGTTGTTGGCGCAGTAGCGGGTGCCCACGCAGCGGTTGTACACCTGCCCATTGAGCCCGTCGGGGGTGTGATAGGCCGCGTACACCGGGCACACCGGCTCGC
>CAYYXP010000145.1:0-6272 GCA_964475685.1 uncultured Gemmatimonadaceae bacterium | reverse complement strand
CGATTGGGGCAAGTATGTCATGTGCCTGAAACGGCAAGCCGATGGCTCGTGGAAGCTCACAGCGGACATCTGGAACAGCAGCAGCGAGGCGGAGGGCGATGACTCCCCCGACCTCACGGGGCCGCGGAGCGCTTTTCGAGCGCCGGCGCCACCAGCCGATGACGCGATTCGAGCATCATCCCCCAGCGGGGCTGGTAGGGGTGAACCTCCGTCGTCGGAGCCCCCTGCCTGAAGACCGGCCGCCCCTCGTTGGCCCACCGAAAGATCCCGCCATCGAGATTCTGGACGTCTGTGTAGCCCCGTGCCCCCAACCAGTGGGCGACGCGGGCGCTACGGTACCCAACGGACGCGTACACCAAGATCGGCACGTCGAGCGGGAGGCCCTTGAGCGGACGGAGAAGGGGGCGGTAGGGGTCAATCCGGGCCGCATCGGCCAGATGGCTCACGGAGTATTCGGTTTCGGTGCGGGCATCGAGAATGACCGGCGGCGGCCGGGTGCTGTCGGAGCGCCATCGGATGAGGGTAGCGCCATCCACCCAACGAATTTCAGGGAACTTTTTCGCAGTCTGCCGCTTCACGATCGCGAAGGCGATGGGACGCCCGGCGAAGACAACCACCGCGGCGCCCATCACGAGAAGGGCCCCGATCACGATGAGCAGGATCTTCCAGCCCTTCGAGGCGGGCTTCTCGTCGCGGTGCCTCTTCCAGCGACCCTGGGTCTCTTCGTCCTCAGGCGGATCGAACGTCACGGCAGCCTCCTTCCCACCATTCCCACCATTCAATCGATTTCCCTCGTGAACACATCCAGACCCATCTTGTATCCGCCATTTCGAAGACGAATCGAGTGCGAATCCACTCCCGCGCCCCCGATCACCGCCAGCGTGCCGGGCGGAAGCTTCCCCGGAAGCGCGGCGAGGGACGGGAGGTGTGCGCGAACCGTCGCGGGATTGCTCGCGCTGAGCGCCACGGCGCGCGGGGAAAGTTTCCATGCGGCCGCCGCGATCTGGTCCGCCGGCAGGTCGGCGCCGAGATAGTGAATGCGCCACCCCCTCTCCTGCGCCGCGGCGAGGGTGCAGAGGAAGCCCCACTCGTGGCGCTCCCCGGCGATGCACGCGGCGAGAAGCAGAGGTCCCTCTCCACGGGGAAGCCGGAGCCCGCCCTTGAGGGCGTGCACGATCACTTCGCTGGCCATGTGCTCGGCGGCGATCGGAAGCTCCCCCGCTGCCCACGACTCGCCGATACTGTGGGCCAGCGGCAGCGCCACCTCCATCGCGAAGCCCCGGAGGCCGCGGAGAACGAGCTGCTCGGCAACCTGGGTTTCCAGCCGGTCCCGATCGAGCTCCCGGATGGCCTCGAGAAGGGCGCCGTACGGCGAGCCATCGGGCTTCCGGGATCGGGCCCGCGCGAGCACCTCTTCCCGCGGGCGCCCTGCCAGGTCTCCGATGCGCTCGCCATCACCGATCAACCGGGCAATGGCGCGCAACAGCGCCACCTGATCGCCGCTGTACACCCGGTAGCCGTTCGCCATTCGGCGGGGACGCACCACTTCGTATCGGCGCTCCCACGCCCGGAGGCGGGCGGCGGCAAGGCCGGTGAGCTCGGCCACCTCGTGAATCTCGTAGGTGCGAGGAGCGGGGGCCGCGGCGGCGCGCGCGATTGACGTCATAAGGTCCACTTCAAGGTAGGCGGGTCCCGGAAGCGGCGACAGGAGCCGGCGCGTGTCGCGTGAAGGTGCCGGCAGTTCCTCCCGGCTCGCCTGTCCGGTTATCTTCCCGACGCGAATTTCTTCCAGTTCCTGCGGGGTGCGGTTCCGGCGCTCGACAAGGAGTTCCGTCTGACGGCAGAGAGCATTCGCACCCGACCCCGGCGTCCGGACGACACTACCACGACCCAGACACCCCAGGCCTCACCCGACCAGCTCGATTGGCGCAGCATCAACTCGATCCGTGCGCTCGCAATGGACGCGGTCGAGGCGGCGCAGTCGGGCCATCCGGGTACTCCCATGGCCCTGGCGCCGGCGGCGTACGTCCTCTGGCACCGGTACCTGCGCCACCACCCGAACAACCCCGAGTGGCCCGACCGCGACCGCTTCGTTCTCTCCTGCGGGCATGCGTCGATGCTGCTCTACGCACTGCTCTACCTGACCGGCTACGACCTCTCGCTCGACGACATCAAGGCGTTCCGGCAGTGGGGGTCGAAGACACCGGGTCATCCGGAGCGGGGCCACACCCCCGGGGTGGAGACGACGACGGGGCCACTGGGCCAGGGTGTCGGCAATGCGGTGGGAATGGCCATCGCCGAGCGGCTGCTGGCCGACCGGTTCAACCGGCCGGGCCACCGCATCGTGGACCACCGCACCTGGGCCTTCGTGAGCGACGGCGACCTGATGGAGGGGGTCGGGAGCGAGGTCGCCTCCCTCGCCGGCCATCTCCGCCTCGCCAAGCTCACCCTGGTCTACGACGACAATCACATCACCATCGACGGCGACACCGCGCTCACCTTCTCCGAAGACGTGCAGAGCCGCTTCGAGGCATACGGGTGGCATGTCGTCCGCGTGGGCAACGGCAACGACCTCGACGGCATCGCCGCGGCGCTCGACACCGCCTGTCACGAGACGGGCCGGCCGACGCTGGTGGTGCTCCGGACCCACATCGCCGACCCGGCCCCGACGAAGCGCGACAGCGCCGAGGCCCACGGTGCTCCGCTGGGCGCCGAGGAGGTCCGGCAGACCAAGCGGATCATGGGGTGGCCGGACGAGCCGAAGTTCTTCGTCCCCGACGACGCGCTGGCGCATTGGCGCGAAGTGGCGGGCCGGGGCGCGGCGCTCGAGGCCGACTGGCGCGCGCGTTTCGCGCTCTACGCCTCCGCCCATCCCGACCTCGCCGCCGAGCTGGAGCAATGGTGGAGCGGCCGGCTGCCCGAGGGGTGGGACCGGGAATTGTCGGCCGCCGCGCCGGCGAGCGGATCGGTGGCGACCCGGCAGGCATCGGGACTCGCCCTCAAGGCGATTGCCGCGTCCGTCCCCAATCTCGTCGGCGGCTCCGCCGATCTCGGCGGCAGCACGGGAACGACACTCGCGCAGGGCGGCACCTTCGGGCCGGCCACGAGCGGCCGGATCTTCCACTGGGGCGTCCGGGAACACGGCATGGCCGCCTGCCTCAACGGCATTGCCGCGCACGGCGGCCTGCGCGGATTCGGCAGCACCTTCCTGGTCTTCACCGACTACATGAAGCCGTCCATCCGGCTCGCCGCGATCATGAAGCTGCCGGTGATCTACATCGGTACCCACGATTCGATCGGCCTCGGCGAGGACGGCCCCACCCACCAGCCGATCGAGCACCTCGCGATGCTCCGCTCGATCCCGAACATGGTGGTGCTGCGCCCCGCCGACGCCGCCGAGACCATCGAAGCCTGGCGAGCGGCGATGCGGCGCACCGATGGGCCGACGGTCCTGGCGCTCAGCCGGCAGAAGCTGCCCGTGCTCGATCGCACGGCGCTCGCGGCCGCGGATGGCGTCGCCCGCGGGGCGTACGTGCTGCTCGATTCGCCGGGCGGGAACCCCCAGGCGATCCTCATCGCCACCGGGAGCGAGGTCCACGTCGCCCTCGGCGCGGCGCGGGCGCTCGCGGCCGACCGGGTCCGCGTGCGGGTGGTCTCGATGCCGTCTTGGGAGCTCTTCGCGGCGCAGCCCGAGGCGTACCGTGAGAGCGTCCTGCCGTCGTCGGTGCGGGCGCGGGTCGGCATCGAAGCCGGTTCCGGCTTCGGCTGGGAGCGCTGGATCACCGATGACGGCGCCATGGTGGCGATGACCGGCTTCGGCGCCTCGGCCACCGGCGACCGCCTCTTCCAGGAATTCAACTTCACCGCTGAGCGCGCCGCCTCCGTGGTGCGCCGGCTGCTGGCCGAGAGAAGCGCGTGATTTCCAACCCGCTTGTCCGGCTCGGTGAGCTGGGCCAGAGCCCCTGGTATGATTTCATCACCCGCGACCTCCTGGCGTCCGGCGAGCTCGACCGGCTCATCCGGGAAGACGGCCTCCGGGGAATGACCTCCAACCCGACCATCTTCGAGAAGGCGATCGCCGGCAGCCGCCTCTACGACGACGATATCCGCACCCTCACCGATCAGGGCCGGAACGCGGAAGAGATCTTCGAGGCGCTGGCCGTGGCCGATGTGCGTGCCGCCTGCGACCGTTTCACGCCGGTTTACGAGTCGAGCACCGGGGGCGACGGGCTGGTGTCGCTTGAGGTATCTCCGGCGCTGGCAAATGACACCGCCGGCACCATCCGCGAGGCCGAGCGGCTCTGGCGCGCGGTCGATCGCCCCAACGCCATGATCAAGATCCCCGGCACGCGGGCCGGCCTGCCGGCGATCACCCACTGCATCGCCGCCGGCATCAGCGTCAACGTCACGCTGTTGTTCTCGGTCGAGCGCTACGCCGAAGTGATCGACGCCTTCCTCGAAGGAATGGACCAGCGGCTCGGCCGGAAACTCCCGCTCCGGCAGGTGGCGTCGGTGGCGAGCTTCTTCGTGAGCCGGGTGGACGGGAAGGTCGATCCGTTGCTCGATGCGCAGGGCGACCCGCGGGGCCTGTGCGGAAAGATCGCCATCGCCAACGCCTGCACCGCGTACCGGCTCTTCGAATGGTCGCTCAGCACGCCGCGGTGGGACCGCCTCGCCAAGGCCGACGCCAGGCCGCAGCGGCCGCTCTGGGCATCCACCAGCACCAAGGATCCCCGCTACCCGGACGTGCATTACGTCGAGGCCCTGGTGGCCCCCCGCACCGTGAACACGCTGCCTCCCGAGACCTTCGCCGCCTACCGCGACCACGGGCGGCCGGCCGTGCGCATCCGCGAGGGGATGGCGCAGGCGGCGGGACTGCTCGCGGCGGCGGCGGAGTGCGGGATCGATGTCCCCGCGATCACCCGCGAGCTCGAGGTCGACGGCGTCGCCAAGTTCGCCGCCTCCCATGCGTCACTCCTGGCCGGCATCGAGGCCAAGGCGGGCGCGCTCGTGGGTCGCTGATGTTGCGGTTCCTCCGCGGCCTCTCTCTCACCTACTGGATCTTCATCGGAATGGCCGCCGGCATCCTCTTCGGATGGCTGGCCCCGGCCGCGGCACTCGAGCTCAAGCCGCTCTCGACGGTCTTCCTCCGGATGATCAAGTCGGTGGTGGTCCCGATCATCTTCGGCACCCTGGTGATCGGCATCGCGGGCCACGGCGACGACCTCAAGCGCATCGGCCGGCTCGCCGTCAAGTCGATCGGCTATTTCTGGCTCATGACCACCGTGGCGCTGGCGATCGGCCTGGTGGCGGTGAACATCACCCGCCCGGGCGTGGGCGTGATCCTCCCGGCCCCCGACCCCAACGCCGCGATCCCCAAGCCGGCCCCCACGACGATCAGCGGCTTCCTCGAGCACATCGTCCCCAGGAGCTTCTTCGAGGCGGCCGCGGACAACGAGGTGCTCCAGGTGGTCTTCTGGGCCACGCTCTTCGCCATCGCGCTCACCCAGGTCCGCGGCAAGCCGAAGGAGGCGATGCGCGGGTTCTGCGAGGGGCTGGCCGAAACGATGTTCAAGTTCGTCGGCATCGTGATGAAGTTCGCGCCGATCGGCATCGGGGCGGCCATGGCGGTGACGGTGAGCCACAGCGGGATCCAGGTCCTCAAGAATCTGGGGATGCTGGTGGGAACGCTCTACGGTGCGCTGATCGTCTTCGCGCTCGTGGCGCTCCTCCCCGTCGCGCTTCTCGCGCGGATTCCCCTCCGGCGGTTCATCCAGGCGGTCAAGGACCCGGCGATCATCGCGTTCACGACCACGTCGTCGGACGCCGCGCTCCCGCTGGCGATGCAGCGGATGACGGAGTTCGGCGTGCCCCGACGGATCGTCGCCTTCGTCATGCCGACCGGGTACTCGTTCAACCTGGACGGATCCACGCTTTACCTGGGCGTGGCCTCGATCTTCGTGGCGCAGGCGGCGGGAGTGGACCTCACGGTGGGACAGCAGCTGCTGATGATGCTGACGCTGCTCATCACCAGCAAGGGGATCGCCGCGGTGCCTCGCGCGTCGCTGGTCGTGCTGTCGGGGACGCTGACAGCATTCGGGCTCCCGCTCGAGGGCGTCGCCGTGATTCTCGGCGTGGACGAACTGATGGACATGGCGCGGACGATGGTGAACCTGGTGGGGAACTGCCTCGCCACCGCCGTCATGGCGCGGTGGGAGGGTGAGCTCCAGATCACGCCCGAGGGCGCGCAGGCGTAGCTCCGGGAACCCCCA
>CAYYXP010000144.1:0-10280 GCA_964475685.1 uncultured Gemmatimonadaceae bacterium | reverse complement strand
GCGCTCTCGCTGGCCACGCGGGCCTCGGCGCGCGTCACCGTCCTGCGCGCCATCATGAGCAACGCGGTTTCGAGCCGAACGAGCGCCATGGCGGGAGGTGGACCGCCCGGGGAGGATGTCGAGACCCGGGAGATCGTCCGGCTCCAGCGATGGCTGGCCCCCGATCTCCAGATGCGGAACGCGGTGCCGCCGGTGGATTTCGAGATCGGCTTCGGCATCCCCGGAATCGAGATCTGCCGGTACGCCGAGCAGGCCGCGGTTGATCTGATCGTCCTCGGCAGGAAACGGCGGACCCAGAGCGCGCGCCTGCTCGTCGGCGACACGGTTGACGCGGTGGCGCGGCGCAGCCGGCTGCCGTGTCTCTTCGTCCCCTCCGCCGACGGCGATATCGGAAGCCTGTTGGTGGGGCTGGACGGCACCGAGCGGGGGATGATCGTCCTGCGGCAAGCCTGCGATTTCGCGCGCAAGATCAGCGCGAAGCTCCGGATCATCACCGTCGAGCAAGCCCCGGCCGACGAGCCCAGTCATCTTGCGGCGACGATTCCGGTGGCGCGCACCGCGTCGCTCGAGGGCAAGGCGCGGGAGATCGTGGGCAAGAGCGGCCTGACCCTGACGGACTTCCTGGTCCGCCGCGGCGACGTGGTCTCCTGTGTGCTCGGTGCGCTGGACCATGGGAAACCCGAGGTGCTTGTCATCGGCTGCCACCGCGGGGGCCCACCGGGCATTCTCGAGGCGGGAAGCAACGCGCGGCGGCTGCTGCACATGGCGCCGTGCGCGGTGATGACCATACCGCTCTGACTGGGAAGAACCCGCCGGCGCTCAAGCGGTAACCCGGCGGCCCCGCACCAGCCCACGCACCGTCGTCTCCCTGAAGAAACCCTCATGATCGGTTCATGTGGGCTACCAAGACGGCCGGATACGTTGTCGGCACCGAGGCGCACGAGTGCCCCGGCGTCACGCCACCATCGGAGGGAGTGCCATGTCGCGGAGGATCTGGATCTCGAGCCGGGCGGTTGCCGGAGCAGTGCTGGCGGCCGTTGCCATCGTCAACGTGAGCTGCAGCGGGGCGAAATCCCCCCAGGTGGGAGACACCGCGGACGCCGCCCAGCGTGTCTACGTTGCGCCCGGGACGTATGACGAGTTCTATGCGTTCCTGTCCGGAGGGTTCGACGGCCAGGTCGGCGTCTACGGCCTTCCGTCGGGCCGGATGCTCAGGCACATCCCGGTCTTCTCCCAGAGCCCCGAGAACGGGTGGGGGTACAGCGAGCAGACCAAGGCGATGATGGCGACCAGCTACGGCTTCGTGCCGTGGGACGACGCGCACCACCCGCAACTCTCCCAGACCGCCGGCGTGCCGGACGGGCGGTGGCTCTTCATCAACGGGACCAACACACCCCGGATCGCCCGGCTCGACCTGACCCGGTTCGAGACCGAGGAGATCCTCGAGATTCCGAACGCCGGCGGCAACCACTCCTCCCCGTTCATCACCGAGAACAGCGAGTACGTGGTAGGGGGCACGCGGTTCAGCGTGCCGGCGCCGCAGCGAGACGTGTCGATCGAGGACTACAAGGAGGCGTTCAGCGGCGTGCTGAGCTTCGTGAAGGTGGACAGCGCCACCGGCCACATGGCCATCGCGTTCCAGATCCGCCTGCCGCCTTTCGACTACGACCTGGCGCACGCGGGGAAGGGGCCGTCCCACGGCTGGTCATTCTACACCAGCTACAACAGCGAGCAGGCCAACACCAAGCTCGAGGTGAACGCCTCGCAGAAGGACAAGGACTACATCGCGGCAATCAACTGGAAGCAGGCCGAGCAGTGTGTGGCCCAGGGCAAGGCGACCACCGAGCCCGCCCGCTACGCCCACAACCTGATCGGTGACGACGGCATCGCGCGGACCGATTGGGGCACCAGTGTCAGGATGCTGACCCCGGCCGCCTGCCCGGGCCTGGCGTACTACCTGCCGACGCCCAAGAGCCCGCATGGCGTGGACGTGGACCCGACCGGCGAGTACATCGTGGCCGGCGGCAAGCTGGCCGCGGTCATCCCGGTGCACAGCTTCTCGAAGATGCAGAAGGCGATCGCCGACAAGGCGTTCGACGGTGAGGATCACGGGATTCCGGTGCTCAAGTACGAAGCCACCATGGCCGGCGAGGTGCAGAACCCTGGCCTCGGCCCGTTGCACACCGAGTTCGACGACAAGGGCTACGCCTACACCTCGATGTTCCTCTCCTCCGAGATCGTGAAGTGGAGCCTCAAGGACTTCACGGTGCTCGACCGCGCGCCGGCGTATTACTCGATCGGCCACCTGATGATACCCGGCGGCGACAGTCGGAAGCCGTGGGGCAAGTACGTGATCGCGCTCAACAAGATCACCAAGGACCGCTACCTGCCCACCGGGCCCGAGCTGACCCAGTCGGCCCAGCTCTACGACATCAGCGGTGACAAGATGAAGCTGCTGCTCGACTTCCCGACCATCGGCGAGCCGCACTACGCGCAGGCGCTGCCGGCGGCGCTCATCAAGGACCGCCAGCTCAAGATGTACTCGCTGGCGGGCAATACGGACCCGTACGCCGCCAAGAATGAGAAGGCCACCAGGGTGGATCGGAAGGGCACCGTGGTGCACGTCAAGATGACGACGGTCCGCAGCCACTTCATGCCCGACAAGATCGAAGGGATCCAGGTCGGCGACTCGGTCTATTTCCACGTGACCAACCTGGAGCAGGACTGGGACGTGCCCCACGGCTTCGCGGTGATGGGCGCCAATAACGCCGAGCTGCTGCTCATGCCAGGACAGACGCGGACGCTGGTATGGACACCCAGCCGGGCGGGCGTGTTTCCGTTCTACTGCACCGATTTCTGCTCGGCGCTGCACCAGGAGATGCAGGGGTACATCCGGGTGTCGCCCAAGGGCTCGGCGGTGCCGGTCAAGTGGAACAGCCCGAGCTACCAGGCTGTCGGGCATGAGGATGAGGATGGGGGCGAGAAGCACGAGGAGCATGGGACCCGATGAGGCCCTCGATCCGCATCTCGGTGGCGGCGGCGTCGCTGCTGCTGCTCGTGGTGTACGTCGCCCCACTCTGGCGGATCGAACTGATCGCCCCGCAATACCCGGAAGGGCTGGGGCTCAGGATCTGGGTCAATCAGATCACGGGCCTCAAGCCAAATGACCTGAACAGCATCAACGGGCTCAACCATTACATCGGGATGCGCGCCATCGAGCCCGAGATGTTTCCCGAGTTGAAGGTGATGCCGTGGCTGGTCGCAACGGCGGTCGCGGCAGGGCTGCTGGTCGCCCTGGTCGGCCGTCGCGGTCCGTTGTACCTCCTGGCACTCGGGATCGCCGGGGGCGCCCTCGCCGGCCTCTACGATTTCCACCGGTGGGGCTGGGACTACGGCCACCACCTCGACCCGCACGCCGCGATCAAGGTGCCCGGGATGAGCTATGAGCCGCCGCTGATAGGGAGCAAGCAGCTCCTGAACTTTCAGGCGACGTCGTGGCCCGATCTGGGCGGCTGGATCGCCATCGTGGCGGTCGGGGTGATCGTGGCGGCGGCCGCGATCGAATGCCGGCGCGCGATGCGCCTCCGGACTCGGAGGTATCGCGGCGTCGCCGGCGATGGAGCTTTCGCTGTGAGGGTGGCGCCGCGGCTCCTCGCCATCGGGGCCGCGGCGGGGTTCGCGGCGTCGTGCGGGGCGCCCGCGGCGCGGCCGATTGCCTACGGCAAGGAAGTATGCCGGCATTGCCACATGACGATTGCCGACGCCCGCTTTGCCGCCCAGCTGGTCACCGTGAAGGGAATGGTCTACGTGTTCGACGACGTGGGCTGCCTCGCGGCGTTCGTGGAGTCGGGGAAGGTGCCGGCCGCCGAGGTCCACTCGATGTGGGTGAACGACTTTCTCCATCCCGACGCGAGCCTCGAGGCCAGGGACGCGGCCTACCTGCGGGTGGACAGCCTCCAGACCCCGATGGGCAGCCATCTCGTCGCCTTCCGGCCGGCCGACGCCACGAAAATGCAGGGTGTCCTCGGCGGCGACCTCGTCGCGTGGGATCATCTGGAGGACCGCGGGCACGGTGACTAGCGCCGTCCTGTTCGTTCTCTTCTTCCTCACCGCCGCTGTCCCCGCCGCCGCGCGCCGCATCGTGGTGGACCCGGCCGGCACCGTTCCGACCCTCACGGCGGCGCTCGCCCTCGCCCGGCCGGGCGACACCATCGTGGTCCGCGCCGGCGTCTACCAGGAACCGCGCATCGTCGTCGCCGTGCCGGTGACCATCGTCGGCGAGCCCGGCTCCATCTTCGACGGCGGCGGCTCGCACGAGGTCATCACCGTCCGCGCAAACGGCGTGACCATCCTCGGTCTCACGATCCGGAATGGCGGGCACAGCTACACCGAGGACCGCGCCGCCATCCGGCTCGACGGCGTGCGGGATTGCCGCATTGTCGACAATCGCCTGCTCGACACCTTCTTCGGCGTCTACGCAGCACGCTCGTCGAACTGCACCATCTCCGGCAACCGCTTCGAAGGGAATGCGCGCTCCCAGACCTCCTCGGGCAACGCGATCCACCTCTTCTATTCGGATGGATTCACGGTCGAGGGCAATACCATCAGCGGCCACCGCGACGGGATCTACCTCGAGTTCTCCAAGCGGGCCCGCATCGTGGGCAACGAGAGCCGCGAGAATCTCCGCTACGGCCTCCACTTCATGTTTTCCGACAGCTGCGCCTATCGCCAGAACACGTTCGCGCGCAACGCGTCGGGGGTCGCGGTGATGTACAGCCGGGCGGTGACGGTGGTGGGCAACCGCTTCGAGGACAACCGGGGCCCCGCCGCCTACGGCCTGCTGCTCAAGGAGATAAAGGACAGCCGGATCACCGACAACCTGATCAGCGGCAACAGCGTCGGCCTCTACGCCGGAGGCTCCGACCGCAACCTGGTGGAGAACAACCAGTTCGTCCGGAACGGATGGGCGGTGCGCCTGATGGCGGACGCGACCGACAACACCTTCCGGCGGAACCGCTTCGAGGGGAACACCTTCGACGTTACCACCAACAGCAGGGTGAGCAGCCCGAGCACCTTCGTGGAGAACTACTGGGACGGATACCGGGGCTACGATCTCGACCGCGACGGCCACGGCGACGTGCCCTTCCGGCCGGTGCGGCTCTTTTCCGTACTGATCGAGCAGAGCGAGCCGGCGCTCATCCTCCTCCACAGCTTCTTCATCGACCTCCTCGAGGTGGCCGAGCGGGTGGCGCCGGTCCTGACCCCGGAGGCACTGGTGGATTCGCGCCCCCTCATGCGCTGGGCGGGGACGTGACGGAGCACCGCCACTCCGGCAAGCCGCTCGAGCTGCCCCGGACGGAGGTGACCGCGGCCGGGGTGAGCAAGCGCTTCGGCAAGCTGCAGGTGCTCCGCGGAGTGGACCTCGCCCTCAAGTCGGGCCGCATCACCGCCATCCTCGGCCCCAACGGGGCGGGGAAGTCCACGCTCATCAAGATCATCCTCGGGCTCACCCGCGCGGATGCCGGGACGATCGCCCTCGACGGCGTGCCCATCGGCCGCGACCCCGGGTACCGTTCGCGGATCGGGTACATGCCCCAGTCGGCCCGCTTCCCGGAGAACCTCACGGGCCGTGAGGTGGTGGCAATGCTGCGCGACCTCCGCGCCGACCCCGTTCCGGAAGACGACGAGCTGTTCGGGGCGTTCGGGCTCGCGGGCGAGATGGAGAAGCCGATCCGCACGCTGTCGGGCGGAACCCGGCAGAAGCTCAACGCCGCCGTTGCCTGCATGTTCCGCCCGTCGCTCCTCATCATGGACGAGCCCACCGCCGGGCTGGACCCGGTGGCCAGCGGGGCCCTCAAGGAGAAGATCCACCGGGCCCGGGCGGCCGGCACGACGGTCATTCTCTCGTCGCACGTCCTGAGCGAACTCGACGATCTGGCGGACGATGTGGTGTTGCTGCTGGAGGGGCGGGTCGAGTTCGAGGGATCGCTCCGGCGCCTGAGGGAATCCACCGGCGAGGCCAGGCTGGAACGGGCGGTCGCCACCCTGATGCAGCGGGGGGCCTGATGACCGTCGCGAAGGTCCTCCGCTACGAGCTGAACGACCTGCGCCGGAGCCGCTGGGTATTGGGGTATGCGCTGCTGCTCCTGCTCCTCACCGACGCGCTCCTCCGGTTCGGGGGTGGCGGCCCGCGCGCGGTGGTGAGCCTGATGAACGTCGTGCTGATCTTCGTGCCGCTCGTGAGCGTCGTCTTCGGGGCGATGTACCTCTACGGGGCGCGTGAGTTCATCGAGCTGCTCCTGGCCCAGCCGGTAGGGCGGGAGGCGCTCTTCGCGGGACTGTACGGCGGCCTCGCCGTTCCGCTCGCCGCGGCGTTCGCCCTGGGAGTCGGGCTCCCGTTTCTGTGGAGTGGAGGGGGAGAGGGGATACTGCTCGGGCCGCTCGCGATGCTCATCGGCTGCGGCGTGCTGCTCACGCTGGTTTTCACGGCGGTCGCGTTCCTTATCTCGCTCGTCTTCGAGGACCGCGCCAGGGGGCTGGGCGCGGCCCTGCTCCTCTGGCTCGCCACCGCCGCGCTGTACGACGCGCTCCTTGTCTTCGTCACCACCGCCTTCTCCGACTACCCGCTGGAGGCGCCCCTCATCGGCCTCACCCTGTTGAACCCGGTGGACCTCGCCCGCGTGATGCTGCTGCTCCAGTTCGATACGGCGGCATTGATGGGGTACACCGGCGCGGTGTTCGAGCGGTTCTTCGGTAGCCTCCTCGGCGTCGCCATCGCGGGCGGCGCGCTCGCCCTCTGGACCATCATTCCCCTCTCTCTGGCCCTCGCCCGCTTCCGCGCGAAAGACTTCTAACAAACCTGCTCCTTGAGTCCACCGTGCAGCGGTGTACCCTTCCGGTGCCGCCAGGGGCATGGGGGGAAGGTCCCTCCATTGAGAAGACCCTTGGAACCTGATCCGGTTCATACCGGCGAAGGGAGCGCGGCGGGGCTTCGGCCCCACTCCCTCCCTCCGCCTTCACGGGGAGATCGTTCGATGGCTACCACCACGCAGCCCGTTCTGCTTTCCCCGTCTTCTCCGTCCCCTCCGTCTTCTCCGCCCTCTCCGTCTTCTCCGTCCTTCTACGGCGACGTGTTTCCCAATTCCACGAAGGTGTACGTGGAAGGGACCCGGGGGATCCGAGTTCCCATGCGGGAGATCGCGCTGTCGGGGGGTGAGCCTCCCCTCCGTGTCTACGATACCAGCGGTCCGGGCGCCGGCGACCCACGCGTCGGGCTACCGCCGGTGCGCCGCCCGCTGCCGCGGGACTCGGAGTGCGTGACGCAGCTCCAGTTCGCCCGCCGGGGCGAGGTGACGCCGGAAATGGAGTTTGCGGCGATTCGGGAAGGGGTGGAGCCGGAGGTGGTGCTAAGTGAAGTGGCCCGCGGCCGAGCGATCATTCCGGCCAACGTCAATCACCCGGAGCTGGAGCCGATGGTGATCGGCCGGCGCTTCCACGTGAAGATCAACGCCAACATCGGCAACTCGGCGGTGCGCTCGTCCATCGAGGACGAAGTCGAGAAGCTCCGCTGGGCCACGCTGTGGGGCGCCGACACGGTGATGGATCTCTCGACCGGACGGGACATCCACGAGACCCGGGAGTGGATCCTCCGCAACTCTCCGGTCCCGATCGGCACGGTGCCCATCTACCAGGCGCTGGAGAAGGCCGGCGGGAAGGCGGAGGACCTCACCTGGGAGATCTACCGCGACACGCTGATCGAGCAGGCCGAGCAGGGGGTGGACTACTTCACGGTGCACGCCGGCGTGCTGCTCCGGTACATCCCGCTCACGGCGAAGCGAGTCACCGGCATCGTCTCGCGGGGAGGCGCCATCATGGCCAAGTGGTGCCTCGCCCACCACGAGGAAAGCTTCCTCTACGCCCGCTTCCGCGAGATCTGCGAGATCATGGCGGCGTACGATGTCAGCTTCTCGCTGGGCGACGGGCTCCGTCCGGGGAGCATTGCCGACGCCAACGACGAGGCGCAATTCGCCGAGCTCAAGACCCAGGGTGAGCTGACCCGCATCGCGTGGGGCCATGGGGTGCAGGTGATGAACGAGGGGCCGGGCCACATCCCGATGCACCTGATCAAGGAGAACATGGACAAGCAGCTCGAGTGGTGCGACGAGGCCCCGTTCTACACCCTGGGCCCCCTCACCACCGACATCGCACCCGGCTACGACCACATCACCAGCGCCATCGGCGCGGCGATGATCGGCTGGTACGGCACCGCGCTGCTCTGCTACGTGACGCCGAAGGAGCACCTCGGCCTTCCCGACAAGGACGACGTGAAGGCGGGGGTGATCGCCTACAAGATCGCCGCGCACGCCGCCGACCTCGCCAAGGGCCACCCGCGCGCCGCCCAGTGGGACGCGGCGATCAGCCGGGCCCGGTTCGACTTCCGCTGGCAGGATCAGTTCAACCTCGCGCTCGATCCGGTCACCGCCCGCGCCTTCCACGACGAGACGCTACCGGCCGAGGGGGCAAAGGTCGCCCATTTCTGTTCGATGTGCGGCCCCCGGTTCTGCTCGATGCAGATCACCCAGGACGTGCGGGCGTATGCGGAGGAGATGGAGCGGAAGGCGGTGGAGTTCCGGGAACGGGGTGGGGAGATCTACGTGGCCCCGTAGGGGGCGTCGTCAGTGCACGCCCTGCCAACCCAGCCTGGAACTTCTCAACCGGATCGAGTCGTGCGACTGACCTTCTGCGAGGCATCCCACTGCGCTTCCAGGCCCAGCTCGCCGACCCATCGAGTGATGTAAGCCATATCCAGCTCGGGCCCTCTGATGCGAAGAATGCCCGCGACGTCCTCGATCTGACGCTGCGACTCTCCGAGCTTCGCCCACTCCAGTTTCGCGATTACGGTGTCCTCGGCGCTGGCGACGTACAGGCGCATTCCGTCCAATTCGGCAGGTATGCGTCTCTCGAACTCCGCACGGCTGAACGAACGTGATCGCCTGAGGATCAGATCGATCTTCCAGCCCGTGTCGAGGTCCACGATGTTGAACTGGGACTCGCGCGCGCAGGCGTCCAGTGCGGCTTCCTCGCTCACGTAGTACTCGGCTGGTGGCAGCAGCGCGACCAGGCGCCTGATCTGGTCCGGCGTGGCTGCGATGACGAGATCGATGTCCTGGGTGGCTCGTGGAGCGCCGTGATAGGAGCTGGCGAAGGATCCGGTCAGCATGTAAGCAATCCGAGTCTGCTCCAGCGCGCCGACGATTCGCCCGAAGACCTCCCCGAATGTCACTCGAATGACCCAGCCCCCCCCGACGATATGTGGCCGTAGCGGACGAGTTCGTGATGCAACTGGCGCTCCGACCAGCCCGGGTGCCGACTCCGCAGCCGTGCGAGAGCCAGCGCCCTGGCGGCGAGACTCATGTCAAAGGCGAGCTTCAATCGAGCAGGTCCGCCCAGACGTCGGTGGATATCGGCCTGAATCTCGGCCGCTGATTCCGAGGTATCGCTCATGCAGACAATATACGCCGTGGTCGATCAGCGGCGCTGCCGAGTCAGAGGTCCCCTCGCCATCCAGTCACTCGGCCAGGATGAACCAGTCCAGGCTCACGCCCACGACCCAGTGGATCACGGCGACGTACCAGACTGAGCCGATCCGGAGATCGACCGCTCCGAACACGAGTCCCGCCGGCAGCGCGGCGAGAGTCTCATCGAACGGCCGGCCGAAGTGGGCGAGGACGGAGAGCGCGGTCTGCACGACGTTGGCGGCGCCGGCCCCCAGCCGGTCCCGTAGCCCGAACAGCAGGACCCCGCGGAAGAGAACTTCCCAGGCGCCGAAGTAGAGAAACTGCCGGAGGGCGTGGGGCACGAAGTCGGCGGGCGTCGCGGTCAGCGTCCCGTCGAGGGGATAGACGGTGCGCACGCTCGCCGAATCGGCGCCGATCCACCCGGCCAGCACCGCGAGCGGGATCCCCACCGCTAGCCACATCAGCCCCCGGCGCCAGGATCCGACGCCGAGCCCCAGGCTGTCGAGCGGCAGGCGGCAGACGAGCCGGGCCACCAGCACCGGCAGCAGGCCCAGCAGGAGCGCCGACACGGCGAAGTGCGTGGCCGGCGCGAGGGGCGCACCGGTGAGCGCCAACCAGCGCCCGTGCCCGAGTACGCCGACTTCATCGGCGCGGGCGGCGTAGTGGAACACCACGAGCGCGCCGGTAGCGGCCAGAATGAGCCACTCGGGTCGCGGCGTCAGGACGCCGCGGGCAATCGCTGGCGCAGCCATGTAATGGTCT
>CAYYXP010000143.1:0-37835 GCA_964475685.1 uncultured Gemmatimonadaceae bacterium | reverse complement strand
GAGCGCCCGCACCTCGGCGGCCACGTCGCCCGTCGAGTGATTGATCGTGGCGGCGGCGCCCTCCCTCCGCGCCACGGCCAGCTTCTCGTCCGACCCGCTCGTGACGATCGCGCGGGCCCCGAGGAGCACGGCGACCTGGAGCGCCGCCATGGCCACACCGCCGCCGATCCCCCAGATCAGCACGGTCTCGCCGGGGACGAGGCGGGCGCGCGTCGCGAGCATGCGCCACGCGGTGAGGGTGGCCAGCGAGAAGGCGGCGGCGCGGTCCCACGGCATTCGCTCCGGCACGAGGGCCAGATTGTCCGCGGGCAGCACCACGTACTCCGCCGCCGTCCCGCCACGATGCTCGCCGACTACCTGGAAGCTGCGGCAGAGCGACTCTTCTCCATCGCTGCAGCCGGGGCAGCGCCCGCACGAGAGCCCCGGGTTGATCATCACCCGATCGCCCGGCCGCAGCGCCGACACCCCCGCACCCACGCTCTCGACCGTCCCGGCCCCGTCGGAGCCCACGATGTGGGGAAACTGGAGCGTAACCCCCGGCAGCCCGTTCGCAAGGAAGAGATCGAGCCGGTTGAGCGCGGCGGAGTGCATCCGGACCATCGCCTCACCGGGACCAGGCGGCAGCGGCTTCGGCAATTCCGCCACGGTGAGGTGCTCGAGACCCCCGATGCCCGTGAGCGCCAGCGCCTTCATCGGCCGGAGGTCCGTCAGAACGACACGCTCAGGACTTGCTCTCCCGGACGCAACGCGACCGGAGCGGGCGCGCTCCGGGCAGCCAGCGGTTGAACCGCCAGAGCGACCTTCGACGTCTTACCCGGCTCGGCGAGCTTGCCGGACGTGTAGGCCACGCGGCTGCCGTCCCTCGAGACGGCAAGCGCGAGGACCGGCTGGTTGGTCTCGAAGACGGTGACCCCCTGAACCGCACCCGCCGCGAGCCGCTGGAGCCGGCTGCCCCCGCCCTTCTCGGTGACGAAGATGAGCTCACCGGTGGGGAGATAGCGGGGATTCGCCTCCCGATCCGATCCCTTCGTCGCGCGGCGCTGTCCGCTTCCGTCGAGCGCCATCGTGTAGATCTTCGTGTTGCCGTCACGGGCGGACACGAACGCGATGGACGCGCCGTCGGGCGAGACGGCGGCCGACCGGTTGCCGCCGGCGACCGTCGTGAGTGTGCGATTGTCGGTCCCGTCAACCTTGATGCTCGCCAGCTGGGGAAAGCCCGTCTTCGGCGTGGAGGTGTAGACGATGCGCGCGCCGTCCGGAGTCCAGGCAGGCTCTCCCTCGGAGCCGGGGTCGGTGGTCAGGCGGCGCAGGTCGCGCCCGTCGGCGTCCATCACCCAGAGATCGTAGCTTCCGCCACGATTGGAGCTGAATGCCACCCGCGTCCGGTCGGGTGAGAGCACGGCCTGAAGGTTGGCGGCGCTGTCTACCAGCAGGGGAACGAGGGAATCCGCGCCGCTCGAGCGGAGCTGGTAGATCCCCGGCGCACCTCCGCGATTCGAGGCCACCAGAAGCTCGGAAACAACGAACACTTCGGCGCTCGCCCTGCCCCCCCAGGGAGCGGAGGCCGTGACCACGGTCTTGCCGGAGCCGACGGCCACGACTTCACCGCTGGCCGATGCGGTGGCCACCGACACCTTCTCGCTGGCCCACTCGAGCGAGTCGGCAGGCCCCACCAACTTGCCCTGATCGTCGAGGAGCCGAACGGCGAGATCGACCCGCTCACCGGGCGCGAGCCCCACCCGGGCGCGATCGAGCGTCAGCACTCCCGGAACCACCTGGATCGTCCACACGACGGGCTCGAACCCGCGGAGGCGGGCGGTCAGCGTGCTGGTGCCCGGGCCCCTGGCGGTAACCATGCTCCGGGCGGAGTCGCGGACGATGACGGTGGTATCACCGACCTCCCAGGTGACGCGCGCCTCGGGTATAGGCGTCGAGTCGGCGGCCTCCGCCACGACGGTGAACTTCCGGGCGCCCTGGAACGGCACCAGCACCGGATCCGGCGTCTGCCGGGGCGACACGACGAGGGATTGCGGCGGCTGATGGACCAGTACGGAGGCGCGGCGCTTCTGGTCGAAGCCCGAGGCGACGACCTCGGTCTGCCCGGGCCGGCGCGCCGTGATGATTCCCGCGGAATCGACGGTGGCGACGGTGGTATCGGCCGACGTCCAGCGCAGCGCGCCGCGCACCTCCCGGTTCCCCTGCGATGGTGCCAGGACCCGCAGCGTGTCGATCTCCTCGGGTGCCAGAACGACGCCCCCGTCCGACAAGGTGATGTCGGCCGGAATCACCTCGACGGGAGCGGTCGCCATGAGTCCCGTGGACGTCGTCGCCTGAATGATGGTCTTGCCTGCTGCGATCGCGGCGACGACACCGTTCGAATCCACCGAGGCCACTTCGGGTTTGAGAGACTTCCACGTCACCTTGCCTGTGGCTCCCGGCGAGCCGTCTTCCTTCAGTCCCTGGGGCATGATCGCGACCGTCTCAGCCGGCAAGAGCAGGAGCGAGCCGGGATCGAGTACGAGGACCGAGCCGGGCGGCGCGGCTCCCCGGCCCGACCCATCGCTACGCTCGCTCCCGGCCACCAGCACGGCGAGAGACGCGCGGCGGCTTTGCAACCGTGCCTCGACCTTCGCCAAGCCCGGACTCACGCCGAGGACGGTGCCGTCCGGACCGACTTTGGCAATGAGCGTGTCGGAGCTCCGGAAGGTGAACTTGGCCGATGAGATGAGGTTCCCCTGCCGGTCGTACGCCGCGGCGAAAATTGTCTGCCGCTGTCCGACGCCGAGGGTCATGGTTTCCGGACTGACCTGCAATTCCGTGGCGGTCTGCGCACGCAGGGCGGAAGACCGGATGGCCGTGCCGATGGCGATCAAAGCGACCAGACGGAAGGCGAGTCCCCGCTGAGGGGAACGGCGCGAGGTGCGGCCCGATCCGATGCGGAAGCGTGTCACAGAGTCGCCGGTGACGAGGGAGTGGGGTGGTGGCAGGGGTAATAATAGCGCGGCCACAGGTCGGTCGCACCGATGGGACCATCAGGGGGACGATTGCCCTGCGGGAGACAGCTCCAATAGATTGTTATATAACGAGTTACGTGGGCTGCCAGGCGGTCGGTGCGGGCCCCTGACGACGAAGGCGTCGGAGCCTTGCACAAGCCCTGAAGATGTGCAACTTATATTCCGACTACTTCGCGGGCGTCCCCGAACCTACGACCACCGGCGGGTCACGCCGCAACACGTTGGAAGGGAGTTACCTAGATGGCGGACCTTCATTATATGGAAATGGGCTGGTCAGGCTCCGGGTGGATGGACCCTCTCCCCATGGAACGCCCGCCGATTCCCGTACCCCCGGCCGCACCTGCTCCTTCCGCCGCCGCGGCGATCGCCCGCGGCGCCAAGGCCCTGGCCCCCGTGAGCAAGCCCGCTCGTCCGGCCACGGCGGCAAAGGCAAAGAAGAAGAGCCCGAAAACCGCGAAGAAGAAGCCGGCGAAGAAGAAGCCGGCGAAAAAGTTGGCGCGGAAACCCGCCAGGAGGGCCGTCAAGAAGAAGGCGAAGAAGAGCGGCCGCCGGAAGTAGCTCGTCTGCCGGCGCCTACTTCGCCGAGTCGACCCGAGCCAGCGCCGCCGCGCAGTTGATCAGCGCGATGTGGGTGAACGCCTGCGGGAAGTTGCCCAGGAACTGGCCGGTGAGCGGGTCGATCTCCTCGGAATACAGTCCCACGTGGTTGGCGTGCCGCAGCATCCGGCGAAAGACCCGCTCCGCGCGGTCCCGGTCGCCGATCATCGCGAGTGCCTGGGCCAACCAGAAGGTGCAAATCGAGAACGCCCCCTCCTGGCCCTCCAGTCCATCGGGGTGGCGGTAGCGGTAGACCAGTTCCCCGTCCGCACTGGTGAGCTCCCGGGCAATGGCGCGAACGGTGTTCTGCGAGCGCGGATGGCTCCAGGGCAGGAAGCGCACCATCGGAATGGCGAGCGCGGAGGCGTCGAGGGCGTCGTCGCCATAGGCCTGGACGAACGATTGGTGCCGTTCGCTCCACCCCTTCTCCATGATTTCCGCGTGCAACGTGTCGCGGGCGGCGCGCCACCCCGTGGTATCCGATTCCAGCTCCAGCTCCTCTGCCATCCGCACGCCACGATCGAGCGCCACCCAGCTCATCACCTTGCTGAACACGTAGTGCCTGGTCTCGCCCCGCACCTCCCAGATGCTGGAGTCGGGGATGTGCCAGTTGTGGCTCACCCAGTTCACCAATCCCCGAAGCACCCGCCAGGTGCCTTCGGTCATCTCGTGGTTCCGGCGCCAGATGTCGGCCGTCTCGAGCACTTCGCCGTAGACATCGAGCTGCACCTGGTCGACCGCGCCGTTCCCGACGCGGACGGGGCGTGAGCCGAGGTACCCGTGGAGGTGGTCGAGCTGGCGCTCGACCAGGTCGCGACGGCCGTCGATGCCGTACATGGTCTGAAGGTGCCCGCCGCCCTCGTGGCGGCAGACCCGCTTCAGGAAGCGCATGAAGGCGTCGGCCTCGCGATGATGCCCCACCGCGTCGAGCGCGGCGAGCGTGAACGCCGCATCGCGCAGCCAGACGAAGCGATAGTCCCAGTTGCGCTCGCCGCCGATCGTTTCGGGGAGCGAGGTGGTGGCCGCCGCGATGACCGCGCCGGTTTCGGCGTGGGTCAGCAGCTTGAGGGCGAGCGCCGAGCGCTTGACCATCCCGCGGAAGGGCCCGCTGTAGCGCACCGCCGCCGCCCAGCGCGCCCAGTAGGCCGCCGTGATGTCGAGCTTGCGGGCGCTCTCGTACCGATCAACCGGGTGGATGTCGTCGTCGTCGTACCGCAGCACCAGCCACCGGGCTTCACCCTTTTCGATGTCGAACTGGGTGGTGGCCGTGGACTGCTCCACAACCCACTGGAAGGGCCGCGCGCTCGACAGGGTGAGCACCTGATCGGTGCGGTCGGTGGCGAAGAGCCCGGCCCGGAGCAGCTCGAGCCGGGTGGTGCGGGCCCCGTACTCGAAGCGCGGCATGAAGATCATCTGCATCGGCACCCGGCCCCGGGGGCATCGCAGCTGCCGGTGAATCTCGGGGTGCGGTCCCGAGGGGCGTCCGTCCTCGTCCACCGGCATGAAGTCGGTCAGGACGACGACGCCGTCCGGTGTCCGGAAGGTGGTCTCGAGGATGTTGGTGCGCGGGAGGTAGCGCTGGGTGGAGGTCCACTCTCCGCGGGGGCGGATCGCCCAGGTCCCGCCCCGCTCGCGGTCGAGCAGCGCGGCGAAGACGCTGCCGCTGTCGAACCGGGGGAGACAGCACCAGTCGATGCCCCCGTCGAGCCCGATCAGCGCGGCGGTCCGCATGTCGCCGATCACTCCGTAGTCCGAGATCAGCGGGGCGGGTGCCGGTGGCCGGCCGCTCGTTTCCGCTACCGGCTCGAGGCGCAGATCGGTCATCGCCCAAGTATAACGACGCATCACGGGGAACTTGCATCTCCCACCCTTCCCCGCTCACTTCCACCATCCTGTCCCCGACTCTCGGCATGCACATCCCCTGTTCCCGGGCAGCCCGCGGTGCCGTAGCGCTGCTCGCGCTCTGTCTTCCAGCGGGCTGCCGCACGCTTCCGCCGGACGGCACGGCGCTGGTCGGGGCCACCGTCATCGATGGGTCGGGCGGACCCGCGCTGCGCGACGCCGTGGTCGTCGTCCGGAATGGGACCATCGAATCCGTGGGAGTGCGGACCGATTTCCGGCTGCCGCGGCGGACAACCGAAGTGGACGCCACGGGGCGCTGGATCATCCCCGGCCTCATCGATGCGCATGCGCACGTGGCCCGGTGGGCCCTGCCCCGGTACCTCGCCTGGGGCGTCACTACCGTTCGCGACCTCCATGGCACGCTGGACACGATCCTCCGGATTCGTGGGGAAGTGAATCGCGGCGAGATCGCCGGCCCTCGGATCTATTCCGCCGGCGCGATGATCGACGGCGTGCCGTCGACCTACTCCGACGCGCTGCCCGCGCCGGATGGCCCGGCGGCCAGGAAATGGGCGGACCGCCTGGTGAACGCCGGGGTCGAGCTGATCAAGGTGTACTCCCGGGTGGATCCGGCCCTGCTTCAGTCGGTGCTCGACGAGGCCTCCACGTTCAACGTGCCGGTGACCGGCCACCTCGGACTCACCGATGCGGTGACGGCCGCCAACCTCGGAATCTCCTCCATCGAGCACATGAGCGGCGTTCCCGAAGCGGCTTCTGTCGATCCGTCGGCGCTCTACGCGGCGCACCGCGAGGGATTCTTCACCGGCTGGACCGCCTTCGAGCGGGCCTGGTCGTCGCTCGATTCAGCGGCGCTGGGGCGCGTGGCGCAAGCGCTGGTCGACAGGAAGGTGGCGGTCATCCCGACGCTCGTGCTGCACGATACCTTCAGCCGCCTCGACGACCCCGCGACGCTGCAGGACTCGATGCTCCGGTTCGTGCCGGAAGAAGAACAGCGGCGCTGGAACGTTCCCGACATGATCGCCCGCGCGGGGTGGAAGCCCGCCGACTTCGAGGCCTTCCGGCAGGCCCGGCGGAACCAGGATCTCTTTCTCCGGCTGTTCGCGGCGGCCGGAGGCAACATCGCCGCCGGCACCGATGCGGCCAACCAGCTCCTGATCCCGGGCTACAGCCAGCACCGCGAGATGCAGCTCCTCGTGGCCGCGGGCCTCGCGCCCCGGAACGCCCTCCTGGCCGCGACCCGGAACGGCGCGCTGCTGCTCGGCGTGGACTCGCTCGGTCTCATCGCCCCCGGGAACGCGGCCGACCTCGTCATCCTCACACGGAACCCCATGTCTCGCATACAGAACACCCTCTCCATCGAGCAGGTCATGGTCCGCGGCCGGCTCTTTTCGGCGGACTCGCTCCGCTCCTCGTGGCCGTGACGAGACCGGGGGAGACCGACAGGTTCCGGCTCACCTCGCTCTCGCACGGCGCCGGGTGCGCCTGCAAGCTCGGCTCCCTGGAGCTGGCCGAGGTGTTGCGGCACGTGCCGGGGGTGAGCGACGCGAGGGTGCTGGTGGATGCCGCCACCCGGGACGATGCGGCGGTCTTCCGGATGACCGACTCCCGCGCGCTCGTGGCCACCGTGGATTTCTTCACCCCCATCGTGGATGACGCCGCCACCTGGGGGGCGATCGCCGCAACCAACGCGTTGAGCGACGTCTACGCCATGGGCGGCACCCCGCTCTTCGCCCTCAACCTCGTCGGCTGGCCCCGGGACAAGGCGCCGTTCGACCTCCTCGGGCGGGTGCTCGAGGGGGCGGCCGCGGTGGCGAGCCGGGCGCGATGTCTCGTGCTGGGAGGGCACTCGATCGATTCGCTCGAGCCGCTCTACGGGATGTGCGTCGTCGGCGAGGTCCACCCGGACCGGATGCTCACCAACGGCGGCGCCCGCGCCGGCGACCTCCTGGTGCTCACCAAGCCTCTCGGGACCGGCATCCTCACGACGGCGCTCAAGCGCGACGCGCTGCTCGAGTCAGGGCTGGCGGAGGCAGTGCGCTCGATGACCACGCTCAACGAAGGGGCCGCGAGAGCGGCGCTCGCCTCGGGGGTCCGCGCGGCCACCGACGTCACCGGGTTCGGCCTGCTCGGCCACCTGTCGCACATGCTCGCCGCCAGCGGCGTGGGGGCGGAGATTGCCTTCGACGCGCTGCCGATTCTCGACCACGCCCGGAACCTCGCCGCCCGCGGCATCGTCCCGGGCGGCACCGCGAGAAACCTCGAGGCGGCCGCCGGGGTCGAATGGGCGGACGACCTCACCCCCACCGACCGGCTGCTCTGTGTGGACGCACAGACCTCCGGCGGACTGCTCCTCGCGGTCCCGCCGGAGACCGAGGCAGCCCTCCTCGACGCGCTGCGCGCGGAGGAGACCCCCGCGGCGGTGACGATCGGCCGGCTGACAAAGGAGCCTGCGGGCCGGATTCGCGTCACCCGATCGCTGTAGTATTCCCCCATGCCTCCCTTCCGCTGGACCGCCCAACGCATGGATCAGCTCGAGCACGCCGCGCGGAACGGGCGCCGGGTCGCGCTCATGCGCCGTGGCACCGAATACATAGTGGTAGCTATCAAGGTCACGTCGGCCGGCCGGCACGACGTGCTGGTGGGACGCCTGCCGATGACCGGCGAGGAGCGCGTCTTCAACCTCGACGAGATCGACGCGATGCAGATGCTCGATTGACCACTCGCCGCAATGCCCTGCCATCCCCCGTCGCCATCCTCCATCTCGACGAGAGCTGCCTCGGCAACGGACGCGAAGGCGAGAATCCGGGCGGGGGCGGCGGACTGATCGAGGCGCGAACCGGCAACCGCCGGATCATGCGGCGCGATTTCTTCATCCACGCCCGCGCCACCACCAACAATCGCATGGCGCTGAGCGGCGGCATCGCCGCGCTCCAGCTCCTGGCCCGCAAGGGAGCGCGGATGCGCGGCCTGGTGGTCTCGGATTCGGAGTACCTGGTGCGCGGGATGCGCGAGTGGGTGCCCGGATGGGCGGCGCGCGGGTGGAAGAGGAAGGGCGGGCCGATCGAGAACCTGGAGCTGTGGCAGACGCTGGTGAAATCGGCGAAGCTGCACGACGTCCAGTGGACCTGGGTCCGGGGGCACCGGGACCATCCCAAGAACATCTATGCCGACCACCTCGCCGTCACCGCCGCGCGGGAGCAGAAGACGTCCGAGGGAATCGTCGAGTCGGGCTTCGATGGGTGGCTCTCGGAGGCGCAGGGCAAGGGGAAGTTCGCTGGCTATGACCCTGACGCGGCGTTCGCGGCCCTGGAGGCCCGGATCATGGCGGGAGAGTCCTTCCCGCTCTCGGACGCACCGTAGCCCTTCCTTGACACCGCAGGAGACGACTCCTAACCTGCCTGACTGGCCGCAACTTCCGAGGCATCATTGACCGACCTCGAGCGCTTCTTTCGCAGGATCGTCTCCAACCTGGCGGCGACGGACCCCGGCCGCTTGCGCCTCCCGCTGCCGCTCGCCGACATCCCCTCGTCCATCGTTCCCTATCGCAGAAACCGCCGCGCGCTCCAGGTCGAGACGAGCGAGGAATACGAGTTGGTGCTCCTGCGCCTCTGCGCCGGAGAGGGGGGCTTCATCCTCACCGATCCGGAAGAGGTGCGGCAGAAGTTCGAGAACGAGGCCCGGAGCGCCCACCCCGACCTGGAGATCATCCACCGCTTCGAGAACGTATCGTTGACGCTGCACCCCGAATGGGTGGAGCATGCCCTCCTCGCACCTTCGGAGACGCTCGACGCGCCGGCGCCGCCCTCCGCGCCGCCTCCCCCGACCGAGGAGCCCGTCGAGGAGCCCGTCGTGGAGCTCATCGAGGGGCCGATCGAGGTCGAGGAAAACGCCGGCTCCCAGTGCGTTTCCTGCGGTGCGGGCCTCCCCGGCCGCCCGGTGAATTTCTGCCCCCATTGCGGGCAGAGCCAGGTCGCCCATATGTGCCCCGAATGTCACGCCGATGTCGAGCCCGGGTGGCGGCATTGCGTCAGCTGCGGGCGGGTGCTCAGGAGCAGCTAGGGCCCGGCGAAGCATCCGGGCTGGCGTTATTCTTCAGGCACCCGCCACCCCGGATCCCGCAGTGTCCTGGAACGTTTCCGTACGCCCGCACGATGTAGTCGCCGTGATCATGGGAGGAGGGGCGGGAACCCGGCTCTTTCCACTCACCAAGGATCGCTCCAAGCCCGCCGTTCCGCTCGCAGGCAAGTACCGGCTGGTGGACATCCCGATCAGCAACTGCCTCAACTCCGATCTCCGCCGGATCTTCCTCCTCACCCAGTTCAACAGCGGATCGCTACACCGGCACATCCAGGAGAGCTACCGCTTCGACACCTTCTCGCCCGGGTTCGTCGAAATCCTGGCGGCGGAGCAGCGGCCGGACCGGATGGACTGGTACCAGGGCACCGCCGACGCGGTTCGCCAGAACCTGCTTCACCTGGATTCCTATCCCCACCGCCTGGTGCTGATCCTCTCGGGCGATCAGCTCTACCAGATGGACTTCCGGAGCGTCATCGAGCAGCACGTCGCCACCGGCGCCGAGGTGACCGTGGCGACGACCCCGGTGCGCGCCGAGGCGGCGAGAGCGTTCGGCATCATGGAGGTGTCGGACGACGGGCGGATCACCCGATTCGTGGAGAAGCCCAGGGATCCGGCGGTGCTCGCCTCGCTGCGCGGGCATCCCGACGATCTTCCCGCCTCGATGGGCATCTACGTCTTCGAGCGCGACGTGCTCGCCGCCGCGCTGGTGGGCAACGAGGCCGACTTCGGCAAGCACGTGATCCCGAAGCTGATCGAGGAGCGTCGGGTCTACGCCTTCCGCCACCGGGGATACTGGGAAGACATCGGGACCATCCGATCCTTCTATGAGGCCAATCTCGACCTCTGCGAACCGCTGCCCCGCTTCAACTTCTACGACGCCGCGGCGCCCATCTTCACCCACGCGCGCTTTCTGCCGGCCACCAAGATCATCAAGAGCCGGATAGAGCGGTCGATCATCTCCGATGGCTGCATCATCAATGACGCCGACATCGAGCATTCCCTGCTGGGCGTCCGGAGCCGGATCGAGGCCGGGTCGACACTGCGCGACGCCCTCGTGATGGGCCAGGATTTTTACGAAACACCCAACCGGATCTCCCCGATCGGGGCGCCCCCGATGGGGATCGGACACGGCACTTGGATCGAGCAGACGATCGTGGACAAGAACGCCCGCATCGGCGACGACGTCCGCATTTCCCCTGCCGGGAAACCCGCCGATTTCGACGGGCCCAACTACTACATCCGCGACGGGATCGTGATCATCCCCAAGAACGGCGTGGTGCCGAGCGGGACGGTGATCTGATGGGCGAATCCTCCGTCGTCTTCTTGTCGGGTGTCCGCACCGGTTTCGGCGCCTTCGGCGGCGCCCTCAAGGACCTGTCAGCCACCGAGCTCGGCTCCATCGCGGGGCGCGGAGCTCTGGATCGGGCCGGGGTGGAATCCGGATCGGTCGACCACGTCGTCTTCGGAAACGTCCTGCAGACCTCAGCCGACGCGCCGTACCTGGCACGGCACATCGGACTCAAGGCCGGCGTTCCCGTTGAAACGCCGGCGCTCACGGTGAACCGGCTCTGCGGCTCCGGCTTCGAGGCGGTGATCCAGGCCGCGCAGCAGATCCTGCTCGGGACCTCGCGAGTGGTGCTCGCCGGGGGCACCGAATCCATGAGCCAGGCCCCGCACGTGGTACGCGGCGCCCGGTGGGGACTCAGGCTCGGGCCCGCGGCACCGCTCGAAGACACCCTCTGGGAGTCGCTCCGCGACGCCAACTGCGGCCTCTCGATGGCGGAGACCGCCGAGAAGCTGGCCGCGCAGTACGGAATCGAGCGCGAAGCGGTGGACTGCTTCGCGGCGCAGAGCCAGGCGAGGGCCAAGGCCGCCTGGGATGCCGGCGTGTTCGCGGAGGAAGTGGTGCCGGTGCGGCTGGAGAACCGAAAGACCCGCCAGACCGACCCTTGGGCCGCCGACGAGCACATGAGGCCCGGAACCACGCCCGAAGCGCTCGCGAAGCTTGCGCCATACTTCAGAAAGGACGGCGTCGTCACCGCCGGCAACGCCTCGGGAATCTGCGACGGGGCGGCGGCGCTCGTCGTGGCCGGCGGGGAGTTCGCCTCGTCCCGGAAATTGCGCCCGCTGGGCCGCCTCGTGGCGTGGGCGACTGCGGGCGTGGACCCCACGATCATGGGCATCGGGCCGGTGCCCGCCTCCCGGCGCGCGCTCGCCTCCGCCGGTCTCTCGCTCGACCAGATGGACCTCGTCGAGATCAACGAGGCGTTCGCGGCGCAGTACCTGGCCGTCGAGAAGGAGCTCGGCCTCGACCGGGAGCGCACCAACATCGATGGCGGCGCCGTGGCCCTGGGGCACCCGCTCGGGGCGAGCGGCGCGCGGCTGACGCTCCACCTTCTGCACGCGCTCAGGCGCACGGGCGGCCGATACGGCCTCGGCGCCGCCTGTATCGGCGGCGGACAGGGCGCCGCCGTAGTCGTCGAGGCCTTTCCGTCTTGAGGTGATCATGGATCTGTTGATGCCGGCGGTGGCCGTCGCGGTCGTCTACTGCTTCCTGAGCCTGCGCGTCGTGCGCCAGTACGAGCGCGGGGTCGCCTTCTTCCTGGGCCGCTACTGGGGCACCAAGGGCCCCGGCCTCATCTTCCTCCCCGCGGGGTTCTCCAACCAGAAGCGGGTGTCGCTGCGGATCGTCGCCCTGGACATTCCGCCCCAGGACGTCATCACGCGGGACAACGTCTCGGTCAAGGTGAATGCCGTCCTCTACATGCGGGTGGCCGACCCCGCCAAGGCGATCATCGAGATCGAGGATTACCTCTACGCCACCAGCCAGCTGGCCCAGACGACGCTCCGCTCCGTCCTCGGCGAGGTGGAGCTCGACGAGCTGCTGTCGGCGCGGGAGAAGATCAACGCCGTCCTCAAGAAGATCATCGACGAGCGCACCGATCCCTGGGGCATCGACGTGTCCGCCGTCGAGGTGAAGGACGTGGACCTCCCCGACCAGATGAAGCGGGCGATGGCGCGGCAGGCGGAGGCCGAGCGGGAGCGCCGTGCCAAGGTGATCGCGGCACAGGGCGAGTTGCAGGCCTCGGAGGCGCTGTCCCAGGCCGCGCGGACCCTCGCCGTGGAGCCGGCCGCAATCCAGCTCCGGTACCTGCAGACCCTGGCCGAGATCGCTTCGGAGAACAACTCGACCACCATCTTCCCCATTCCGATCGACCTTTTCCGGCCTTTCCTCCAGGCGCCCACGCCGGCTCCGGTCGCGGCCGCATCTGAGCCGCCGCCTCGGGCGCTCTCCTCGGGCGACCTTGCCGACCTGATGGCCCAGCTCCGGCTCGGCTCCGCGCAATCAAGCCGCGAGGAATAGAATGCCGGACGGGACGCCCGCCGGCATTGATCGCCCGGCGCTCGAACGGATCCTCCAGCGCGCGGCGGAGCTTCAGGCCGCGGAGCACGATATCGGGCACGCGCTCTCACCCGACGACGTGCTCGCCCTCGGGCGGGAAGTCGGGATTCCCGACCGCTACCTGCAGCAGGCGCTGCTCGAGGAACGGGTTCGCGGCGACGTCGAGCCCGCCGGGCCGTGGGCGCGCGTCGCGGGACCAGCCTCCGTCATGGCGCAGCGCGCGGTTCCCGGCACGGTGGAGCAGGCCGAGCGCTCGCTCCTCGGCTGGATGGACCGGAACGAGCTCTTCCGCGTGCAGCGGCAGCAACCGGGCCGAATCGCGTGGGAGCCGATGGGTGGCTTCGCCGCCGCCGTCCGCCGCTCGAGCTCCGCGATCCGCAGCAACCGTCCGTTCATGCTGTCCCGGGCCGATACCGTCTCGGCCACGATTCTTCCTCTCGGGACGGGGAGGTCGCATGTGGCGCTGACCGCCACCGCCCGGCGGGCTCGCGCCGGGCTCGTGGGCGGGGGAGCGGCCATGGCCGCCTCCGGCGTAGCCGTCTCCGGCATGCTGGTGGTCCTGGGGGCGATTCTTCCTGTGGCGCTCGCGGTCGCGCCGGTGGGGATCGCCGTCGGGTATACCACGGCGCGGCGTTATCGAAGCGCCCGCGAGCGCATCCAGCTCGGACTGGAGCGCGCACTCGACTACCTGGAGTACGGCGCCACCCGTCCCGAACACCAACTTCCCGGCCGGCGCCCCGGCCTCCTCGGCCTCTTCGCGGACGAGGTATTCAAGATGTTGCGTCCCTGAGAGAGAGCCCCGCCATGGCCCCGATCAACGAGATCACCACCGTCGGTGTCCTGGGGTGTGGACTCATGGGCAGCGGCATCGCGCAAGCCGCGGCCACCGCCGGGTTCCCCACCACCGTGCGCGACGTGACCGAGGAATTGCTGGCGAAGGGCAGAGCTTCGATCGAGAAATCGCTCGCCAAGCTGGTGGAGAAGGGGAAGCTGGACCGGTCCGCCCGCGAGGGCGCCCTGGAGCGCCTCCGATTCACGACCGACATCGCCGAGCTCGCGGAGTGCGGGATCGTGATCGAGGCGGTGACGGAGGACCTCGCGCTCAAGAACCGGCTCTGGTCCGAGCTGGATACTCTGTGCCCCGCTCCCACGATCTTCGCCTCGAACACCTCGAGCCTCCCCATCGGCGCCATGGCCTCCGCCACCAGAAGGCCCGACCGGTTCGTGGGACTGCATTTCTTCAATCCGGTCCCGCTCATGCCGCTGGTCGAGGTCGTGCGGCCGGTGACGGCGTCCCGGGAAAGCTTCGAGCGCGTGATGACCTTCGCGCGCCGGCTGGGGAAGGAGGCGATCGTGGCCCGCGATCGCTCGGGGTTCATCGTGAACCTGCTGCTGGTGCCGTATCTGCTCGACGCGGTGCGCGCGCTCGAGCATGGGGTCGCCTCGATCCCCGACATCGACCGCGGCATGCAGCTCGGGTGCGGCCATCCGATGGGCCCGCTGACCCTCCTCGACTTCGTGGGACTCGACACGACGGCGCGCATTGCCGACATCATGTTCGAGGAATACCGGGAGGCCCGGTACGCCCCTCCGCCGCTGCTGCGGCGGATGGTCGGCGCCGGCCTCTTTGGACGGAAAAGCGGCCGGGGCTTTTATGATTATGCTTCCGATCCGCCGATCCCGATCGATCTGGGCCTCTGAGGAGATTGCATGTTCGGTTACGACTGGCCTCGCCTGCATGCGGCACTGAATGATCTTCCAGCCGCACTCCTTCTGGTGGCGGTGATCTTCGACGTGCTGGCGGCCCTGACCAAACGGCCCTCGCTTCGCACCGCCGGCTACTGGACGATGATCGTCGGCGCCGTGGGCGGCGGGTTGGCGGTGCTGTCCGGGCTGGAGGCGGAGGACCACGTCGCCCACGGGGACGCGGTGCACCAGGTCATGGAGCGCCACGAGACGCTGGCGTTCCTCACCCTCGGCGCCTTCGCGGTCGTCGCATTGTGGCGGATCCTGCGGGAGAAGCGCATGGGCCCTGGCGAGCGAAACCTCGCGCTGCTGGTCTCGATCGCGGGGGTGGCGGCCCTCCTGGCGACGTCGGTGCTGGGTGGACGACTGGTCTTCGACCATGCGGCCGGCATCCCGACAGAAGTGCTCCAGTCCGAGGTGCACGAGCGTGCCGAGGGCCACCGTCACAACGGCGGCGAGGCAGACGGAGATGAGCACGATGACGGGGACGAGGCCGCACCCGTGCCGGCCGCCGATTCCGCGGGCACCGATGGCGCATCTACCGGCCACACCCATCCGCCGACCACCCCACCGCACAGGGATTGATCATGCGAGCCGCGGGGGCGCTGGCGCTGGTGGTGCCGGGACTGCTCGCCTGTCAGCCCGCGACCACGCGGCCTTCCTTCACGCCGCTGCCCGAGGCCGAGGTGGTCGAGGTCCGGCTCTCCCAGGAGGAGGCGACACGTCGTTTGGCTGAGTTGATGGAGAGCGACTCGATTCCCGCCGCCCGGGTCGAGCTGCGGGATGGATTCATCGAAAGCCTCTGGTTCGATCCGACCACCGGGGAGCCGTCAACCCGGCGCCCCCTCGGTACCGGAGTCGTGAGGGTGCGGGCGTGGTCCGACCCCGGCCGGCCTGGCTTCGCGATACTGACCGTGGAAACGGTATACCGTCCCCTGGCCGATCCTTCGCTCCCCGAGCGGGAGCTCGATCGCGAGGTGCCGAAGGACCACCCGGTGGCGGCAAAGGTGCGCGCCGGGTTGCAGGAGATGGTCAAGAAATACGGCGGGCCGCCCGCGACGGACGCGGAGCGGCCCGCGGCGAGACCCGATGGAGCAGGACCGGAGGACGAGGCACCGTCGGACCAGGAGTAGGCCCTACACCACGTACGCCCTCACCCAGTCCTCAAGTTGCCCGAGGTTGATCTGCGCGTCCTTGCAGGGGCCGGACGGCAGCGTCATCGTGAGCCCGAGAACAGGCACCTTCCCCGCCACGTCGTGCAGCCCGCTCACCATGTCCCGCTCGCACGCCACCGCCACTACGGCGCGGGGCCGCCGCTCGCGAATGACCCGGCGGGCCAGCTGCCCACGCGTGGCCACGAAGACCGGCACCCCGTACTTCCCGGCGACACCCAGCACGCCATCCAGCATTTCCTTCGAGAGACATCGGGGAATGAGCAGCAGAAGTTCTCCCTTGCCCACTTTTCGGCCGCGGAGGAGCGCGAGGGCGTTGTAGACCTTCACCGCCGCGTTCTCCACCCGATCCCTCCACCCGAACCTCCCGGCGATCCCCGACGTGTGGCGCATGAGGCTGAGGAACGGCCCCCGCTCCGCCAGCGATTCCGGAAGCAGCGCGGTTCCGCTCCTATATGAGAGGAAGAGGACGCCCCACCAGGCCCAGAGCACCGCGCCCGCGACCAGGAGCCCGGTCCAGAGCGCCCGGCCGAGCAGGGGATGTACGCCCGCCAGCCGGGGGGCCACCAGGAAGAGGAGCCCGGCGGCCACCCCCAGCGCGACCGCGAGCGCGGCCGCCGACCAGGCGAAGAAGAGGCCCGGCGCGGAATCGAAGTCGCCCCGGTTGGGAAGGGGCCGGCCATCCCACTCGTCCCACTCGTGGCCTAGCCGGCGGTCGACGTCGATGTGGATGAGTTGGGCCCGCGGAGTGTCCGACATACCCGGACAAGATAGTTAGCTTATCCCCATGCTGCCGCCCCCGCCCATGCGAGGAGTCTTTCGCGCCGATCGGCGCGCGCGCGCCGCGTACGCCGAGGGCGCCGGGATATATCGCATGCTGCCCGCGGCGGTGTGCGTGCCCGTCGGTCGCGACGATGTCGCGGCCATCGTGCACTGGGCGGCCGCTCACCGGGTGAGCCTCATTCCGCGCGGCGCGGGGAGCGCGATGGGGGGCGGGAACGTGGGCGACGGCGTGGTTCTCGACCTGACGGGACTCCCCCGCCGGCTCGAGATCGACCCCGCGCGCCGGATCGCGAGAACCTCCGCCAGCGTGCCCCTGGCCGAGCTCGATCGAGAGGCCGGCAAGGCAGGGCTCCGGCTCCCGCCCGATCCGTCGAGTGCCGCCTGGGCGACTGCCGGCGGCGCGGTCGCGACCAATGCCGCCGGGGCCCGGTCGGTCCGATACGGCAGCGTCCGGCGCTGGGTCCAGGCCGTGGAGATGGTGACCGCCGATGGCGAGGCGACCGAGCTACGGCGCGGTGTCCGCGGCACCGCTACCGCCGTGCGGCGCTTCGAGGAGGAAACGGCCCCGCTCATCCGGTCGGCGGCGGACGAGATCTCGTCGCGCTTCCCCCGCACCCGCAAGAACTCTTCGGGCTACGCCCTCGATGCCTACCTCGCATCGGGAGACCCGCTCGACCTGGTGATCGGGAGCGAAGGTACGCTCGGCGTCGTGACCGCGGTGGAATGGCGGCTCGATCCGGTGCCCCCGTGCCGGGGCGGGCTCCGCATCGCGCTCCGGTCACTCGACTCGCTGGCCGAAGCCGTGACGTCGCTCCTGCGATTCGATCCGTCGGCGGTCGAGCTGCTCGACCAGACTTTCCTGGAGCTCGTCGGTGAGGGCGGGGCGGAGGCGGTCCTGCTCGTCGAGCTGGAGCGGGAGACGGCGGACGAGGTGAAGGCCGTGGTCGCCGCGGCAGCCAGGGCGGTGCGTTCCCTGGCCTCGGCGGTGGATACGGGCCTCACCCCGGACGCGGCCCAACGGCTCTGGGCCCTCCGGCACGCGGCCAGCCCCATCCTCGCGGGGCTCCCCGAGGACCGGCGGTCGCTCCAGGTGATCGAGGACGCCTGCGTTCCGGTGGATCGGATGAGTGAGTACGTCCGCACGGTACGGGAGCGGGCCTCGGCGCGCGGGGTCCCGGTGGTGATCTTCGGCCACGCCGGAGACGGCCACGTCCATGTGAACCTCCTCCCCCGGGTCACCGACCAGGGATGGGAAGCCGGCATCTCCCTCCTCCTGGAGGAGATCACCGGCGAGGTCGTGCGGCTCGGCGGAACGCCGTCGGGTGAGCACGGTGACGGGCGGCTGCGAGCCGGGCTCCTGCGGCGGATCTACGGCGACGAGATCATGGCGCTCTTCGAGCGTGTGAAGCAGGCCTTCGATCCCCTCGGAATCCTGAATCCCGGCATTATCCTTCCCACCGGCGAGCCGCCCCTGAGCCACCTGAAGGTCGGCGCGGGGGCCATCGCCCTTCCCGACGACATCGCGCAGGAGCTTCGCCGCATCGAGCGGCAGGCGGGGTATGGGCGGAACCGGCTGGAGCTGGCCCGAGAGTGAACGAGTCCACTGACTACCTACCCGAACCCGTACACAGCCCATGGAAATCCTCCGCGAACCCCGCGTCACCCTGATCGCCCGCCCCCAGTTCCTGGAGCCTGGCCATCTGCCGGTCTCCTGGAAGGGCGAAGCCACCGATGGAGAGCGGCTTGCCGAGTTCGCGGGACGGCTCTGCTACATGAGCCAGCGCAATCCGGCGGGTCGGACCACGGCCGACTACCTGCGGAACATCCTGCAGCAGGGGCACGGATCGGTGTTCGAGCACTCCCAGTACGTCGTCCTGATCGAGGGGATTTCCCGCTCCTGCAGCCACGAGCTGGTGCGGCACCGCGCCGGCTGGGGGTGGTCCCAGCTGAGCCAGCGGTACGTGGACGAGTCGCACGCGGCGTTCGTCATGCCGCCCGCAATCATCGGCGACGGGCAGCTCGAGGCCGAGTGGACCGCCCAGGTGGCGGCGGCCCAGGCCGCCTACGTGACCGCGGTGGAGCGGCTGATGGCCCGCTACGCCGGGGTGGCCGACGCGGTCCACCGCCGGAAGATGGCGCGCGAGGCAGCGCGCAGCGTGCTCCCCAACGCCACGGAGGTCAAGATCGTCGCGAGCGCCAACGTCCGGGCGTGGCGCACGATGCTGGAGCTCCGCCTCGGCGAGGGCGCGGAGCTGGAGATTCGCCGGATGGCGGTCGTCTGCCTCCGCCTGCTGCAGCGCGAGGCGCCCGCGCTCTTCGGCGATTTCACCATTTATCCAGCGGCTGATGGGAGCGAGGCGGGCAAAGTGGAGTATCACAAGGTGTGAACCGGAGAGCCCGCAACCCGTCACCAGCAACTTCCTCCGAAAAAACTATTGTGTACCTGAACACTTTTCCTTACTTTAGTTTCGTCGAAGAAGTCACCTCGTCTCGGCTCGTCTCTCCCGGACGGCCTTTTTTTGTAGAGGACGCCTTTTGGCAGTTCGGATCGGACTAGCCTTCAATCTCAAACCCGAGGCGCCGGCTAACCCAGCCGGGGCAGACGCCGACTCCCCTTCCACCGACGTGCCGTCCGGTCGGTCTCTTCGCGCCGACCTTCAGCAGCCCGATCTCTACGCTGAATGGGACGAGCCCGCCACCATAGACGCGGTCGAACGCGCGCTCGGCGCCGTCGGCCAGGTCTACCGCCTCGAGGCCAACGCCAGCTTCCCCGCCCGCCTCGCGCTCATTCAGCCGGACTTCGTCTTCAACGTCGCCGAGGGCCTCTACGGGCCCAACCGGGAGGGTCACGTCCCGGCCATATGCGAGTTCCTCGGCATTCCGTGCCACGCCTCCGACCCGCTCACCCTCGGCCTCGCGCTCGACAAGCGGCGCGCCAAGGAAGTGATGTCGTACCACGGCGTGCCCACGGCGCCGTTCGTGCTCGCCAAGAGCCCGGCCGACGCGCGGGACGTCCAGCTCCCCTTCCCCCTCTTCGTGAAGCCCGCCTTCGAGGGCAGCGGCAAGGGCGTGAGCGCCCGGAGCGTCTGTAAGACCCGCGCCCAGCTCGTCAGGCAGGTCTCCAATCTCCTGGCCACCTATTCCGAGCCCGTCCTCATCGAGACCTACCTCTCCGGACCCGAGTTCACCGTGGCGGTGCTCGGCAACGGCCACGAGGCCCGCTGCCTCCCCATCGTGGGCATGCGATTTGATACCTTGCCCAAGGGTGCGCCGCCGATCTACGGCTACGAAGCGAAGTGGCTGTGGGACTCGCCGAGCCATCCGTTGGACATCTTCGAGTGCCCGGCCCGCATTCCCGAAGCCCTGGCCGAGGACATCCGCGCCGCCGCGCTGGCGGCCTATCACGCGCTGGAATGCCGCGACTGGTGCCGCATCGACATCCGGTGCGACTCCACCAATCGCCCGATGGTCGTCGAACTGAACCCGCTGCCTGGCATTTTGCCGGACCCGCGGGACAATTCCTGTTTCCCGAAAGCCGCGCGCGCGGCCGGGATCAGTTACGACAATCTCATCCGCACCGTCGCCGATATTGCGTGGCGCCGAATCAGCGGACGATCACTCCTGGCGGAGGTAGCCTGAATGCGTGTTGCGATCTTGTATGATGCAGGCAGCGATGAGTGGAGTCCCCAGGACGTGGCAGCGGTGGTGGGCAACGTCCACGAGATCCGGGATGTCCTCCGGCGCCGGGGCCATGAGGTGGAGCTTCTCGCCGTCCGTCTCGGCGACTTCCGGTGGCTTTCCCGCGTCCGCCGCTCCGACCTCGTCTTCAACCTCTGTGAGGGCATCAACGGGCACGCCCGGTTCGAGGATTTCATCGTCGGCACCCTGGAGCTCACCGGCGTCCCCTTCACCGGCTGCCGCCACTGGGCCACGACCATCGCCCACCGGAAGCACGTCGCCAACACGCTCCTGGCCGCTGCCGGACTCCCGATCCCCACCTTCACCCTCGCCCAGGCCAACAAGACGCCGGCCGATTTCCCCCTCCCCGCCATCGTGAAGCCGGCGGCCGAAGACGCCAGTGTCGGCATCGACAACGGCGCCGTCTGCACTTCCAAGCGGGCGCTCAAGCGGCGGGTCGCCCTCATGCTCGAGCAGTTCGAGGAGGTGCTGGTCCAGGAGTACGTGGCGGGACGGGAGTTCAACGTCGGCTTCATCGGCAAGCGCATGCTGCCCATCGCGGAAATCCGGTTCGAGGGGATGCCCGAGGGGAGCTGGCCGATCGTGGGTTACGCCGCCAAGTGGATCCCCGGCAGCCCGGAAGACGAGGGCACCGTCCCGATCTGCCCGGCGGCCGTCGACGAGGAGCTGGGAAAGCGGATCGCGGGGATAGCGAAAGACGCCTGGATGCAGATGTCGAGCGGCGAGGGATACGGCCGGGTGGATCTGCGGGTCAACGAGGACGGCCAGCCTTACGTGCTCGAGGTCAATCCATGCCCCGACCTCTCGAGCAACGCCGGCCTGGCCCGGATGGGTCGCGCCTTCGGCTGGTGCTATGACGATCTCGTCATGCAGGTCGTGGACGAGGCCCTCATGCGCTCCCAGAGTCGCTCGGCCGCCGCCGCCCTCGTCAGCGGGGTGTCCGCCGCGTGAGCGGCACGGTGACCGCTTCCCCGGTACTCCGAACCCTCCGCGCGGCCGACCGGACCCGCCTCGAGGAAATCACCCGGGGGGTCGGCAACTTCCGGGAGAACGAGACGGCCGTGGCGCTCGAGGTGTTCGACGCCGCCGTGTCCGGCTCGCCCGACTACGCCGCCCTTGCCGCCGAAGTGGACGGCCGGTTCGCCGGCTGGATCTGCTGGGGCCCCACCCCTTGCACAGTGGGCACTTTCGACCTCTACTGGATGGCAGTGGACCCGGCGGTGCAGGGTGCCGGAGTCGGCACCGCGCTTCTGGAGGAGATGGAGCGGCGCCTCGCCGGTGTGGCCCGCCTCGTCGTGGTCGAGACCTCCGGCCGCCCTGACTACCTGCCCACGCGGGCGTTCTACGAGGCGCGGGGCTACAGGGTGGGTGGGGTTGTCTCCGAATTCTACGCGCCCGGCGACGATCAGATCGTCTACGTGAAGTCTCTCTCGACCCCCGCTCGCTGAGCGGGAGGACGTTCATGGAGACCTGGCAGGAAGTCCTCAGGAAGAACTCGATCGCCTCCCTCGAGGCACTCGCGACCAAGTTCGGCGCCGAGCATTTCCCCGATCTCGGCCGCCTGCGGCAGGCCGCGGACAACTTCGAGTTCCGGATCTCGCCCGCCATGGTGGACATCATCAAGTCACCCGGCGACCCGATCTGGCGGCAGTACGTGCCTACCGTCGAGGAGCTCGACGTGGTGGACGGCATCGTGGACTCGCTCAACGAGGACGCCAACAGCCCCGTCCCCAACATCACCCATCGCTACCCCGACCGGGCGCTCTTCCTCGTGTCCCCGGTCTGCGCCAGCTACTGCCGCTTCTGCACCCGGCGCCGCAAGGTGGGCGACCCCGAGAAGATCCCGATGTCGCAGTTCGAGTCCGCCTTCCAGTACCTCGAACAGCACACCGAAATCCGGGACGTCATCATGTCCGGCGGCGATCCGCTGCTGCTCAACGACCGGCGGCTCGAGGCCATCCTGACCCGCCTCAGGGCCATTCCCCATCTCGAGATCATCCGCATCGGGAGCCGGATCCCCTGCCACCTCCCGGAGCGGATCACGCCCGAGCTGTGCGCCATGCTCAAGCGGTACCATCCGCTCTTCATCAACACGCACTTCAACCACCCCGACGAACTCACCCCCGCCGCGGTCGCCTGCCTGGGCCGCCTGGCCGACGCCGGCATCCCGCTCGGCTGCCAGACGGTGCTGCTCAAGGGAGTGAACGATGATCCGGAGGTGATGAAGCGGTTGATGCAGCGGCTGCTGATGGCTCGGGTCCGGCCCTACTACATCTATATGGCCGACCAGGTGGCGGGCGCCGAACACTTCCGGACCACAGTGCAAACCGGTATCCGGATCATGGAAGCCCTGCGGGGCTGGACCAGCGGGCTCGCCAATCCCTACTTCGTCATTGACGCCCCGGGCGGCGGCGGCAAGATCCCGCTGCTGCCGGAGTACGTGGTGAGCATGACCGACGAGGAAGTGGTGCTGCGGAATTTCCGGGGCGAGCAGTACGTCTACCGGCAGCCGCGCGACGAGGCCGGCCTCGTCGCGCACTTCGCGCCGCTCGGGGAGACCGTTTCACCAATTGGATGAGCGCCCGGGGAATCCCCCGGGCGTCACCGCCCCGCGGTACTCTAGGCGCTGCCGACCCCGGCCGCGAGTACCATGAGTCCCAGAAGAAGGGCTGACGCCTGTCTGGTCCATCTCCACATGTGATGCTCCCGGTTGAGGGTCGTGGCCTTGCGACGTTACCGCGGCCCCGGAAGGGCCGCCGACCATCCCCGGGCCGTCGTGGAACGGGGACGCCGGTACGCGGGACACTCGTGCATATGGGGAGCAGGGCAAGCAGCGTGCCCCCAGCGGCTCAAGGTGTCACAAAAACGAGCAGCAAAGACTTGCATCATACCCAATAGCATTTGTGTACAGTCGCTTACATAGCCTGTAAGATAAAATTAGCCGCCTAGCTGCTAGACAGCTGCTGCGGTTCCCTCGGTGGCAACCCCGCATCACTTGTGGTCTGGAACCCCCACCGCTCTCCACCCCGGCAGCCCGCTCGCCCAGCTGTACGGATTGATGTCGAGTCCCTCGATGCGCCGGGAAGCCACACCGATGTTCGCCGGGGCGTAGAGAAAGAGCCCGGGGGCGTCGGCATTCAGCGTGTCCATCGCTTCGCGGTAGAGGCGCCGCGCGCTCGAGAGGTCGGGGGCGCGCTCGGCGCGCGCGAAGAGCGAGTCGAACCGGGGGTTGAAGTAGTGGCCGTAGTTGAGCGCCGGCCAGCCGGCGCGGGTCCATTGATCCGCCAGGCCCCGCGGGCTGGGCTCGTCGAGCCAGGCTCCAACGTAGGCATCGAATCGCCCGCGGGAGAGGCGCTCCTGGAAGACTGGGAACTCCACCGCCGTCACCGTCACCTCGGCGCCGATTCGCCGCCACATCTCCTGGATCTGCACCGCGAGTTGCCGCCGAGCCGTGCTCGTGCTGGGCACCAGGATGTCGAACGCAAGCGGCCTTCCCGCCCGCCGGCGAGTCGTGCCGCGCCCCGCCGAGCGCCATCCCGCCGCATCGAGACCGGCGGCAGCCCTTGCGGTATCGAAGGGTATCGTCGCGATGCTGTCGTCCCAGATCCAGAGGAGCTGCGACATCGGACCCGGGGGGGCCTTGGCCTCGGAACCGAAGAGCGACCTGGCAAGCGTCCGGCGGTCTATCGCGGCGGCGAGCGCCCGGCGGGTGGCGCGATCCGCCAGCACCGGGTGCGGCCGATCGCCCGTTCCTGCGATCTTGAACCCGAGAAATCCGTACACGGCGGAGGCGTAGGGGACGAGGCGAAGCGTCGAGTCGGAGGCAACCCGGGCCGCACGCTCGGGACCGCCCACTGTTTCGAGCAGATCCGCCTCGTGGCTCAAGACGAGATTGAGGGCGGCGTCAGGGTCGGGCGCGAACCGCCAGATGGCGCGGCGGATGGCGGGAGACTCTCCGTCTGGCGTGGCGGCCTCGAGGGTGACGAACTGGCCGCGCCGCCACTCCGCAATGCGATAGGGGCCGCTGCCCACGAGATCGGCGATGCTGGTGTCGCCGGCCCAATCGGACTTGGGTCTCGAGGACCAGACATGCTTCGGGACCACCCGGACATGGTACGTGGCGTCGTACAGTTGCTCCGGTGACGGAGCGGCGAAACGAACGAGGAAGGTGGCCGAGTCTTCCGGCTCTACTGATACGCGGCCGTCGAGATAGGACCGGGCCGGCCCATCGAGCAGGGAATCGCTGAACGCCTCGAACGAAAACCGCACGTCGTCCGACGTCACCGGCTGCCCGTCGTGCCACCGGGCTCCGGGGCGGAGATGAAAGCGCCAGGTCACCGAGTCTGCCCGCTCCCATCTGCTCGCGAGCCGCGGCCGGTAGGCGGTGCTGTCGATCGGAACCCCGCCCGGCGCGAGGTCGGCGAGACGCTCGTACAGCTGATCGCCGATGTCACGACCCACCGTCTCGCCGACGAGCGGGGGAAAGAGGGAGGTCGGCTCTCCAGTCGCGGCGATCACCACCGTCCCGCACTTCTGGCAGGCGGGCGATTCCTGTCCGCACCCGGCCGCGAGAACCAGCATTCCTGCCAGAGAAAGGCCGATGAACGTGCTTGAAACGGGTCCCACCCTCGCCCCTGCCCCTTCCTTCCAAGGTGATCCAACTGCATCATTGTATAACATCTTGTATCGCATCGTAGCAGTTCCGCGGGGTTGCCGGGGTGGATGGATCATTCTAAGTGATTATCGAATATAGCGTTCTGTTATTCGGCACGGCAGGCACAGGCGTTGCCTGAGGGGAGGTCGAGACCTTCCCGTGCCCTTAAGCCAGGAGTCAGGATGCCCCGCTACGCAACCCGTGCCGCCCTTCTCGCAGCCATCGCGATCATCGCGTCCGGCTGCAGCGACGCGGGCAACAGCCCGACGACCGACCCGCAGGTGAACTTCAGTCTGGCAACCCGCAGTGCCGCGGCGGCCCCCCTGGCCGCGGCACCCTCCTTCGTTGTCGCGGCGCCGGAAAGCTTTACCGACGGCACCAACACCCTGGTGCTCGACCAGGTGGATCTCGTGCTGCGCGAGATCGAGCTGAAGAAGAGCGACGCGACCACCAGTTGCAGCGAGTCGCAGGGCGATGACGAGTGCGAGGAGCTTGAGTTCGGTCCGGTCCTCCTGAGCCTGCCGCTGGGCACCGCGGGCGCGGAGCGCGTCTTCAGCGTCACGGTGACGCCCGGAACCTATAGTGAAGTCGAGTTCGAGATTCACTCGCCGTCGCACGACGAGGATGCCGCGTTCGTCCAGGCCAATCCGGCGTTCGCCGGCGTGAGCGTCCATGTGACCGGCACCTACAACGGCGCGCCATTCGATTTCGTGAGCAATCTCGAGGCTGAGCAGGAGGTCCATCTCGCGACGCCACTCGTGGTGGCCGAGGGCGTGGCCGCGGACCTGACACTCTTCGTCAATCTCGATGGCTGGTTCCGCGATGCCGGTGGTGCACTGGTCGATCCCGCCACCGCCGCGGCCGGTCAGTCCAACGAGAACCTGGTCAAGGAGAACATCAAGCGCGCGTTCGAGGCCTTCGAGGACGGCGACCACGATGGCGACGACGACCACGGTGAGGATCAGGGCGGCGACGACAATGGCGGCACCGACGATGGCCCTGACCACACGTGAGCCTTCGGTCGTGAGGTGACCGAGCGGTACTGGCGCATCGGCCTCGTCGAGCTCTCGGACAGCTTCCGCGTCAGTCTCGCGGAGCTGGCCCGGGAGCTCGGCGCTGGTATCCTGGGCTGGGACCCGGAAGACGATCCGGCCCCGCCGGGCGATATCGGCGCCCTGCTCGTCCTGGCGGGCGGCGTGGAAGGAAAGGCGCTCGACCTGCTCACCGAGCTGCCGAAGATGGAGGTCCCGATCTACCTGATCGGCGCGGCGCCCGACCACCGGCTCGCAGCGGCGGCCATGCAGCGGGGCGCACGGGACTACTTCGCCCTTCCCGACGACCTCGACCTGCTCCGGCGGTCCCTCGACCGCGTGGCACGCGAGGCCATGGGGCGGGTCGAGGCGGGCCGGTTCGCGGAATCGGAGCGGACCAGCACCGGCTTCGAGGCGATGGTGGGCCGGAGCCCCGCGCTCAGGCACACGCTCGACCAGGCCGCGCGGGTGGCCGTCCATCGGGACGTGACCGTGCTCATCGGCGGCGAGACCGGCACCGGCAAGGAGCTGCTCGCCCGGGCGATCCACTACGCAGGGCCGAGGGCGGCGCAGCCGTTCGTGGAGATCAACTGTGCGGCGATCCCGGCGTCTCTGCTGGAGAGCGAGCTGTTCGGACACGAGAAGGGCGCGTTCACCGGCGCCGTGGCCGCCAAGCCCGGGCTATTCGAGTTGGCGCACGGCGGCACGCTCTTCCTCGACGAGATCGGCGCCCTGCCGCTCGAGCTCCAGCCCAAGCTGCTCCGGGCGCTCGAATCACGCACGATCCGGCGGGTCGGCGGGCACGCCACCCGCCCAATGGATGTGCGCGTGATCGGCGCCACCCACGTCGATCTCGGCAGCGCGTCGGCGCGAGGAGAGTTCCGGGAGGACCTCTACTACCGCCTCAACGTGGTGACGCTCACGCTGCCGCCGCTCCGCGACCGGGAAGGGGACGTCGTGCTGCTGGCTGAGACGTTCGTGGCCCGCACCGCGACGGCGTATGGATTGCCTGTGCCGCCGCTCACGCCCGAGCTTCGGGCCATGCTGAGGAGCTATCCCTGGCCGGGCAACATCCGCGAGCTCAGGAACGCGGTCGAGCGGGCGCTGGTCCTGTCGCCTCGCGGGACGCTTCGAGCCGAGGAGCTGGTCCCGCCGCGGGGAGCGGCGAACGATACCAGGGGGATGCTCCCCTTTCCGGTGCCACTCGACATGCTGGTGCGGTCCGCCGCGCGTTCCATGCTCGAGCTGACGGGCGGCAACAAGAGCGAAGCGGCACGGCGGTTGGGGATCTCGCGGCCGCGCCTGCAACGCATTCTCGACGGGCAGACGGACTGAAGCCCGCGATCTCTTACAACGGAGTCGTCATGCGAGTCACCCGGTTCCTCCATCAAATTGCGCTTGCCGGCGTCGCCGGGCTGGCGGTGTCGTGCTCCGACTCGAGCGGGCCGGGCGATACCACCAAGCCGCCGGCCGAGCTCAATATCGTCCAGCTCGCGCAGAACAGCCCGCCGCTCTTCAATCCGGTGGACAGCTTCTACGCCAAGCGGGGCGAGGACCGCGAGATCCGTATTTCCTTCGCCGATATCGAGGGCGGGGAGGGCGAAGAGTATCTCCGCCTCCGGATCGACGCCCAATCGCTCCTCGCCCGGCCCGACGGCACACCGTTCCAGGAAGGCGACTCCATCCTGATCCGCGTGCAGGTCGTCGATCCCGCGCAGCTTCTCTTCGACCTGCAGCCCACCGGGCTCCGCTTTTCCAGCAACGAGCCGGCGCTTCTCAAGATCCACTACGACCACGCCGACGACGACTTCAACGACGACGGCCAGATCGATCAGGAGGATGATTCGATTGAGACCATCCTGAGCATCTGGCGGCAGGAAAACCCGGGCGATCCCTTCGTGCGCCTCGGCCCGGCGGTCGTCAAGGACCTCGAGGAGATCGAGGCCGAGCTCCAGGGTTTCAGCCGGTATGCGCTGGCATACTAGGTAACGCCGCCATGGTCGCGACGCCCTCCAACGACGACGCCACCGGCCCCCTGCGCGAGTTGATGCAGGAGGGGCGGTTCGCCGACGCGCTTGCCGCCTTCCGGGAGCTCCCGCAGGCGGCCGTCGTCCGGCGTCCCGACGCGCAGCTGCTTGCGGCAACGGCGGCGACGCGCCTGGGAGAGCTGGCCGGCGCGGAGGAGTTGGCCGGCGCGGCGCTCGAGCAGTTCCACGCCCGCGGCGACGCCGACGGCCGCCTGCGGTCCCTCAACCTCCTTGGCGTCATCTACTTCGAGCGCGGACGCATGCCGGACGCGGAGCGGGTGCTGGCCGAAGCGCTCGGACTGGCCAATCAACTCGGCGACAGCCTGCTCGCCGCGCGGGCGAACAACAACCTGGCCTCCGCGCTCCACCTGCGGGGGCGGCCCGACGAAGCCCTGGGCCTCTACCGCGGGGCGCTGCTGGCATATCAGCGCCTCGGTGACCGCCGCGGCGCCGCCGAGTCGTATCACAATCTGGGGCTCATCTTCCGGCAGCTCGGCGACTGGCGAAACGCCGAGGACGCGACGGCAGCGGCGCTCCGGCACGCGGAGCTGGTCGGGGAGCGGGGGCTGCTGGCACTGGCGACGACGGGGCGAGCCGAGCTGATGGTCGAGCGGGGGCAGTTCACCCAGGCCCGACGGGAGCTCGACCGGGCGGAGAGATGGGCGGAGGCGGCGGGCGACGAGATCGGCGCGGCGGAAGTGCAGCGTGTGAGGGCGCGGGCCGCGCAGCGCGGCCGTGATTATGCGGCTGCCCTCGAGCGCGCCGAAGCGGGAAGGGGTGGCGCCCTCAGGTGCGGTAGTGCCCTGCTCGCGGCCGAATGCTCGGCCCTCGCGGCATTGGCGCTCCGCGCGCTCGGCCGCGCCGGTGAGGCCGCCGGTAGGAAAACGGAGGCCGAGGACGGATTCCGCGCCCTCGGCGCAGTCGGGCTGCTTGACCGGCTCGGGCGCGACTGGGCGGAGGCGGGCCCCTCACACTGATCCGCCCGCGGGATCAGGAGGCCGCTGCGTGCTCCCGCTGGTTCTCCGCCGCTACCTTCGTCGCGATCTCGGGCGGGGCCTCGGCATAGGCGTGGAACTTCTGCCGGTGGGTGCCCCGGCCGTGGGTAATCGAATGGAGCGTGGTCGAATACTTGTACAGCTCCGCCTCCGGCACGATGGCCCGGACCTTGGTGAGTCGCCCGTCGGCCTCCGTCCCCAGAATCTGGCCCCGGCGTGAGCTGAGATCGCCCATCACGTCGCCGAGGACATCGTCGGGCGCCCAGGCTTCGACCTCCATGAGCGGCTCGAGCAGCACCGGCCGCGCCTTGGGCGCCACGTTCCTGAAGGCAAGGATGCCGGCCATCTTGAACGACATCTCGTTCGAGTCCACGTCATGGTAGGAGCCGTCGAAGCACTCCGCCTGGAAGTCCACCAGCGGGTACCCCGCCACGACCCCGCGCTCGGCGGCCTCCTGCACTCCGCGGTCCACCGCCGAGACGTACTTGTTGGGGATCACCCCGCCGACGATCTCGTCCATGAACTCGTAGCCGGCGCCCCGGGCGCGCGGTGACAGCCGCACCCAGCAGTCGCCGTATTGCCCGCGGCCGCCCGACTGCTTCTTGTGCTTCCCCTGGCCCTCTGCTTTCCCCTTGATCGTCTCGCGGTACGCCACCCGAGGCCGGGTCAGCTCCGCATGCACGCCGAACTTTCTCTCCAGCCGGTGGAGGATGGTATCGAAGTGGCGCTCGCCCATCCCGTGGATGAGCGTCTGGCCCAGCTCGGAACTGTACTCGAAGTGGAAGGTCGGGTCTTCCTCATGGAGCTTGTGCAGTCCCGCGGCGAGCTTGTCCTCTTCGCCCCGCTGCTTGACCAGCACCGCGGAGGTCGCAACCGAGTCGGGGAGCGGAATGGGGGGGAGCCGGACCGGGTGATCGCGCCGGCAGAAGGTGTCCCCGGTGTGGGTGTTGCGCAGCTTGGCGACAGACCCGATATCGCCGGCCGAAAGCCGCTCGACCTCGATCCGGTCCTTCCCCTGCTGGATCGAGAGGTGGTTGAGCTTTTCCGCCACCTCGTGCTCCGCGTTCCAAGCCTCGTCGCCGTTCTTGAGCTCGCCGGCATAGAGCCGGAAGAAGGTGACGTCGCCGACGTGGGGCTCGGAGACGGTCTTGAACACCCGGCCCACGAGCGGGGCCTCCACCGGTGGCTTCACCTCGGCGGCTGACGGGAGGAGCTCCACCGTCTTCTTGAGCAGGGTGCGCACCCCGTAGGTGAGCTCCCCGCTGCCGCAGAAGAGGGGGACGATCTGTCCGGCGAGGATGGCCTTCTTGACGCCGGTGATGAATTCGACCCGCGGGATCTCTTCACCCGCCAGATAGCGCTCGATCAGCGTATCGTCGGTCGAGGCGACGGCTTCCGTGAGATGCTCGGTGTATTCCAGGAATCGCGCCTGGTACTCATCGGGAATCGGAACCACGTCGTACTCCCCGTTCTTGGTCCCCCTCTTGTAGAAATGACAGTGGCCCGAGAAGAGGTTGATGATGCCGTGGAAGTCGCGTCCCTCGCCGATCGGGATCTCGACCGGCACCACCTTGGGCGTCAGGTGCGCCTTCACGTCGGCGAAGACGCGCTCGAAGTCCGCGTGTTCCTTGTCCATCTGGGAGATGAAGAGCATGCGCGGGAGATGAAGCTGGTCACAGACCTCCCAGACCTTTTCGGTGCCGACTTCCACACCCCCGGTGCCGCTCAGCACCACCACCGCGGAGTCGGCGGCATGGAGGCCGGTGACGACTTCGCCGAAGTAATCGAGGTAACCGGGGGTGTCGATGAGGTTGATCTTGGTGTCGAGCCATTCGGCGTAGCCGAGGCCGAGGCTGATCGAGTGCTTGCGTTCGATTTCGTCGGGGGAGTAATCCGTGAGCGTAGTGCCGTCTTTGATCGAACCGTGGCGCCGAGAGGCGCCGGAAACGAAGGCGAGTGCGTCGACTAGGGATGTCTTTCCGCTGGCGCCGTGGCCGACGAATGCCACGTTACGGATGGCGTTGGAGCCATAGACCCTCATGGTCCACACCTCCTTGGATAGGTTGAAAGTCCAAGGTGGGGCGCGGAGGCGGAGTTGTCAAATGCCACTACTTTTCCGTGGCTCGCTCGATCAGGATCGAGCTCACGATCTGCAGCACAGGCACTGGTATCAGCACCGCCGCCTCGTTGGCTTCGAGCGCTACGGCAAGCCCCACCCCACCGATCGCGAGCGAGCTGAGCAGTGACAGCCCGAAGTTGCCGCGCCTACCGTTCGCCACATGTACGCCCAGGGGAAGGAGTGCGCTCCCTCCCGCCACGGCCCCATAGACTACACCCTCGAGCGCGCAGTCCTCGCAGTCATTCTCTCTGAGTTTGCCGCCGATCAGCCCCCCGCCAAAGACGCCCACCGCGCCGCCGGCGATGCCGCCCGCCACCAGCAGCGCGGGGTTGACCTGTTGGCGGGGAAAGGCGTGACGGGAGGGATCGGTCGCCGGCGGCGATTGGTCGATCGAGGGGAACGGGGTGCCGGTAACGCGCTGGGCATTGAGGGTGCCGGCCAGGGGCCCGGCCAGGGCGAGAAGTGCCAGAATGAACCGCCGCATCGTCCGCCTCCATGGGAGGGTAAGTGCAACTGACCACAATGGTAACGAGCAGCCGTGACCCCTCCGTCCCCTGCCGGTACCCCGCCGCGCCCAAGTCGTTAGTTTGTGTCTCATGCCTCCGCTCACGTCCGCACTCGTGACCGGCGCTACCCGGGGAATCGGGCGCGCCACCGCCTTCGCCCTCGGACGCGCGGGCTACCGGGTCGGCGTCTGCGCCCGCACCCAGGCGCGGGTGGACGACCTGCTCATCGATCTGAAGCGGGAGGGCATTGACGCCGCCGGTGCCTGCGCCGACGTCGGCGACCCCGCCCAGGCCTCCCGGGCCGCGGAGCAGATCGCGGCGGCGATCGGCGAGATCGGAGTGCTCGTGAACAACGCTGGCGTGTTGATCGCCCGGCCCTTCGAGGAGATGACGCTGGAGGATTGGGACGCCACGATGGCCACCAACGTCCGCAGCCTCTTCCTCATGACCCGGGCCGTGCTCCCCGCCATGCGCCGGAGGCGGGAGGGCGCCATCGTCAATGTGGCCAGCCTTGCCGGGCGGAACGGCTTTGCCGGCGGCACCGCCTACAGCGCCTCCAAGCACGCCGTGCTCGGCTTCAGCCGCTCCCTCATGCTGGAGGTGAGAAAGGACAACGTCCGGGTCATCGCCATCTGCCCCGGGTCGGTGGATACCTCCTTGCTGCAGGACCAGCCGATGCTGCATCCCGACCCCAGCCGCATTCTCCGCCCGGAGGATGTGGCCGACAGCATCCTCCACGCTCTGCTCCTCCCCGCCCGGGCGCTGGTGAGCGAGCTGGACATCCGGCCGACCAATCCGTAGAAGGCCAAGCCGCTGTTCCCCGGCCGCTCCCGGCGCTACCCTTATTCCGATGCCCCTCTCGCGCCTGTTCCCGCTGCTGCTCTGCCTCGCCCTCCCCATCGCCTCTCTCGGCCTGGTTGGTGGAGAGCACCGTCTACAGCACCAAACATCGGTATCACAGCCGGTTGGCCCCCGCATTGGCGTACCGACCCAGTCGCTTCCCATGCCGGTCCACGACGAGGCGACCTGCCCGTTCTGCCAGGCCGCGATCTTCCCCCCCTGCACTCCGGTCGCGGCGTCGGTCCCCCTGGCGCTTCTCGGGATGGTCCGGGATTATCACCTCACCGCCGACGCACAAGTCGCCCACTCTACTCCACACCGTCTCGCCGAGTCCAGAGCCCCGCCGGCCCTCCAAATCGTCTGATTGGCCTCGCGCCCGCCGTGGCGCGCGTTCCTCACGATTCGGAGACTCTCATGCACGTCCGTGGCCGCACGTTTTGCCTCCTTGCCGCATTGGGGCTCGGCGCACCCCACCTCCTCACCGCCCAGGTGGGCGAGTCCGACTCGATCTCCGGCGCTGCACCCGCCGAACCCCAACCCCCCGACACCACGGCCCAGCGGCAGCAGCGCACGCTGGACTCCCTGACCGCAGTCATCCGCACCATGCAGGCGCGCGCGGCGGGAGCCTACATGAACGTCGGCTTCGTTGCGCTGACCGACTTCGGCTGGTCCACCGAACCCGATGTTGGCTCGCTGCAATTGGGCGATCACGATCCGGCGGTGCGCGGCTTCACCATTCCGAACGTCGAGCTTGCGCTGGACGGGGCAGTGGATCCGTACTTCAAAGGGTTCAGCAACATCGTCTACAAGCTGGATCCAAACGGGGAGACGGGCGTCGAGTTGGAAGAGGCGTATTTCCTGACCACCTCGCTGCCAGGCAACTTGCAATTGAAGGGCGGGCAGTTTTTCACCGAGTTTGGCCGCCAGAATCCGCAGCACCCCCACTCGTGGGCCTTTGTGGACCAGCCGTTGGTGCTCAATCGCATCTTCGGCCCCGATGGGTTGCGTAGCCAGGGCCTGAGGGTTTCCTGGCTCGCGCCGACGTCGTGGTACACCGAGGCCATGCTGAGCATTCTCAACAGCGCTGGTGGCACAACGTTCAGTTTTCGCTCGGACGAGTCACTAGAGATTCATGGGGGCGTGCCCACCGAGCGCGCGGTGCGCGGAGTCCAGGATCTGTTGTACGTACCGCGCGTCGCCACGTCGTTCGACCTGACCGCTACCCAAACGGTGCTCCTGGGCGTGTCAGCGGCGTTCGGCCCGAATAATTCGGGCCCTTCCGCAAGGACGCAGGTGTACGGTGCCGATCTCTTCTGGAAATGGAAGTCAGCCACAGCGCATCAGGGCTTCCCGTTTGTCTCGTGGCAGACCGAGGCGCTGTATCGCCGGTATGAAGCGGCGCAGCGCGTGTCGGTCGATGACCCGACGGTCATTTTGTTCGCCGAGACGCTCAGCGACCGGGGCGTGTATTCGCAGGTGTTGTGGGGCATCAAACCGCGGGTGGTGGCGGGGCTGCGCGGCGAGTTTGCCAGCGGCGACAACGCTGCATTCGACTCGCAGTTGCGCACCGATCGTTTTCGGCTATCCCCAAATCTGACGTGGTATCCAACCGAGTTCTCGAAGTTGCGGCTGCAGTACAACTACGACCACCGCGAGGGAATCGGACGCGATCACTCCGTCTGGGTGCAGTTCGAGTTTCTCCTGGGAGCCCACGCAGCACACAAATTCTAACCCCGATAATAACTACCATGACGACCTTCACCCTCCTGAAAGTGGCCACTGCCGCCACGCTGTTCGCATCGTGGGGCCCCGGACCATCGTTCGAAAGAACACTCAGCGTCGTGACCACGACGCCCGATCTGGCGGCGGTCGCCAGGGAAATCGGCGGCGATGCCGTGGACGTCAGAGCGCTGGCCAAGCCGACAGAAGACCCCCATTACGTCGACGCCAAACCCAGCCACATTGTCACGCTCAACCGCGCGGATGTGCTGATCGAAGGCGGCGCGGAATTGGAAATCGGCTGGTTGTCGCCGCTGCTCGAGAGCGCCCGCAACGACAAGATCGCCCCAGGCGCGCCGGGCCGCATCGTGGCTTCACAAGGCGTGACGATGCTCGAAATGCCGGCGACGTTTGATCGCTCCAGGGGGGATATCCACCCGTTCGGTAATCCGCATTTTCTGCTTGACCCTCTCAATGTGAAAATCATTGCCGCGCGGATTGCCGACCACTTTGCGCAGGTCGATCCGCAATCGGCTGGGGTGTTCCAAGCCAATCTCAAGACATTTGACGCCGCCCTCGACGCGAAGCTGGCCGAGTGGCAAAAGCAACTCGAACCCTATCGCGGCGCGAAGATCGTGACCTACCACAAGGATTTCGTCTACTTGGCAGAGCGGTTCAACCTGGAGGTCGCCGAAACCCTCGAGCCCAAGCCAGGGATCGCCCCGTCGCCTGCGCATCTGGCGCAGGTCATTGCCAAAATGAAAGCGGAACACGTGCGGGTGATTCTGGTACAGCCCTACCAGAATCGCAAAACGGCGGAGACCGTGGCGCGCCAGACCGACGCGGTGGTGCTGGACATTCCGCAGCAGCCTGGCGCCCTCAAGAACACCGACACGTATGTCGAGCTGATGGATTACATGGTGCGAACCCTGGCGACCGGCTTACAGGAGACGCAATGAACCCGGTGGATGTCCAAGTCGTTTGGGCGGTCATGAAATGGCCATTGGCGGCCTGCCTCGTTCTGCCGCCACTGCTGGTCTATCTCGGACTGCACGTGGTGAAGCGGGAGGTGATCTTCGTGGACCTGGCGCTGGCGCAAGTGGCCGCGTTGGGCACCTGCGTGGCACTGGTCATGGGGTATCAGTTCGATGATCGGATCACGTTTTGGATGTCGCTCGGCGTGACCTTCCTGGCGGCGGCGCTCTTTAGCTGGTCGCGCAGCAGCCAGAAGCGCCACGTGCCCCAGGAAGCGATCATCGGCATCACGTTTGTGGTCGCCGCGGCGGGGGTGATTCTGTTACTGAGCAGAGTGGCGGGGGGGAAAGAGGAACTCGAGCACTTGTTGACCGGCGATATCCTCAACGTGACCGGCGCGGAAGTAGGCCAGCGCGCGGTGATCTTCGCGGTGTTGGGCGGGTTCTACGCCGCGTTCCACCAGCGCTTCGCGCTGATTTCCTCCGATCCGGAACAGGCTACTGCACAGGGGTTGCGGGTGGGGCTGTGGGACTTTCTGTTCTACGCGGCCTTTGCGGTGGTAGTCGTGAGTTTTGTCCGGGTGGCGGGAGTGCTGCTCACGTTTGCGTACTTGATCGTGCCCGCTGTCTGCGCGGTGATGCTGGCGCAGCGATGGATGGGTCGGTTGGCGATTGGGTGGGGGACCGCGGCGACCGCGAGCTTGCTGGGGCTGGCGGCATCGTATTGGCTGGACTTGCCGACGGGGGCTGCGATTGTGGGTGCTTGTGGTGTGCTATTGGTCTTCGTGAGTGCTCTTGTGGTTGCGCGGCGGGCGTAGGGTTTGGGTACTGACAGCCAGGCGTCTCCGCAGGACCCGACCAGACTGTTACAATGAGAATGACCCACTACCTCCTACCCTTCTTCCTCGCCCACCGGGAGACGGTATATTCATGTGACGAGCGGCTCGCCTCGTCTTCATAATTGGAGGGTGTGCATGTCCGGTCCGCAGATTTACCAGGCGCTGCGCGACATCAAGTTGACCACCGTGCGCAAGGCCATCTCGGATGCGTGCTACGATCGCTCTGCCCTGCAGACGTTCGGCTGGTTCGCGTTCGATCTGGTGTTGTACATAGCCCTCATGGTCGGAGTCTTCTCCAGCGACGCCTGGTGGGCAAAGCTTCTGTTCGGGATGGGCGCCGGCTGCGCGGTGGCGTTCATGTTCGTCTGGGCGCACGACGCCGCCCACGGAGCGCTCTTCGAGAATGAGTGGACGGCCGAAATCCTGGGAACCACCCTGATGCTTCCATCTCTCAACGTGTACCGGCTCTGGTGCCACGGCCATAACCGGGTACATCACGGCTTCACCTCGCTCACGCCGGTGGATTGGATCTGGCGGCCCCTGACCCCGCAGGCCTACGCGCGTCTCCCCTGGTACCGGAAGGTGGTGTACCGGCTGGAACGCACCCCTTACGGGTGCGCGCTTCATTACCTGCTCAAGGTCTGGTGGCCGGGCATGGTGATGTACCGCCCCGAGAAGGAGTCCCGGGAGCGGCTGGGCTACATCGTCCACAAAGTGATCACGGCGGTGTTCGCGGCCCTGCTGATCGGGGCGGCCTACCGCTGGGGTGGCGGGATCCTCGGGGTGTTCGCCGGGGTGGTGCTGCCCTTCATCATCTTCAACTACTTCATCGCGCTGTTCGTGTACCTGCACCACACTCATCCCGAAGTGCCGTTCTTCGACCATCGGCCGGAGTGGAGCAACACCATTGGCCAGGTATACTGCTCCGTCGTGTGGCGTTGCTCGAGGCTGAGTGAGCTGCTGGTCCACAACATCATGATCCACGTGCCGCACCATGTCGAGCCGCGGATCCCGTTCTACCGCCTGAAGACCGCCTACAGGGACCTCCAGAAGGACTACGGCCAGTATCTGCACGAGTACCGGTTCAGGTGGCGGACCGTCTGGAGAATCTTCCGCCAGTGCAAGCTGTACGATTTCGAGAGCAAGAAGTGGTACAGTTTCCGCGAAGCCCGGATGCTTCGGGCGGCGTAGGAGGGCGCGGCGGTTCAGCTCCTCTGCGTGCGCTTCCAGCCCGGCCGGTAGGGAGGCGGCAGCAGCGCCGAGCGGCGCAGTAACTCCAGGTGTGGGGCAACCACGTCGGCGAGTTGTTGCGCCGGAGCCAGGTGGGCCTCACCGAGCATTGCAGGCTGCCGGGCCGAGAGCAGGAGGGCCCCCTGCACCCGTCCCCCCACGCGCAGCGGTACCACCAGCCGCGCCTCCCCATCCATCATCTCGAAGGAATACGGCAGCTCCGCGGCCAGTACCTGGCCCAGGGTGGTCCCGGCCACGGGCACGAGCGGCAGGTCGGATAGCACTCGCCGTTCTCCCGGCTCCAGGAGCACCACGCGGTCCCCCTGGCGCAGCCGGATGGCATGGCGCAGCTCGTCGAACGGCAGGAAGCCCGCGGCGATGTCCCGAATTCGGCGCATCGCATCAGGCAAGTCGGTGCTCGTCGCCAGCATGGAAGCTGCCTGGGCCACCATCCCCGCCGCATCGACCGAGGGTGAGCGCGACTCGCGCTCGGCGCTTCCCGCCGACGCCACCAACCATGACACCTGCGGCCCGATGAGCGACGCCA
>CAYYXP010000142.1:0-12103 GCA_964475685.1 uncultured Gemmatimonadaceae bacterium | reverse complement strand
CGGCAGCACCTGATCGCGCGGTTCGCCCCGCCGACGCTCACGCTCATCCCGTCGGAGCGTGATGAGGCGCTCGAGCTGATCGGGGCGCTGCTCTTCGAGCCGCCCGGGGGGCCGAAGTCAGCGGTGCTGGGCGGGTACGTGTCCTGCCGGATCATCGTCGACGCCGGCCGCCGGGCCGACGACTACCAGACGACCCCGGAGCCTCCCGGCTGTGCGCTCTGAGGTTCCCGGTTGCCGGTGGAAGGTACCGGCGGGTCAGCGGCGTGGGTGAGATTCGAACTCACGAAGGACTTTCGCCCTTGGCGGTTTTCAAGACCGCTGCCTTCAACCACTCGGCCACCACGCCTGGCCCTCGACAACCGCCCACCGGCCAAAGATACTTCCGGTGACTAATATTGGGTGAAGCCGCACGCACGCTCCGTCGGCCCGCTCGCCCGGGCCAAACCTCTGCTGGGGAGAATCGATGCCCGCGAAACTCGACAAGACGATCAAACGGGAGCTGGCTCTGGACGGAAAGCTGTATACCGTTACTATCTCCCCTGACGGAGTGAAGGTCACGCCCAAGGGGGCCCGGAAAGGAACCGAGATTTCCTGGTCCACCATGCTCGGCAGTGACGCCGGGCCTCGCCGCGATCCCAGCGCTCCGGCTGACCCCGCCACGAGCTGAGAGCGGGGTCCTTTCGCGAAGGAGAGACATGTCGCTGGTGCACGAGCCGGCCGTTCATACCGCCGAAACCGCGAGCACGCCGGAGCTGAGGCGGGCCGCGCTTCGCCTGCTCACGATGCTGGTGCTGCTCGCCATTCTCGTGGTGCCCCTTCTGCTTCTGTTCTCGGGCAGGGAGACGACGCGCATCGGCCTGCTCGCCTGGCTGCTCGTCGCCCTGGCTTTCTATTGGCTCTACGCGGGGATGGGCTATCAACCCCTTATGGTGCTTCAGCTGCTGACCTTCAGTGCGGCCGCCGCGTTGCTCACCACGAAGGCCGCACTTGTGCTGGTGGGGATCACTCAGGTGGCCGTGCTGCGGTATTCGGCGCGGGTGTTGATCATCCTCGGGACGTTGATGGCCCTGGTGAACCTCGGCTCCATGTGGCTGACCCTCCGTCGTCGTAATACCTAGAACACCACCCCTCCATTGAGCTCGGCGGTCACCTTCCGCGCCACCGAGTCGGCCTGCGCGGCCAGCACGGTGTCACCCGCGGCCTCGAACACGCGGGCCGATCCGCCATACACCACGGAGTAGAGCTGCAGGATCGAGCCCGACGGCTGGTCGACCCAGCCGCGGGGTCGGTCCCGCGCCGCCGTCTGCCAGTGGTACACCTCGGTAAGCAGCCGCTTGTTGCGCGCGAGATCGACGTACCCCAGTCCCTGGCTCAGCACGATCGAATCCTTCGCGACCACCGGCCTGGGCATCACCTTCCGCACGAAACCCATCGAGACGAGATACGGGCTCAGGCCGAGGGTCTGGTCGGGATAGCCGCCGTCGCTCCAGCTAAAGTAGATCGGCCGCGTCCCGATGTTGTCCCGGATCAGGAAGATCGTGGCGAGGTCCTGCCTGAGCAGCACGTCCTGCCCGAAAGCGAGTTGCAGACTGTCGAAACGGATACCGCCCTGGGCCGGGACCTGCATCGCCTCGGGGAGGCTGTCCACCTCCGCTTCCGTCAGGCTCAGCACCGAGGTCGTCGGCCTGGGAGGGACGGGGTAGTCCTTCCAGATGGCGGCGGCGTTCGCGCGGTCGAACTCCGGGGTCTCCCGCCGGCGGAGCTGGCGCAGGTGCCACTCGGTGTTCATGAGGGAGAGATTGGCGAGGGTCACGTCCCGCCGGATTCCCTCGACCTCCTGCGCGTACCAGAGCGGGAAGGTGTCGTTGTCCCCGGCGGTGATGAGAATGCCGTACGGCTCCACCGACTGGAGCATGTCGTAGGCGAAGTCCCGCGCCATCGTCTCGTGCGCGCGGCTCGCGGTGACCCAGTTGCCGGCCAGGGGAATGAACGCGAGCGACAGCACCGGGCTGGCCGCGGCCCATCGCGCCATGCTGCTCCCCCGGTCGCGCAGGCCGTCCACGATCCCCTGCATGAGCGCCCCGAGCCCGAGGGCCACGAACGCCCCGAAGGCGGCAAAGGAGCCGATGAAGAAGTAGTCCCGCTCGCGGACCTCGCGCGGGAGCGCCGCCTGGTCCGGATACTGGGAGAAGCCGTACTTGAAGTTCATGTAGAACACGAGGGCCAGCGACAGCGTCCCGAGCAGCGCGACGCCGGCCACGCCCGCCCGCCGGTCCGACTTCCACAGCGCGTAGAGCCCGCTCAGGCCTAGGGCGGTGAAGATGGCCGTGGCGACGCCGGAGAACCGGCCCCAGTCGCGGGCGAACTGCCACGAGTAGTACTGCCAGAAATTGGCGAGTTGTCCGATGAAACTGGCCTGGCGATCGAGGATCCGCGGCTTGCCGTATTGCACCCGGTTGAGCACGTCGTTGAGCGGCTGGCAGTTGAGCGAGAGGGCCTGGACGATGCCCCTGCAGACGGGCTCACCTTCGTTGATGGGAGGGTACTGCCCGGCGCGGATCGGCAGATACAGATAGTTGAGCGAGATGCCGACCAGCGCGGCGATCGCGATGCCGATGAGCACTGGAGGGCGGGTGAGCACCTTCCAGTCGGTCCACAGCACGTACACGACCAGCGCGGGCACGGCCAGCAGCCCCATCAGGTGGTTCGTCGAGCTGAGCGCCAGCACGTAGGCGATGAGCACCAGCCAGCGGTCGCGGTGGCTGCCGGGATCGTCGTCGCCCCACCGGACCACCAGCCACATGACCAGCGCGATGGAAAGCAGGGAGACGGTGTACACCTTCTCGTTGACCGTGGACTGGTTCCACACGCTCCACGAGGTGGCCCCGACCAGCACCCCGCCGAAGGCGGCGCCGTAACGCGCCCACCGGTTGGACACGATGCCGCGGAGCCATCGCTCGGCAACGAGGAACCAGAATCCCGCCGCCACGGCGCTGGTGACGGCCGCGAACAGGTTGATCCGCACCGCGTACGACGCCGCGAGCGGCAGCAGTCCGAAGGAGTGCGCCATGATGGTGAACAGCGGATTGCCCGGCGGGTGGGGGATGCCGAGGACTCTCGCCGCCGCGATGTACTCCGACGTGTCCCAGAACGCCGTCGTGGGGGCGAGCGTCGCCAGGTAGATGAGGAAGACGAGGACGGAGGTCCCGATCGCCCAGAGGTACGGCGGGCGCTCCTGCGGCGTAGAGGTCATGGGGTCGTTGGCTAGTGGCGAAACTCGCGGCGGCCAGTCATCACCATGGCCATGCCGTACCGGTTGGCGGTCTCGATTACCTCTGCGTCCCGCACTGAGCCGCCGGGCTGCACGATCGCGCTGACACCCGCCGCCGCGGCCTGTTCGACGCCGTCGGCGAACGGGAAGAACCCGTCGGAGGCGAGGACGCTTCCGGCCGGATCGTGTCCGGCCTGGCGCGCCTTGTGGACCGCCACGAACGCGGCGTCCACCCGGCTCATCTGGCCGGCGCCGATGCCGACCGCCATTTCGTCGCGCGCGAGCAAAATCGCGTTCGACTTGACGGAGGCCACGGCGGCCCAGGCGAAACGGAGGTCGTTCCACTCGCGCTCGGTCGGCTGGCGGTCCGTTGCGACCACCCATTCCTTGTCGGACGGGTCGAACTCGAACTGGTCCTGCACCAGGAACCCGCCGCGTACCCGCTTGTAGTCGAGGGTGCCGGTCCCACGGCTCACCGGAAGCTCCATGACGCGCAGTGATTTCTTCGAAGCGAAGACGGCCAGCGCCTCCTCGTGGAAGGAGGGCGCCACGACCGCCTCGATGAAGAGGTCGCTCATCGCCTGGGCCGTCACGCGATCCACCACGGTGTTGAGCGCGACGACGGAGCCGAACGCCGAAACAGGATCGCTCGCTCGGGCCTTGCGGAACGCCTCCACGGCGGAGGCCGCCACCGCGATGCCGCACGGCGTCGTATGCTTGACGATGCTGCACGCCGGCCGGTTGTTCCAGCAGGCCACCGCCCACATCGCCGCATCCACGTCGAGCAGATTGTTGAACGAGAGTTCCTTACCCTGCCGCTGGGTGAGGTCCCGCATCCCGCGCGGTTCCTGGGTGACGTAGAGCGCCGCCCGCTGCGTGGGGTTTTCCCCGTAGCGCAGCGTCTGGACCCGCTCCATCGAGATGCCCAGCCGCCGGGGCAGCCCTTCCTCCTGGGGCGTCAGGAAGCCGGCGATGGCGGCGTCATAGGCCGCGGTGTGGGCGAAGACCTTGGCGGCGAGATCCCGGCGCGCCTCCGGGGTCACCGTCCCGCGCCGGAGCATGTCCAGCACCCTGGGATAGTCCACCGGGTCCACGACGGGCAGGACGAACTCGTGGTTCTTGGCCGCCGAGCGGAGCATGGACGGCCCGCCGACGTCGATGTTCTCGACAGCATCCGCGAAGGAAACCCCGGGGCGGGCGATCGTCGCCTGGAAGGGATACAGGTTGACCGCGACGAGGTCGATCGGGACGATCCCCTGGCCGGCGATGGCGGCGGCGTGCTGCGGCGAGTCCCGCCGGGCGAGCAGGGCGGCGTGCACCGCCGGATGCAGCGTCTTGACCCGGCCGTCGAGCAGCTCGGGAAAACCGGTGACCTCCTCGACGGTGGTGACCGCGAACCCCGCCGCGCGCAGCGCGGTCGCGGTCCCCCCCGTGGAGATGATCTCCCAGCCGAGGCCGATCAGCCCCTCGGCAAAGGACGCGATCCCGCGCTTGTCGCTGACCGAGATCAGTGCGCGCGGCATCCGTAGCCACTCATGGGGAAAGCTCCACGGTTTCGGAAAGGGGAACGGGGCGGCCGGCGGCGGCGGCGGCGAGAACGACGGCCGGCAGCAGTCGGTGCTCGACCTCGAGCACGCGGGCGGCCAGGCGCTCGGTGGAATCGCCGGGAAGGACGGGCACCCGGCCCTGGGCCAGGATGGCGCCCCGGTCGTACGCCTCGTCCACCAGGTGGACCGTCGCGCCACTCTCGCGGTCCCCGCTCTCCAGCACGGCCTGGTGCACGCGGTGCCCGTACATCCCCGGTCCGCCGTGGGCGGGGAGAAGGGCGGGATGGACATTCACGATGCGATCGCGATAGCGGGCGATGACGGCGGCCGGAACCAGCTTGAGATACCCCGCGAGTACGATGAGGTCTATCCGATGCCGCTCGAGGCCGGCGAGCCACTCCGCCGGGTCGGCGGGATTACCGAGAACCTGGGTCGGCACGCCATGGTCGGCCGCTATCCCGAGGGCCCCGGCGTCGGCCCGGTTGCTCAGGACCAGCGCCACCCGGGCCGGGGCCGCGGGTCCCAGCGCGTGGAGCAGGGCCTCGAGATTGCTGCCGCGTCCCGAAACGGCCGCGGCCACGCGCATCGTCATGGGGGGGGAAGGTAATGGAGAGGCGGGGCCGCGAGAACCATCCGGACCGCCTCGGCGAGGCCGGAAACGCGAGGGAATTCCATTGGCGACTCTTCCGGAGTGACCGGACCGCTGTTCAGCAGAATCCCTCGACCGCCGAAGTGACGGGAGGCTTCCACATCGCGCAGCCGGTCGCCGACCCACCAGCACTCTGCGAGGTCGAGCTCGAAGCGCTCCGCCGCCTGATCGTAGAGCAGGGGGCCGGGCTTCCGGCAGAGGCAGGGCCCGCTGATTTCTGGCAGGTGGGGACAGTGGTAGTGGGCGTCGAGCCTCGCCCCGTCGTTCGCAAACAGTTCGTCCACCCGGCGCTGCGCCACGACGTAGTCCTGTTCGGTGATCATGCCCCGCGCGATGCCCGATTGATTGGTGGCGACGATGGCCAGGAGCCCCGCCTCGTTGAGCCGGCGGACGGCGCCGGCCGCTCCGGGAAGGAGGCGTACCTGCTCCGGATCCCGGAGGTAGGAGACGTCCTCGATGAGGGTGCCGTCACGGTCGAGGAAGACCGCCCGCCGGCCGCTCACTCCTGCAGCGCCACGTCGAGGGCGCGGGCGACCACGAGGTGGGTGTTCTCGTCCAGCGTTCGGGGGTCGAGCAGGACGCGGCCACCGCCGACCCGGGCCACGACCGGGGGATCTCCGAGTCTGAGCCGCAGCGCCAGTCCGTCGGGCCCGAGCGCTCCCGCGTCCAGTGCGACAAGCGTCGTCGGTAGTGTGGCCCCGGGGAAGGCCCCGCCGCCCACGGCGGACTCACCGGGCTCCATCACCGCATGGAGCGCGGGCGGGCAGAGGGCCGCCAGCGCGCGCGCGCTTCGCTCGAGTTCCTCGGCGCCCCGGGTGAGCATGCGCAGCACCGGAATCGACGCGATCGCGCCGGCGGGGTCGTCGTAGAGGGCGAGGGTGGCCTCCAGCGCCGCGAGCGTGAGCTTATCGGCCCGGAGTGCGCGGGCCAGCGGGTGGTGGGCGCAGGCGGCGACGAGAGCGCGCCGTCCCACGAGACATCCCGCCTGGGGGCCGCCGAGCAGCTTGTCGCCGCTGAAGAGAACGAGGTCGGCGCCGGCATCGAGCGCGTCGGTCACCCGGGGCTCCGTGGTGAGGCCCCACGGGGACAGGTCGGCCAGGAGGCCGCTGCCCACGTCGTACAGGTAGGGAATCCCGGCGTCCGCGGCGAGCATGGCGAGCGCCTCGGGGTCGGGAGAGGCTACGAACCCCCGCTGCTCGAAGTTGGAGCGATGCACCGTGAGGATCGCGGCCGGCGAATGCTCCAGAGCGCGCCGGTAGTCGTCGAGATGGGTGCGGTTGGTGGTTCCCACCTCGTGGAGACGGGCGCCGCTCTGCACCAGGATGTCGGGAATCCGGAAGGAGCCGCCGATCTCGATCAGCTCGCCGCGGGAGATCAGGACGTCCCGTCCCGCCGCATGGGCGGCAAGCGCGAGGAGGAGGGCGCCCGCCGCGTTGTTCACCACCAGGGCGTCCTCCGCGCCGGTCTGCCGCCGGAGCCGGTCGCGGCAGTGGTCGGAGCGGTGGCCCCGCGCCCCGGTGGAGAGATCGAACTCCAGGTTGGAGTATCCCGAGGCGATGGCGGTGACCGCATCGATCGCGGCCTGCGCAAGCGGCGCACGCCCGAGGTTGGTGTGCAGCACGACACCGGTGGCGTTGAGGACCGGCCGGAGGGCGGCGCGGCGCTCGCCGGCCAGACGCGCGGCGATGTCGCTTGCCCAGTCCTCCGGCGCACCGGTGCGGCGGGTGCGCGCCGCCTCGAGTGACGCGCGAACGGCGGACAGGACGGCGGCACGGGGCGAGGACGCCAGAAGCTCCTCGACGGCCGGCTCGCGCAGCAGCCGGTCCACGGACGGGAGCTGCCTTCGCCGGTCGCTCACGACCGCTTCTTGAGGCTGTCGGGCGTCTCGCGCCTGGGCACCGCCAGCACACCCTTCGCCTCGCCGGCGGCGCCGCTCACGTTCCGCACGCCCCGGATTTCCATCTCGTATTTCGCTTCCGGCATCCATGGCGAGGACACGCGCACCACAAGCTGGTCGGAGAGGCGCGGCCGGCCGGTGAGCGGCTGGGCCGCCGCTTGCCGCGGCGTGCGCGCCCCCGTCTCCGGCACACGCGGCCGCTCCCTCCTCGTGGTGGTGTCCGCTCGCGTCGAATCCCGCACCGCCGAATCGGGAGAAACGGGTCCGCGCGCATGGAGGCTGTCGTCCACCGACCTGGGAAGGAGTGACGTCACCTCCACCCGGCTGGAATCCGGGAGGAGGCGAACCGTGACGGCCCCGGCATCGAGCCGCTGGCCCGGATCGAGGAACTGGCTGAAGGCGACCGTCGCGGAGACGCTGTCGCCCACGGTGATGGCCCGGATACGCGGCGCGGCGGTGTCGTGCACGAAAGCCCAGAGCTCGCCGACGCGAACGAGCGTGTCCTTCGTCTCGACCCGGACGCTGTCGAACGCCTCCCGCTCGCCCGGCCGGAGATCGCGGTTCTGATCGATGACGCCTTTCACCAGGTAGTTGCCGGCCGGGAGCGGGCCGAGGGAGAAGTGCCCGGTGGAATCGGCGAGCCCGAGATAGGCGAGGCTGTCGGCCACCAGCAACGCTTCGACCAGCGCCAGCGCTGCCGGGCGGTTGGTGCCCCAGTCCACCACGACGCCCTGCAGCGTGCGGTCGGGGAGCGGGGCCCCGGTGGTGAACGTGACCACCTTTCCCTTGACGCTGCGATTGCGGCGCAGATCGGTGACACCCGGCAGCAGCTCGACTCGGTAAACCCGGTTCGGTTGCCATCCCTCGTCGGGCTTGACGGTGATCCTGGTCCGGTGCCAGCGGACGTCGGGAACGCGCGCCGTGGGCGACAGGATGACCAGCTTCTCGAGGGCCCCGGTACCGGTGCCTCGATTGGGCGTTCCCCCTTCGGAAACAACCTCGTCGAACCGGAACTCCACATCACCCGAGAAGCCGGTCAGCTGGGCCAGCGACTCGGGGCGGGTGGCGAGCAGCTGGGGCGGTGCGAGGTCGGGCGGCCCGCCCGGCGGGGGCTCCATCTTGGCGCAGGCGAGGGCGGCGCAAAGCGGGAGGAGCGGAAACATGAGCCTCACGTGCATCCCAGCATCCCCCGCTTCCGTGCCAGGACGCCGCGCTGGTCGCGCCAGGACGCCAGCTTCTCCCGCTCGCGTTCCACGACGTCCGCCGGCGCGCGGGAGAGGAACTGCTGGTTGCCCAGCTTCTTCTCCTGTGCCGCAACGAGCTGATCGAGACGCCCCACCTCGGCGCCCAGGCGTCCGCACTCGCGGCTCACGTCGATCGCGTCGCCCAGCGGTACGAAGACGGACGTGCCATCGGAGAGCACCGCGTGGCCACCGACGCGCTCCGCACTGTCGCCAAAGACGATCGAGGACACCTTCGCGAGCCGGCCGATCGTGGCCTCCTCGCGCCGGAGCGGACCGTGTCCGCCGCCCACCACAGCACGCACCGCCTGACCGGGTTGCACGCCATACTCCGCGCGGATCGCCCGGATGGTCCCGATCAGCTCCTGCACCAGCCCGAACTCGCGCAACGCATCGGGGTCGAGCGCCCGGTCGTCGGGCTGCGGCCAGGGTGCCACCGAGATGGATGCCCCCGCGGCACGTCCAGGGAACCGGCGCCAGAGGGCCTCGGTGACGAAGGGCATGACCGGATGGAGGAGGCGGAGCGCGACATCGAAGGTCTGCGTCGCCACCGCGCGCGCCACGTCGCCGCCCGGCTGGTCGCCGTAGAGGCGAGGCTTGATCTGCTCGATGTACCAGTCGGCGAGGTCGCTCCAGATGAAGCGGTAGGCCGCCGCCGCCGCCTCGTTGAGCCGGAAGCGCTCGTAGGCCTCGGTGGCCTCGCGCACCGTCGCGTCGCAGCGGGCGATGATCCACCGGTCGGCCAGCGCCAGCTCCTCCCGGCGCACGACGTTCGGGTACGCCCCCGCGAGCGGGCGGGCCGGGCCGTCGAGATTGGAGAGAATGAAGCGGCCCGCGTTCCACAGCTTGTTCGCGAAGTTCCGTCCGGGGGCAAAGGAAGCCTCGAGGTCGTTCGGGTCGAGGATCACGTCGGTCCCGACCGCCATTCCGGCGATCAGGGAGTATCGCAGGGCGTCCGCGCCGTACCGCTCGACCACCTCCAGGGGGTCGATGCCGTTGCCGAGCGACTTGGACATCTTGCGATGCTGGGTGTCGCGGACGGTCCCGTGCAGGTAGATGCGGGTGTACGGGACCTCGCCCATGAAGTGGAGGCCCGCCATGAGCATCCGGGACACCCAGAAGAAGATGATCTCGGGCGCCGACACGATCGTGTGCCCGGGGTAGAAGCGGGCAAGGTCGCGGGTACGCTCCGGCCAGCCGAGGCTCGAGAACGGAACCAGCCAGGAGCTGAACCAGGTGTCGAGCACGTCCTCGTCCTGCCGCACCTCCCCGCCGCAGGCGGGACAGACAGAGAGGTCGTCCCGGCTCACGCTGGTCAGGCCGCACCCCTCGGTCCGGCAGTACCAGACCGGAATGCGGTGGCCCCACCAGAGCTGCCGCGAGATGCACCAGTCGCGGATTCCCTCGAGCCAGGCGGCGTAGTCCTCGCCCCGGCGCTCGGGGATGAACTTCAGCGTGCCGTCGCGGTAGGCCTCGAGCGCGGGCTTTGCCAGCGGTGCCATCCGGACGAACCACTGGTCGGAGAGCCGCGGTTCCACCACCGTGTGGCAGCGGTAGCAGTGGCCCACGGCATGCCGGTGCGGCTCCACCTTCTCCAGCAGCCCTGCCTCCTCGAACTCGGCGACGACAGCGCGACGCGCCTCGAAGCGGTCGAGGCCCTGGAATCGCTCCGGCGCCGCCTCGCCGATCCGGGCGTCTGGCGTCATCACGTCAATGCTCGGCAGATCGTGGCGGCGGCCGATCTCGAAGTCAGCGGGGTCGTGCGCGGGGGTGACCTTGACGGCGCCCGACCCGAACGCGGGGTCCACCGCCTCGTCTCCGATGATCGGGATCTCCCGGTCCACCACGGGCAAGCGCAGCCGCCGGCCGATCAGCGCCCGATAACGCTCGTCCTCGGGATGCACCGCGACGGCGGTGTCGCCGAGCATCGTCTCCGGTCGCGTCGTCGCCACGGTGAGGTGGCCGCCGCCGGTGAGGGGATACCTGAGGTGCCAGAGCTGTCCGTCCACCTCTTCTTTTTCCGCCTCTTCGTTGGAGAGAGCGGTGAGGCAGCGGGGGCACCAGTTGATGAGGTAGTGGCCGCGGTAGACCAGCCCCGCGCCGTACAGCTGCACGAAGGCTTCCCGCACCGCCCGGCTCAATCCCTCGTCGAGGGTGAAGTAGGTGCGTGACCAGTCCGCCGAGCAGCCGATGGCCCGGAGTTGGGTGAGGATGGCGGCGCCGGTTTCCCGGACGTAGGCCCACACCCGCTCGACGAAGGCCTCCCGCCCGAGATCGAAGCGGGTCCGGCCTTCGGCCGCGAGGATCCGCTCGACGACGTTCTGGGTCGCGATGCCGGCGTGATCGGTGCCCGGAAGCCACAACGCCTCCCGGCCACGCATTCGCTCGAACCGGACGAGCACGTCCTGGACGGTGTTGTTGAGGCCGTGGCCCATGTGGAGCGCCGCGGTGACGTTGGGCGGCGGCATCATGATCACGTAGGGCCGCCTGGGGCCGGCGGCCGGGGCGACGGCGTCCGGCGAGAAAAGTCCGCGCTCTTCCCACCAGGGGTAGAGCGCGGACTCGATGGCGGACGGATTGTATTGCGGCGCGAGCGGTTCGGTCATGCGCTCTGGTCGGTGAGGCGCGGCGCTTTCTGCATGGCCTGGTCGTCCTCACCGTGCACCAGGATGCTGTTGATGATGCTGTCGATTCCCGGCGGGGCGAGTGCCGCCCGGCCCGCCACCGCGCGCGCGAGGCGGGTGGGAACCCATCCGCGCAGTTCCACGACCCCGCGCGAGAACGACAACACCTCGATCCGGAGCCCCGCCAGCCTGGGCTCGGCATGAAGGGCCGCCTCGACGGCCTGGACCGAGGCGGCGGGCGTCAACCGGAGCGGGGAACCCTCGCGAAAGCGCCGCGCCGCGCCGCGGACGCGCGCGGGATTGACTCCTCCGGTCCAGTCACCGAGCGCGAACCCCACCGCGAGCCCGGCGCCGACGCCCAGGGTGGCCCAGGCGAGAATTTCGGTGCCGCTCAACCTCTCGTATCTTCCCACGTGTCGTCCTCTTACAAAGGAAATCAGAGTACGATTAAGTTAACCAGTTTGTGATGCAAACGCAGGACTCGATCCACCTTCGAAGGTCGTCACATGAGCGATGAACGAACGACGACGATTCAGGTGACCTTGCCGGACGGCTCCCGGCGCGAGATGGCGGCAGGCACCAGCGCGCGGGCAATCGCCGAATCGATCGGCCCGGGACTCGCCCGCGCGGCGATCGCGGCCCGGGTCAACGGCGCCGTGTGGGACCTCGACCGGCCCATTGAAAGCGACGCGACGCTCGCGATTCTGACCGACCGCGACCCCGACGCCGTGGAGGTGCTGCGTCACTCCTCGGCCCACATCCTGGCCACGGCGGTGCGCGAGCTGTTTCCCGGTGCGGGCATCGGCTTCGGCCCGGCCATCGAGAACGGCTTCTACTATGACTTCCAGGTGGAACGCCCCTTCACGCCGGAGGA
>CAYYXP010000141.1:0-2570 GCA_964475685.1 uncultured Gemmatimonadaceae bacterium | reverse complement strand
TGATCTCCACGGGGTTTCGAGACGTCACCGTCCTCGACCTCGCACCAGCAGCCCTGGCGGTAGCGCGGGAACGGTTGGGTGAGAAAGCGAAGCAGGTGAACTGGGTGGTGGCGGACGTGCTCGACGCGCCCCTGCCCACGGCCCGCTTTGCCATATGGCACGACCGCGCGGTCTTCCACTTCCTCACCGGTTCGAGCGACCGGGCGCGCTACGTCTCTCAGGTGCGGCGTACCGTGCATCCCGGAGGGCGCGTCATCGTGGCCAGCTTCGCCCCCGAGGGGCCGAATCGGTGCAGCGGCCTGGAGGTGGTCCGGTACTCCCCCGAGGCGATACACGCCGAGTTCGGGTCGGGGTTCCGGCTGCTCGAGAGCGTGCGGGAGGACCACCACACTCCCGGTGGAAGTACACAACCGTTCGCCTACTGTCTCCTCTGCGCGGAGCCCCCACCCATTTCTTGACCATGAGGAGGCGGGCGCACCAAACAGTTGATTCGCGAACGGTTCGGCGACATCTCACTCGGTGCCATGCCAGCTACCTGTCATTGCGAAGCCACCGACAAGCATTTCACCCCAGACCGCGCCCGGGGGGAGCTCGCGACCTACCGTCGCCGCGGGCCCACGGGAACCGCGCGGGTCATGCTCGAGAATGTGAGAACGCTCGACCTCACGCCCGACACCCTGCTGGATGTCGGCGCCGGCATCGGGGTCCTGCACCACGAGCTCCTCCAGGGCCAAGTGCAAAGCGCCGTTCATGTTGAAGCCGCGGTCGCCTATGTCGAGGCGGCGCGTAGCGAGGCTGTCCGCCGGGGCCACGAGTCACGGATTGAGTTTCGACATGGAGACTTTCTCGCGCTTGCCCCCGAGCTGCCCTCAGCGGACATCGTGACGCTCGATCGGGTGGTGTGTTGCTACCCTGACCTGGAGCCCCTGGTCCGTGCATCGGCCGGGAAGGCTCGACATTACTATGCACTGAGCTTTCCGCACGACCGGTGGTACATGAGGCTCTACACCTGGTGGCAGAATCGCAGCCGCCAAAGGGCGGGCAACCAATTTCGGACGTTCGTTCACCCGGTCGCGCGGATTCACGCGGTGTTGCGGGAGGCTGGTTTCGAGGTCCGGATCTCCCGGAGAACCCTCGCCTGGGAGGTCCTGCTCTGCGTCCGGCCAACAGAGCATGACCGCTTCAGCCGATCGGCCAAAGAGTCATGACGCAGACGGCCACGATCACATGTCCTTCGTGCGGCACCAGGTCCGTGGAGCGCATGCCGCTCGATGCCTGCCTCTATTTCTGGCCGTGTCCACACTGCGACGCTGTCGCCCGGCCGAAACCGGGAGATTGCTGCGTGTTCTGCAGCTTCGGCTCGGCACCCTGCCCCCCGAAGGGCAAGGTCACATGACCGCTTCCTCTCCGACCCTCGTCCGTCGAGGGCTCCTCCTCAACTATGCCACGCTGGGCTACAACTCCCTCGAAGGCCTGATCGCCATAGGTGCCGGGGTCGCGGCCGGCAGCATCGTGCTGCTGGGATTCGGACTCGACAGCCTGATCGAGGTCTCAGCCACAATCGCGGCGCTCTGGCGCCTCCACAGCGACCGGGACGCCGTACGTCGCGAGCGCGCCGAGCGAGTGGCACTCCGCGTCATCGGCGGGCTCTTTCTTGCCCTCGCCGTCTATGTGACTGCGGACGCCGCCCAAGCGCTGATCGAGAGGGCTGCTCCTGCCGAAAGCGTCGTGGGCATCGTGCTGGCGACGGCCTCGCTCGCCGTGATGCCGCTCCTCGCACGGGCGAAGCGGAGAGTGGCGTTCGCGATGGGAAGTGGTGCGCTCGCGGCCGAGGCCCGACAGACTCTGTTCTGCACCTACTTGTCGGCGATCCTGCTCGCCGGGCTCCTGCTGAATGCCACCGTGGGCTGGTGGTGGGCGGATCCGGTAGCCGCGCTGGCGATGGTTCCCCTGATCGCGAAGGAAGGAGTCGACGGCCTCCGTGGCCGTTCGGCCTGCGATGCCTGCCACCCGTAGAACCGGTCTGGCCCCCGCCGGCGTTTCTTGGTCGATCGAGACTCCCCACGGCTTGCTGACGACCTGACATGGAGATACCGTTCCCGGCATGAAGCCCGTCCTCGCCGCGCTCCTGCTGCTCTTCCAGCTTCAGCCCGCACTCGGGGCTGTGGCCTGCTTGGGGCTGACCGAACGCGCGGGCCAGCAGGAGTGCACGATGCCGGAACAAGGCCGGGTGCCGGCTGCACCGGCCGCGGCCTCCCATGTCCCGACCCAATCCTGTGAGCTGGCAACGATTTGCACTCCAGCCCCGCTGGCGATCCCGGGCCTTTCAAACGGTCTCGAAATCGCCGTCCCCCTCCATGAAGGACTTGGGGCCCTGGCGGCGACGCGACCTTTCGGTATCTCCCTAGCCCCTCCGTTTCACCCTCCTCGAGCCTGACCTCGACAACAGCCGGTTGATCGGCTGAGCGCCCGCGCGCTCGGCCGGTTGCGGCTGTGCTCGCCGTTCCCGCGACCGACAGGTGACGGGCGACGGTTTCCATCTGTCGCGGCCTTCCGATTTTTCGCAACAT
>CAYYXP010000140.1:0-6239 GCA_964475685.1 uncultured Gemmatimonadaceae bacterium | reverse complement strand
ATGAGCCGCCAGCTTTCGGCATCAGGTCAGAACCAGAACGGAAAGGGCATGGCGCGCATCCATGATTGATCGGGCGGCGTGGCTCGACGCGGTTGACCGCAGCCTCGCCAGGCTGAAGCATATGCCGGGCGGTCTCCTCCCAGTCCTGCACGCCATCCAGGAAGAAGTCGGCTACATCCCGCCCGAGTCGGTGCCCGTCATCGCCGAGGCGCTGAATCTCTCCCGTGCCGAAGTGCATGGCGTCATCTCTTTCTACCACGATTTCCGCAGCGAGCCGGCCGGCCGCCACGTGGTCCACGTCTGCCGGGCGGAGTCGTGTCAGGCGTTGGGTGCCGAGGCTCTCTTGGCGCATGCCTGCGAACGCCTCGGCGTCGAAGTGCATGGGACGACCGCCGACGGCTCCGTGACCCTGGAGCCGATCTACTGTCTGGGTAACTGTGCTCTCTCGCCGGCCGTCATGGTGGACAAGAACCTCTACGGCCGGATGTCGGCTCAGCGGCTCGACGTCATGCTCGCCGGGCTCCAGGGATCCCGATGATACGGGTCTATGTTCCCCGTGACGCGGGCGCGCTCTCCGTGGGCGCCGAGGGCGTCGCTCGCAGCATCGCGACCGAAGCGGTGCTCCGGGGGCTCCCGGTGGAGCTGGTCCGCAACGGCTCCCGGGGGCTCTACTGGCTTGAGCCGTTCGTCGAAGTCGAGACTCCCGGCGGCAGGGTGGCCTATGGCCCGGTCGCGGAGGCCGACGTCGGCGGGCTCTTCCAGGCCGGGTTTCTCGAGGGGCGCTCCCACCCGCTCTTCCTCGGCCGGCCCGAGGAAATCCCCTATCTCGCGCGGCAGGAGCGACTGACCTTCGCCCGGGTGGGGATCATCGATCCGGTGTCGGTGGACGCGTACGAGGCCCATGCAGGCTACCGAGGGCTGCGCCGCGCGCTGGAGATGGCGCCCGCCGCCATCGTCGAGGCGGTGACTCAGTCGGGCCTCCGGGGCCGGGGAGGGGCGGCGTTCCCCACCGGCATCAAGTGGAAGACGGTGCTCAATACCGCCGCGGACCAGAAGTACGTCGTCTGCAACGCCGACGAGGGCGACAGCGGCACCTTCTCCGACCGGATGGTCATGGAAGGCGATCCGCTCGTCCTCGTCGAGGGGATGACGATCTCGGGCATCGCGGTCGGGGCCAATCGCGGATACATCTACCTGCGGTCGGAGTATCCCCACGCGCTCCGCGTCCTCAACGAGGCGATCGCGGCGGCCTACGCCCGCGGCTTCCTGGGGCCCTCTGTGCTCGGCTCCTCCCACGCCTTCGACCTCGAGGTCCGGGTCGGCGCCGGAGCCTACATTTGCGGTGAAGAGACGGCGATGCTGGAGAGCCTGGAGGGGAAGCGCGGGATGGTGCGGTTCAAGCCGCCGCTCCCCGCCATCGCCGGGCTCTTCGGCAAGCCGACGGTGATCAACAACGTGATCTCCTTTGCCTCAGTGCCGATCATCCTCGATCGCGGCGCCGAGTTCTATCGCGACTACGGGATGGGCCGCTCGCGGGGCACCCTGCCGATCCAGCTCGCGGGCAACCTCAGGCACGGCGGGCTGGTCGAGAAGGCCTTCGGGGTCACTCTGCGCGATCTGCTCTACGACTATGGCGGTGGCAGCCTGAGCGGGCGGCCCATCCGCGCCGTCCAGGTGGGCGGACCCCTCGGCGCCTTCATTCCGGAGTCGCAGTTCGATCTGCCGCTCGACTACGAGGCCTTTGCGGCCAAGGGCGCCATGGTGGGCCACGGCGGGATCGTCGCCTTCGACGACACCGTGGACATGGCCGTCATGGCGCGGTACGCCATGGAGTTCTGCGCCATCGAGTCGTGCGGGAAGTGTACCCCCTGCCGCATCGGATCCACCCGGGGGGTGGAAGTGATGGACCGGGTCATTGCTGCCCGGGCCTCCCGCAATCCGGCGGAGACGGAGGCGAGTATTATCCTGCTCAAGGATTTGTGCGAAACGATGCTGGCCGGCTCGCTGTGCGCGCTGGGCGGGATGGCGCCGTTTCCCGTGTTGAGCGCCATTCAGCATTTCCCTGAAGACTTCGGACTGCCGGCGGCGGAACTCGCTGCCGCGGCCGGGTGACGAGGACCTGACGATGACCGCGATCTACGCCAACGACATCGACTACGGGACGCCGGCACGGGTCTTCGGGCGCACCGTCACCCTGACCATAGATGGCGCGCCCGTCTCGGTGCCCGAAGGGACGTCGCTGATGCGGGCCGCCGCCGAGCTCGGGGTCGGGATCCCCAAGCTCTGCGCGACCGACAATCTCGAGGCCTTCGGGAGCTGCCGCCTCTGTCTCGTCGAGATCGAAGGCCGCAAGGGCTACCCGGCCTCCTGCACCACGCTGGTCGAGAATGGGATGAAGGTCCGCACCCAGACGCCCAAGCTCGCTGACCTCCGGCGCGGGGTGATGGAGCTCTACATCTCCGACCATCCCCTCGACTGTCTCACCTGCTCGGCCAACGGCGACTGCGAGCTCCAGGACACGGCCGGCGCCGTCGGGTTGCGCGAGGTGCGGTACGGATTCGACGGGAAGAACCACCTCAAGGCCGTGAAGGACACCTCCAATCCCTACTTCACCTTCGATCCCAGCAAGTGCATCGTCTGCTCCCGCTGCGTGCGCGCGTGCGAGGAGGTGCAGGGCACCTACGCCCTCACGATCGACGGCCGCGGCTTCGATTCGGTCGTCTCGCCGGGGCAGCTCCAGCCCTTCATGGAGTCGGAGTGCGTCTCCTGCGGCGCCTGCGTTCAGGCCTGTCCCACCGCCACGCTGATGGACAACAGCGTCGTCGAGAACGGCACCCCCGACCGCAGCGTCATCACCACCTGCGCCTACTGCGGCGTCGGATGCGCCTTCGAGGCCGAGATGAAGGGGTCGCAGGTCGTGCGGATGACGCCGTACAAGAACGGCCACGCCAACCACGGCCACTCCTGCGTCAAGGGGCGGTTCGCCTTCGGCTATGTCACCCACAAGGACCGCATCACCAAGCCGATGATCCGGAAGCAGATCACCGACCCCTGGCAGGAAGTGAGCTGGGAGGAGGCGATCGGCTACGCCGCCGGCGAATTCAAGAGGCTTCAGGAGAAGTATGGCCGCGGGTCGGTGGGCGCCATCTCCTCCTCGCGCTGCACCAACGAGGAGACCTACCTGATGCAGAAGCTGGTGCGCGCCGCGTTCGGCAACAACAACATCGACACCTGCGCCCGGGTCTGCCACTCGCCCACCGGGTTCGGCCTGAAATCGACGATCGGCGAATCGGCCGGCACCCAGGACTTCGACTCGGTGCAGCAGGCCGACGTGATCATGATCATCGGCGCCAATCCTACCGACGGCCACCCGGTCTTCGCCTCGCACATGAAGCGGCGGCTGCGCGAGGGCGCCAGGCTGATCATCGTCGATCCCCGTCGGATCGACCTCGTCCGCTCGCCCCATGTCGAGGCCCAACACCACCTCCAGCTGCGCCCCGGAACCAATGTCGCGCTGATCAATGCGCTGGCCCACGTCGTGGTCACCGAAGGCCTGACCGACGATGCGTTCGCCCGGGCGCGGTGCGAGGTGGACAGCTACGAGCAGTGGAAGGAGTTCGTCGCCCGGCCTGAGCACTCGCCCGAGGCCACCGAGGAGATCACCGGCGTACCGGCCGCCGACGTGCGTGCCGCCGCGCGGCTCTACGCGACGGGAGGCAACGGGGCCATCTACTACGGCCTCGGTGTCACCGAGCACAGCCAGGGCTCCACGATGGTGATGGGCATCGCCAACCTGGCCATGGCGACCGGCAACTACGGGCGCGCGGGCGTGGGCGTGAACCCGCTCCGGGGCCAGAACAACGTGCAGGGCTCCTGCGACATGGGCTCCTTCCCCCACGAGTTGCCCGGTTACCGCCACGTCCTCGACGACCCGATCCGCGCGCTCTTCGAGACGGCGTACGGCGTCCCCCTCGACCCGGAGCCCGGCCTCCGCATTCCCAACATGTTCGACGCCGCCCTCGACGGCAGCTTCAAGGGGCTCTATCTCGAGGGTGAAGACATCGCGCAGTCCGATCCGAACACCCAGCACGTCACCGCCGCGCTGCAGGCGATGGAATGCATCGTCGTTCAGGATCTCTTCCTGAACGAGACGGCCAAGTTCGCCCACGTCTTCTTCCCGGGAAGCTCGTTCCTCGAGAAGAACGGCACCTTCACCAACTCCGAGCGGCGCATCTCTCCGGTCAGGAAGGTATCGGAGCCGCTGGGGGGCAAGGAGGATTGGGAGATCACCGCCGAGCTGAGCAATGCCCTCGGATACCCGATGCCGTACAAGCACCCCTCGGAGATCATGGAGGAGATCGCCCGGCTCACACCGACGTTCGCCGGAGTGACCTACGAGAAGCTCGACCGTCTCGGCAGCATCCAGTGGCCGTGTAACGATGAAACGCCCGAGGGGACGCCGGTCCTGCATCGCGACACCTTCATTCGCGGCAAGGGCAAGTTCATGCTGACCGGGTACGTGCCCACCGAGGAGAAGGTGAACCGCAAGTATCCGCTGATTCTCACCACCGGCCGGATCCTCTCGCAGTACAATGTCGGCGCCCAGACCCGGCGCACCGCCAACGTGGAATGGCACGAGGAGGACCGTCTGGAGATCCATCCTCACGACGCCGAGGACCGCGGCATAAAGGATGGCGACTGGGTGGGCATCGTGAGCCGGGCGGGGGAGACGACGCTCCGGGCCCGGGTCACCGAGCGGGTGCAGCCGGGGGTGGTCTACACCACGTTCCACCACCCGGAGTCGGGGGCCAACGTCATCACCACGGAGAACAGCGACTGGGCCACCAACTGCCCCGAGTACAAGGTCACGGCGGTCGAGGTGATGCCGGTCTTCCATTCCTCGGAGTGGCAGTCTCGCTTCAAGCGGTTCACCGAGCAGCAGCTCGGGTTGCTCGATGCCCGCGAGCGCGTGTAGGCGTCGCTCCGCTCATGAATATCGAGCACCTGGTCGAGATGGCCAACCAGATTGGGCGCTTCTACCAAGCGTATCCCAACCGTGCCGAAGCGCTCGCCAGCACAGCGCGGCACATCCGGCGGTCCTGGGACCCCCGGATGCGCTCGGAGTTTCTTGAATACGTGGATGGTCCGGCCCCGGAAGGGCTGGATTCGTTCGTGATCGAAGCGGTGCGGGCCCACCGCGCCGAGCTGGCTCCCAAGGAGAGATCCGCCAAGCCGTAGCGGCCCGCTGATGGGGGACATCGAACCGCCGCTGTCGCCATGGGCGGGAACGTCGCGAGGGCGAGTCCACGATGACCGGTGGGCTCGCCCTCTCGATTAATGCCAGAAGCGAATTCCGGCCTAGAAGATGAACCTCCCGCCCACCTGGAACTGGCGTGGCTCGCCGAGACCGCTCCGGATGGTGCCGTCGAAATTGAGGAACGTGCCCCCCGACGATGGGTCCTTGAAGTTGTCCGAGTTGGTCACGTTGAACACCTCTACGATCGCCTCGAACGTGCCCTGCCGCCCCAGGTTGAACGGCTTCGACAACCGGATGTCCCACGAGAAGTAGGCGTTGTCGCGCCGGATGGTGTTGCGCTGCAGGACATGGCCATCCGGACAGATTCGAGCCGTGGAGCCCGGCTGGGATTCGGCTGTGCGCACCCCGTTCCCCTGATTGTCCGTCCCGCAGGCCTCGCTGGCCGGCTGCGCCGAATAGGCGCTGACCCGGTTGTTGAGGTACACGTCGCCGGGCAGGATCGCCAGCAACCAGGCGTTGAAGCGGTGCCGCTGGTCGCGGTTGCTCCAGTTGTACTCCGCCTGCAGCGAATCGGCGCGGGCGTAGCGGAAGGTGAACGGATCCCGCTCGTTGTCGTCGTCGGACTTGTCGAACGAGAGCGTATAGTTGGCCTGGAACTGGAGCTTGCCGCGGCCGATGCGCTTGATCTCGGCGGTGATCCCGTTGTAGCGCGATTTTCCGGTGCTCTGGATGACCGTGAGGACGTCGATGCCGTTAATGCCCCCCGGGGCCAGGCCGGCGCCCCATGGCCTGCCGAAGACCGCGTCGTTCCCGTTGATGAAGCGAGTCAGGTGGTCCGTGCGTGCGTGCGTGTAGCTCAGGGCCGCTGCCAGGCCATTGCCGATCTCGCGCTCGTAGCCGACCGTGGCGCTGAACGTGCGCGGGTTCTCGAAATCCTTGTCGAATGCGTAGACGCTCGGAAAGAAGGCCCCCCCAGGCGGCG
>CAYYXP010000139.1:0-12557 GCA_964475685.1 uncultured Gemmatimonadaceae bacterium | reverse complement strand
GTCGCCGCCACGGAGGCGCGGCTCGACACGCTGCACAAGGACCTGGCGCACACCGTCATCCACCGTGACGAGTACCTCCGGCGCATCGCGGGTCTCACCTTCGGCGACGATCCCCGGCAAGGATATTTCCAGGGAAGCCGCTTCTTCCACCCCGATCTCCGCTTCCAGCTCACCTTACCGCAGGGGTGGTGGACGCAGAACGCCGCCGATGCCGTCGTGGCGGGCAGCCCGAATCAGGACGCGCTCATCCGGCTCACACTCGCGGGCAAGGTCTCCCCGCGCGATGCCATGACGAAAGTCCTCTCGCGGGAGGGTGTGCGGGCGGGGAACGGCTCGACGACAAGCATCAACGGCCTGCCGGCGGCTTCCAGCTACTTCGAGGCCCAATCGGGCCAGGAGGCGGTGCAGGGGCTGGTGACATTCATCTCGTACGGCGGGGATACCTACGGGTTGCTCGGGTACACGGAGGCGGGGAAGCTCGGCGGTCATGACGCGGCATTCCGCCAGACGGCGGGCAGCTTCGATGAGCTGCGGGACCCGGCGGTGCTGTCGGTGCAGCCGGCGAAAGTGGAGCTGGTGAGGCTGCCGGAGGAGATGACGCTGGCGCAGTTCGATGCGCGGTACCCGTCATCCATCCCGATCGGGCAGCTCGCCATCATCAACGAGGTGGACGGGCCGGACTCGACGATCCCGGCCGGGCGGACGGTCAAGCGGGTGACGGGCGGGGTGCCGCCGCCGGGGGCGCGGTAAGCGGCGGCGGCCGCGCAACGGCTAGCTCACCCGCCGCGTCTTCCGCTTCATGAAGTCCATCAGGATGAACTGCCCCAGCGTCATCGTGTTCGTGAAGTACGCCTTCCCCTTGCAGATCGACGCCACCTGCTTGACGAACTCCACGAGGCTCCGGTCCCGCGCCAGCATGAACGTGTTGATCATGATCCCGCTGCGGCGGCAGTTCGCCGCCTCGCGGTAGGTGGCCTGCAGGATCTGGGGGTCGAGCCCCATCGAATTCACGTAGATCCGCCCGTCGGGCATGGTGAGCGCCGACGGCTTCCCGTCGGTGATCATGATGATCTGCCGCATGTCCTTCTTCTGCCCCAGCAGGATCCGGCGTGCCAGCTTGAGCCCTTCGGCGGTGTTCGTGTGATAGGGGCCGACCTGCGCCGTCGCCAGCGCGCCCAGCGGGATCTCCTCCGCGGAGTCGTGAAACAGCACCACTCGCAGGCTGTCGCCCGGAAACTGGGTGCGGATGAGGTGGGTGAGCGCCAGCGCCACCTTCTTGGCCGGCGTGAAGCGGTCCTCGCCGTAAAGAATCATGGAGTGCGAGCAGTCGAGCATCAGCACGGTCGCTGACGACGAGCGATACTCGCTCTGGCTTACCATGAGGTCGCCGTACTCGATGTTGATCGGGACGCCGAGCCCTTCGCGGGCAATGGCGTTGGAGAGCGTGGCCGGGACATCCAGGTTCAGTACGTCGCCGAACTCGTACGGCTTGCTCACGCCCTCGGCCTCGACGCCGGTCGCCAGGTAGGGCGTGTCGTGCGCGCCGAAGCTGGACTTGCCGACGGTGCCGAGGAGCCCCTTCAGCGTCTTGTAGCCGAGGAAGTCGATGCCTTTCTCGGTGAGATTGAACTGCACCTGCTGGGCCGCCGACCGCGCCTGCCCGTTGGGCCCGAACATCGACTGATACCCCTGTGGCACCTGGGGCGCCTGCCCGATGTTGAGATACCCCTCATCGATCAGCCGCTGCACGATCTTGTCGAGCAGCTCGCTCAGCTGCCGCTCGATCTCCCGGTTACGGTCGGGATCGCCTGTGCCCTCGCCGCGGAGGACGCGCAGCATCTCGGGGGTGAGTTGGCCCGACTCCATCAGGGCCCGGAGGATTGCCTGGCGCAGTGCGTCGAGCGACCGCTCTCCGTCGCCCATGTCGTCGTGCCAGAGCGAGGGCGAGCCGCCGGCGAACCCCGACTGGAGCAGGAAATCGCCCAGTTGGTCGAGGAGCCCCTGGAGATTCACCTCGTCGGCGAGCTCGGGGTGGTACTTGGAGTAGGTGGTGAAGCGCATGGGTGTATCCTTGCTAATGCATGTCTCCGGCAGGCTCGCGCTGGCCCGCACGCGACGGCGCACCGGCCGATGTGACGCGCCTCACGCGGCGGGTACCGCCCGCGCCGGCCTCACCCGAACGAAATCCCGCCCTTGCCGTACCCCGGCTCCCGGCGCTCCGGCTTGGCCCTGGTGTAACCCAGCTCCTCGCTCCGGCTGATCCGCTTGTGGGCCGCGAGGCCCTCGAGCACCAGCTCGCACGCCGCCACCACTCGCGCCTTGTCCGCGCGAGGGGCGAGCCCCACGTCGGACACGATCTCCAGCAGCCCCGGGACGACGCCGAATCCCTGATGACAGAGCTTGGTGCGCTCGTCGCCCGGCACCTTGAGCGCGCCGCCCTGATCGAACCAGGCCACGATCGCGCCGAGATCGGCGCCGCCCATTCGCTCGTCGAGCACCCGCCCCGCCGCGCGCCGGATCAGCTCGCGGGCGATCGTCTCGGCCCCCTGCAGCTCCCCCTCGTATTCCAGCTCGAGCTTTCCCGTGATGGAAGGGACGGCGGCGTACACGTCACTCACCCGGGGGACCACCCGGTCCTCATCGAGCAGCATCGCGCGGCGCTCGGCGTTGGACACGGCGCTCTCGAGCACGCTGATCGGGAGGCGCTGGCTGACGCCCGATCGCCTGTCCACCCGCTTGTCCTCCCGCGCCTCGAACGCGATCCGCTCGACGAGTTCGAGAATGAAATCCGGAACGTCGAGCGCCCGGCCGCCGCGCGACATCCAGGCTTCCTGCGCCGTGATCTGCATGCCCAGCTGCACGGTGCGCGGATAGTGGGTGCTGACCTCCGACCCGATCCTGTCCTTGAGCGGCGTGATGATCTTCCCGCGGGCCGTGTAATCCTCCGGGTTCGCGGTGAAGGCGAGCAGTACGTCGAGTGGCAGTCGCACCGGGTACCCTTTGATCTGGACGTCTCCCTCCTGCATGATGTTGAAGAGACCGACCTGGACCTTGCCGCTCAGGTCAGGCAGCTCGTTGATCGCGAAGATGCCGCGATTGGCCCGGGGGAGGAGGCCGAAGTGCATGGTGAGCTCGTCGGAGAGCAGGTGGCCTCCACGGGCGGCCTTGATCGGATCGACGTCGCCGATCAGATCGGCGATGGTCACGTCCGGGGTGGCGAGCTTTTCCACGTAGCGCTGGTCGCGGCGGATCCAGGCGATCGGGGTCGCCTCACCGCACTCGGCCAGCAGGTCGCGAGCATACCTGGAGATCGGCGCGAAGGGGTCGTCGTTCACCTCGCTGCCGGCGATGACGGGAACCTTGTCGTCGAGCAGGGAAGTGAGTTCTCGAAGGATGCGGCTCTTCGCCTGCCCGCGAAGACCGAGCAGGATGAAATGGTGCCGGGCCAGCAGGGCGTTGACGATCTGCGGGACGATGGTGTCCTCGTACCCCACGATGCCCGGGAAGAGCGCGATTCCCGAGGCCAGGCGCGCGAGCAGGTTTGAGCGGATCTCGTCGCGGACTGTTCTCCCTCGCAGCGGGGCGTCCGCCCAGGGGCTGTTCTTGAGGTCATGCAGTGTGCGCGGCTCGGGCATTTCGATAACCATCCGTGAAGTATTGAAGTCGGGGTGTCTTTGTAACACGTTGTATTGTAACGTATTACAGTGCGGTTAGTCGTTGGTGCCGGCCCGGCTCCGGCGGTTCGTCGGCTTGACAAAACCGTCCGGCCGCTTAGCTTCGCCACCCGTACGCTCGGCTGCCGTGGCGACGTGCTCCGCGCGGACTGGGCTTGGACCCTTATCCCTTCTGAGGAGTAGCGATGAAGAAGACCCTCCTGATCGCCGCGGCCCTTGTGCTTGCTGGGTGCGGTGAGAAGAAAGCCGAAGCTCCGGCCGCCGAAGCCGGCATGTCTGCGCCGGCCGAAATGCCGATGTCCGACACCACGATGGTCCGGGACAGCGCCCAGTAAACCTTCCCATCGTCGCACCACCCCATCGGGCCCCGGGCTTGCTCGGGGCCCGATGTTTCATCCGTCCAGCTCCTCGGGTGCGAAAGGCAGCGCGACCACCCTGGCCTCCACGCCGCCCGCCATTACCACGTCACCCAACTCGACCTCGCGCCGAATAGTGCCCAGTCCCACCCGCCGATCCTCCAGCGTCAGGGTGGACCGGACCCCGCCCACCTCCTTCGGGCCATGGGTCACACCGCGTCCGGCCAGCGATGCGGTTCCCAGCCATCGGAGCCCGCGGAGCTCCCGGTTGGTGTGGCCCCGGAAGTGAAGGCGCGCCACCGTCTCCTGCCCGGTGTAACAGCCCTTCGTGTATGAAAGGCCGCCGATCTCGTCGTAGCGCACTTCCTGGGGCAGCGTCTTCTCGTCGATCTCCACACCGAGCGTCGGCCACCCGCCGAGGAGGCGGGCGACGTGCAGATCGTCGTCGTCACCGGGCGTGGCTCCCGACGCGATGAGCCGCGCGGCGAGCGCGTCCACCGCGGGCGCGAGCCCCGCCAGCAATCCCACGAACGGTGCCGACTCCGGCGCCAGCGCCACCACGACCGGGCTCAGATCGCCTCCCACCGACACCACCCGGCCCGCCGATTCCGGCATGCCGATCCCCGATTTGGCGAGCACCTGGAAGCCATGGCCACCCAGCAGCCAGACGACGCGCGCCTGTCCGGTGAGGTCGGATACCCTGGCGAGGCGGGGCGGCAGCTGCCGCTGGAGGAGCTCGAGCGCCGGCGCCCGTCCCTCGACCGGCACGATGACGGTGAGGGCGTCCGGCTGCCGCACCACCCACGCATCCACGACGATCATCCCCTTGGGCGTGAGCAACGCGCCGTAAACGAGGCTCTGATCGCCCGGCTTCTCCAGATCGTTGGTGAGCATTCCCTGGAGGCAGCTGAGCGCGCCGGGTCCTGCGATGCGGAAGACGGCCGGGGTGCCGCTCACCGCCGTCGCGCCGTGCCGCACGCGGTCGAGGTGCGCGCGCGCCAGGACGAAATCGGAATCAGGCATGCGGCCAGGGATCGAGGGAATGGTCGTAGATGACGCCGGTGAAGTCGAACAGTATTGCCGTGGTCATTGAGAGAACGGTAAACCGGAAGGAGGGAAGGGAGAAGCGATATTCTCACCCTCCCGTCCGCCGTAGACTCCCCCTCTGCGATAACTCTCGTCCAGCAGCTCGACCGGATGGGCCACGGGAATGGCGAGGCCCGCGGCGGCCAGGCCGGCGCCGATCTGCATGACGCATCCCGGGTTCCCCGTTGCGACCACGTCGGGACGGGGTGCCGCCGCGGCGATCCCGGCGATCTTGGCGTCGAGCACCGACCGGGCCATCGCCGGGTGGAGCACCGAGTAGATGCCCGCGCTCCCGCAGCATTGGTCGGAGCCGGGTAACAGCCTGAGCCGAAGGCCGGGAATGGCCCTGAGCACCGCGAGCGGTGCGTCGTGAACCCGCTGGGCGTGCTGGAGGTGGCATGGCGCGTCGTAGACCACCTGGGTGTCGAGCGCCGCGCCCGGTCGGGGTCCCGCGGCGGCCAGGAGCTCGCTCACGTCCCTCACCCGCGCGCCGAACGCCGCTCCGCGCCCCTCGCCGAGGAGATGGCCGTAGTCCTTGAGGAGGGCGCCACAGCCGGCGCTGTTCACCACGATGGGATCGTCCGACCCCTCGAAGGCCGCGACGTTCCCCCGGGCCAGGGCGCGCGCCGACTCCCTGTCTCCTGCATGCTCGTGCAACGCCCCGCAGCAGGCCTGGCCCCGGACCTCACGCACCCGGTAGCCGTTGGCTTCGAGCGTTCGCCGTGTCGCGTCATGCACGTGATCGAAGAGGGTGTCCATCACGCAGCCGCGGAAGAGGCAGACGGCACCTCGCAGGCCGTCCGGCTGACCGCCTGCCTCGGCCCGCGACCGGTGACTGCTCGAGTCGCCATGGTTCAGGTGGAGGGGCCGCGTCGCGCCCAGCATGGCCATGGGGAATCCCAGGCGTCCTCTCCTCGCGAAAAGGCTCGCAATGCCGGTGGCCCGCAGGGCACGCGCGAGGGAGAACAGCGGGCGCCAGACCTGCTCCTGCCGGAAGACGCCGAGCACCATGCGCGCAAGCGGAGTCGTCCCGTTTGCCCGGAACAGCCGCTCCCGGGCTGCCTCCAGGCCGCGCCCGTAGCTCACCCCCGAAGGGCAGACGGGCTCGCAGCCGCGGCAGCCGAGACAGGCATCGAGATGCTGCACCAGGGCGGGATCACCGGGGCCAAGCTCTCCGCGTTCGAGGGCGCGCATGAGGACGATCCGCCCCCGGGGGCTGTCGGCTTCGTCGCCGGTGGCGAGATAGGTGGGACATGCCGGCAGGCAGAACCCGCAGTGGACGCAGGGAGCGAGCGGATCGGTCACTCCGCGCCCTCCAGCGCCACGCTCAGGCACTGGCCGGGATCGAAGCTGTCGCGCAGCCGCCCGACGAGCTGCCCGACACCCTCCCGGTAGGCGCCGAAGTGGCCCAGGGCGTGGCGCAGCGGCCAGGGTGCCCGCTCGATCGTCATGGGGATCTCGCGACCTGCGGCGGCACGGCGAACGCCGCGCAAGCGCTCGATCGGGGCATCACCGGTCCAGCGAATCATCCCCGAGCCGGGCCCTGAGGAAAGGAGGCCCTCGTCGAGGTCGTGCGCGACGAGGTCCATCATCTCGTCCACCCCGTTGCCGAGGACGCCCAGGCGCAGGGTGATGGGCCCGGCGAGGCTCCCGCGGGCGACACCGCCCCAGAATGCCGCGGTCCGGTCGGCGGGCAGTGGTTGCCATACCAGATCGCCGGCGGTTCCCATCCGTCCGACCTCTCCCTTTACCGCCGCGTCGGTGCCGAGAAACCGGGCGGCGAGCACCCATTCAGCCTCCGCTGCCAGCGCGGGGGAGAGCAGCTCCAGCGCTGCGGGCGAGACCTTGGCTTCGATGAGCCGCCGCGCGGCCAGCGTGAGGTTGTCGCGCGCGCCCCGCGCCAGCAGCGTGACGTCGGCGCGCGGAAGCGCTCGCAGGCGCAGGTGCAGCTCGGCGATGATGCCGAACCCGCCGAACCCGCCCACCTGAAGCTTGGTGAGGTCGTAGCCGGCCACGTTCTTCACGACCCGGCCGCCGGCCTTCACCAGGCGGCCGTCCCCGGTGGCGACGGTGCAGCCCAGGAGGTGGTCGCGCACCGGGCCGAAGCCGTGCCGCAGCGGGCCTGCCGTGGCAGTCGCCACGACCGAGCCCAGGCTCCTGTCGGGCCGGCCGGGGGGATCGAGCGCGAGCCACATTCCCTCGTCGGCCAGGCGGCGGCGGAGCCCATCGAGCGGGGTGCCGGCCTGTACGGTGGCGACGAGATCGGCGGGGCTGACCATGACCACCTGATCGAGCGCGCGGGTGCTCACCGCGAGGTCGGCCGGCGCGTCCGGCGGCAGCCAGGTTCCCTGGCCCTCGATCCGGATCTTCCATCCCTCCTCGTGGGCCAGGCGGCAGACCAGCGACAGCGCATCGGGGGAGTCGGGGGTGGCCCGCGGGAGGCCGTCGGCGTCGCGCTCGACTCCGGCGGTCCCGAGTAGGGCGCGCAGCCGGGTGACGATCGTGTCCCTCATCGGGCGCTCGGCGCGGCAAGCCATTCCCGGCAGGCGTGCACCGGAACCACCTTGCCGGGGTTGGCCAACTCGAACGGGTCGAAGACGCGGCGGACCGCCCGCATCGCACCGAGGGACTCGGCGTCGAAGATGAGCGGCATGTAACCGATCTTGTCGCTGCCCACGCCGTGCTCGCCGGTGATGCTCCCCCCCGCCTCCACGCATGCGGTCATGATCTCGCGGCACGCCTGGTGGACCCGCGCCGCCACGGCCAGGTCGTGCCGGTCGAAGCTGATGTTGGGATGGAGGTTCCCGTCGCCCGCATGGAAGACGTTGCTGATCCGGAGGGCATGGCGGTCACGAATCTCGGCGATCCGGTCCATGATGTCGGGCAGGGCGGAGCGGGGAACCACCGCGTCCTGCACCGCGAGGTCGGGGGCGATGCGTCCCATGGCACCGAAGGCCTTCTTCCGCCCCTGCCAGAGCCGCGCGCGGTCGGCCGGGCTCGACGCACTGCGCACGCTGCAGGCGCCGCGGGCGCGGAGGATGTCCGCCACCGTCTCCGCCTCCGCCGCTACCGCCTCGTCCGGCCCGTCCAGCTCCACCAGCAGCACGGCGGCGGCATCCGTCGGGTAGCCGGCGGCGTAGATCGATGCCTCCACCGCGGCGACGCAGGCCCGGTCCATCATCTCGAGCGCCGCCGGCACGATCCCCGCCGCGATGACCGCGGAGACCGCCTCGCTGGCCGCCCGCACGGTGGGGAAGTCCGCGAGCATGGTTCGGACACTCGTCGGGAGGGGCTCCAGGCGGACGGTGATTTCGGTGGCGATCCCGAACATCCCCTCGCTCCCGACGAAGAGCCCCACCAGGTCGGGCCCCCATGGGTCCCCCTGGGGCGAGCCCAGCCGCACGACCGACGCGTCCGGGAGCACGACTTCGAGCTCGACCACGTGGTTGGTGGTGACGCCGTACTTGAGGCAATGGGGACCCCCCGCGTTCTCGGCCACATTGCCGCCGACGGTGCAGGCCGCCTGGCTCGAGGGGTCGGGAACGTAGTGCAGGCCGAACGGCTCCACCGCCTCGGACAGGCGGGCATTGACGACGCCCGGCTGGAGCACGGCGCGGCGGCGGGCGGGATCGACGCGCAGGATGCGATTCATGCGGGTGAGCGCGATCAGCACCGCGTTTCGGTCCGCCACGGCGCCGCCCGATAGCCCGGTGCCCGCGCCACGCGCCACGAACGGCACGCCGATCAGGTGGAGGAGCCGGACCACTTCCCGCACTTCACCCGTATCGGCGGGTATGACCACCACGCCGGGATACGACTCCCGCGTGGGCAGGCCATCCATCGCATAGGTTGTCAGCTCGGCCCGCCGGTGGCGCACCCATTTCGGCCCCACGATCCGGCGGAGAGCATCGATGAGATCGGGCGTCATGGTCCCGCCGCGAGCCCGGTGTACATGATGTGGAGCGAAAGGGTCGTGCCGGGGAAGAGGACAACGGGAAGGGGAAAGAGCGGCAGGCGGGGGAGCATGGACTGAAGATAGCTGTGAGTCGGGAGCTACGGGGTGCAGGTCGAACGCGGTGCCGGAGCGGCGCTCGCCGCTCCGGCCGGATTCAATCGCGATTGTGCCCTGCGACTTGTGCCCCCCTACGCGGCGCCCCAGAACCCGCGGAGCCCTCGGACGTCGGGGCTGTCGCGGAGCTTCTCGAAGGCGCGCTCGCGGATCTGCCGGATGCGCTCGCGAGTGACGCCGAGAAGCGCGCCGATCTTCTCCAGCGTCAGCGCCTCGGAGCCTTCCTCCAGCCCGTAGTAGAGCGAGAGGATCTTGCGCTCGCGCGGCGTCAGATGGCGCTGGAAGATCCGGTCGATGAACTCCCGCTGCAACCGGGTGTCGGTCATCTCCTCGATCTCGCCACCGCCGGTGCCGGCCACGCGCTCGCCGAAGGTGCTGGCGCCGCGGTCCTGCCGCTCGACGGGCGCGTCGAGTGACACCTCGGTCGAGGTCATGCGGCGGGCGGAGCGGATGTTGTCGATGGTGTCGTTCAGGGCGGTGGCGATTTCGGCGTCGGTGGGTTCCCGGCCGAGCTCCTGTGCCAGGAAGCTCTGGGCTCGCGACATCCGCACGAGGGCGGAGTTCTGGTTGAGTGGGATCCGCACGCTGCGGGTCTGCTCGGCGAGCGCCTTGAGCACGGCCTGGCGGACCCACCAGACGGCATAGGAGATGAACTTCACGCCATGGTCGGGGTCGAACTTCTTGACCGCCTTGAGGAGACCCTCGTTCCCGATGGCGACCAGCTCCGACAGGTCCAGCCCGTGCCCCTGGTACTTCTTCACGTAGGAGATCACGAATCGGAGGTTCGCCGTCACCAACCGCTCCGCGGCCACCTCGTCGCCGGCCAGCGCCCGGCGGGCCAGGCGCTTCTCCTCCTCCGGGTCGGAGATCATGGGCAGCTTCTGGATGTCGAGGAGGTATTGGTCGAAGGAGCCGGACGGGGCAGCGCGCAGCAATGAGCGAGCTTTACCGGTGCGAACACGGACATGGGCCATAGTCAACCCCAAGGGTGGTTGAAAAGGACTGCTCAAGTTGTCGAGAGCGGCGACCAGAACAGATGGTGAGAGGAGGAGCGAATATAGGAATTGCGGGGGGTTCGGTCAAGCAAAAAAATCTTTCCACATCACAAATCGTTTCAATATATGTGGTTTGGGTTTTTCTCCACCATGACCCACAAATCGTCATGTTGATAAGTGTTAATGGAATCTGGAAGTTGCTTCAAATAAAGGTGTTACGAGATTGTCGCGAGAGCTGACCTGATCGCCACCTCCTCCGCTTCGCGGGTCCAGCCACCCTCCGGGGACATGCGGCCGATTGCGCGCGGAAGCGCGAAGCGGACGCGCGCCATCCGATTCTTCTTGTCATGCGCCATGGCCGAGAGAAGCGCGTCTTCCGGCACCCGCCCGGGGAGTCGCACCGGAAGGCCGAACCGCTCCAGAAGCGACGACACTCGGCCTCGAATCCCCGCCGGCGCCACCCGCATCGCCTCGGCCAGGGCGCACTCCGCCACCAACCCGAGTGAGACCGCCTCGCCGTGCCCCAGCTCGAACGCCGTCGCCTGTTCCAGCGCATGGGCCACGGTGTGCCCTGCGTTGAGGATCGCGCGACGACCCGCTTCGCGTTCGTCCGCGCTCACCACCTCGGCCTTGATCTCGACGCTCCGGCGGACAAGGTGGGTGAGGGCCTCGGTATCCCGGCGCACCAGCGCGTCCGCCTCGCGCTCCATCCATCCGAAATACTCCGCGTCGGCAACGAGGCCATGCTTCACCGCCTCGGCCAGGCCGCCGCGGTAGTCGCGCTCGGGCAGGGTCTGCAGGACGCCCGGGTCGGCGGCCACGGCCGCGGGGTGATGGAACGCCCCGACCAGGTTCTTCCCATGCCGGGTGTTCACCCCGGTCTTGCCGCCAACCGAGGCATCCACCATCGCGAGGAGGGAGGTCGGGGCCTGGAGGAACGGGATGCCACGGAGAAAGGTCGCGGCGACGAACCCGCCTAGGTCGCCCGCCACACCTCCGCCGAGGGCGATGATCCCCCCGTCCCTGCCGACGCCGCGGTCGAGGAGGAGGTCGGTGATCCGGGCCCACTCCTTCCGGTTCTTGGAGCCTTCGCCTGCCGGGAAGGTGACGGCGTCTCCTTCCCACCGGGGGCGGGCGAGCCGACCGGCCTGGAGCAGTTCGTGTACCGCGGAGTCCGCGACCATGATGATGCGGCCACGGCCCAGGTATTCCTCGCTGAGCGATTCGAGTCTGCCCAGCACCCCTGGTTCGACGTAGACGGGGTAGCGGCCGAGGGCGTGGGAGACCATCACCGGCGGACTTCCTACCACGCAACGTCTCCCGTGCCGGCGCGATGGTTGGCAAGGCGGGCGAGAGTAAAAAGAAGATCGGACAGGCGGTTCAGGTACACGAGGAAGAGTTCGGGCACCTCGCTATCCCCTGAGAGGGTCACCACGCTCCGCTCGGCGCGCCGGCAGACGGTGCGGGCCAGGTGGAGCGCCGCCGCCTTGGAGGTCCCCGCCGGAAGCACGAACGACCGGAGCGGCGGAAGCTCGCCCTCGGCCTCGTCCATGATGCGCTCGAAGAGGGCGACACGCGCCGGCGAGAGATCGGCCTTCTCGAGTGCCTTCCTCACCTTGTCGGGCTCGGGGGTGGCCAGGTGGCCGCCGATGGAAAAGAGATCCCGCTGGATCGATTCCAGGACCGAGTCGAAGAAATCGGCCGGCGCGGTCGCGCGCGCGACGCCGAGGGCGGAGTTGAGCTCGTCCACGTCACCGTACGCGGCGGTGCGCGGATGGTCCTTCCGGACGCGCCCGCCCCCGAAGAGCCCCGTTTCGCCAGTGTCACCGGTTCTGGTATAGATCTTCACCGACATGGTGCGTCCCCCTCCACGGAGGAGAGTGTGGGCCGGAAAATCACCTGCCGCCGGCTCCCCGCGCTATCCCCGCGGGAAAGATATGCCCGGCGCCAACCGCGCGGGCTTCACTAGCTGTCGGCGGGGCGAAGACGTCACACCCCTCGCCGCGTAGCGTTTCGCCGGTGCCGCTGCTGTCGTCGGGGCGGAGACGACACACCCCTCGCCTGCGCTGCAGGCCACCGTCAGCTTCCAGCTCGGGGCAGGCATCACACGGCCTGACGCGCGGCTCAGGGGATGTCGTCTCCGCCCCGACCGCCGCTCCGGCAGACCGCCCCCGGTGCATCGATGCGGGGTCGCGGGTGGGAGCGGCATCCCCTGAGGAGCGCGTCAGCCGGGCGGTGGCGTGCCCACTTCCTCCCCCGGACGCAGCCGGCTGCAGCGCGACGAGGGGTGTGCCGCTCCCGCCCGCGACGGTGCCCCGCCCACCGCGGGCCACGCGGCTTCTGGCCGCTTACCACCGGCCGCTATATTTGAGCACCG
>CAYYXP010000138.1:0-4728 GCA_964475685.1 uncultured Gemmatimonadaceae bacterium | reverse complement strand
GCTGAAGGGCCGCGTGTTCGCTTGGATGGTTCCCCTGGACCGCGCGACGTTCCGCGATCCGACGACGGGTGTGGAGATCAAGGACCAGGTGAAGGCGGTGCTGGGCCTGAAGCCTTGAGGGCTCGCTGGCTGTCCCTGGCTGTCTTCAGCCGGTCTGGATGGCTACCCGACCGCGGAGGGCGCGAGGCGGTGAATGCCGGGAATCTTCTCGAAGGCTCGATCGACGCTGACGATTGTACCGGCTCGCACTCTGTTGGCCTGCTCGTCCCGCTCTTGTGTCGTGAGGTTGGGGCGAGGACGGGGATCCGCGCCCGGCCGTGAAGCGGGTTCTCTCCTCCCATGGATGGAGCGGCGGCGGATGTGGGGAGGGGCGTCAGCCATCGGTGTGACGGGCGTTCCCGTTCCCGTTCCGCCGCGTGTCTACATGGGTGCGGGAACGGGAACGGGGATGCGGATCCACTGGTCGCCCTGGCGAGTGATGTTGCCAGAGGCAGCGAGACGGGTGAGGGTGTCGCCCAGTCGTTCGTTGCGGACGTGCAGGATCGCGCGGAGGGACGTACGTGGGAGGCCGCGGGGTCCGGCGTGTTGAAGGGCGTCGAGAAGGGCGGAGTCGAGGCCGGCGGCCGGGGGCGAGTCGCTGGGCTCCTCCTGTGGTTGGTTCGCGACGATGCCCAGGTGCATGTCGGTCTCGGCCCCGACGAGGGCCAGGGTGACCGGTTCGGGGGCGCTGGCCGCGCGATGCTCAGCGGAGAGGACGAGTTGCTGGCGGTGGCGGCGCAGGGAGAGGGCGGTATCGACCCAGGCGAAGAAGTCCCCGGAGCCGCGGAGGCTCTGGCCGCCCGTAGAGCCGCCGTTTTTCCGTGCGTGGTGGACGACGACCACGGCGAGGTCGTGGGCGCGTTGCAGCTCGCGGAGGAATCCGAGGACGGCTGCCACGTCGCCGGCCTGGTTCTCGTTGATGCGGTGGAGGCGGACGAAGGGGTCGAGGAGGAGCAGACGAGGTGCGTGACGGCGCACGGTTTCCTGGAGGCGGCGCTGGTCGCGCGGGAGGTCGAGTCGGAGGCTGTCTGCGGTGATGACCCCGAGGGGAAGGGCGGCGAGGTCGAGGCCACGATGGTGGCAGAGGCCGGCGAGACGCTGCCGGACCAGCGAGGCGGCGTCCTCGGCCATGTAGACGAGGACGTCGCCTTTCTCGGCAACGGGGAAGGTATCGAGACAGGGGGTGCCGCTGGCCACGGAGAGGGCGAGGTCGAGCCCGAGCCAGCTCTTTCCGCACTTGGGTGCGCCTCCGATGATGCCGACGCCGGCGCGGGCCCAGAGGCGCTCCACGAGCCAGCGCCCGGCCGGATCTGGCTCCTGGAGATCGGCGGCACGCACCACGGGGAGGGCGAGTTGCTCCTGGGGCTTCATCCCGTCACCGCCTGGACTGAGGGCGAGTCATCGATGGCGACTTCCATGGTGTGGTCGTCGACGAAGTTCTGATTGCGCTCGTGCGCTTCGCGGAGGGCGCGGCGGAGGACGTCGGAGGCGACGCGGGGCACCCCACGGCTAGCGCGGAAGAGAATCTCACGGGCGGGGTCGGCGAGGATGGTCTGGGTGGCGCCGGCGGCCTTGAGTCCGTGGTCGATCATGGCGTTGAAGAGGTCGCGACCGAGCGGCTCGAGGTGGATCTGGTGAACGACCCGCATGGCCAGGGGCGCGTGCTGCTGCATGCGCAGGTGGCGGAGGAGCGGGGGGAGGCCGACGAGCCACATGGTGATGAGGTCGCGGCTGTCGAAGGCGAAGTTCAGGAAGCCCGCGAGGTCGATGAGGAAGTGGTCGGAAAGGTGCTGTGCCTCGTCGAGGATGATGACAGGGGCGGTGCCGCGCTCGTCCACCATGTGCACGAGGGTCTGCTTGATGTCGGTCCAGAGCTGGGCACGCCGATGTGAGGGCCGCACCCCGATCTCGGTGGCCAGGGTGCGGTAGAGATCGAGGGGTGCCACCGCGGTGTCGCAGAGGTAGAGCACGAGGTGGTCGGGCCGGGGCAACTGCGCACAGAGGTTGCGGATCGAGGCGGTCTTGCCGTCCCCGGAAGCGCCGGTGAGGAGGCTGAGGCCGGGCTCTGCGGCGAGCTCACGGAAGGCGCGTTCCAGCTTCTTGTAACCGGGGCTCTTGTCGAAGAAGGTCTTGCCCTGGGCGTTCTTGGGGAGCGGGTGGCCGGTGAGGCCGAAGCGTTGTCGGTACATGGATCAGTCCTCCTCTTCTGTGGGGTCGTCGTCGGGTGAAGGGCGGGTGGCGGAGCGAGGTGGGGTTCCGGCGGGTCGGACGCGGTTGTAGTGCTCGTCCTCGATGAGGGCGAGGGGGTCGAAGCCGCTCGGCTCGGCATCGGGGGCTTTCTCTCCCTGCAGGCGGCGGCGGCGACGGGAGGCGTTGCGCAGCCGGTCGAGGGGTACGGTGTCGCAGACGAAGCGATCCTCGACGAACACGCGAGGCGTGCCCGCGTCGTCGCCGGGCTCGAAGCGAAGCTCGATCTCCCGCCCCACGAGCTCGGGGCGGACCTCGAGAAGTCGGCCGCGGAAGCGGACGGTGCCGTCCTTGCGTACGAAGCGGCGCTCGCGGTGAAGGAAGACCTCATCGAGGTTTGTCTGGCGGGGCAGCGTGCGCAGGTGGGGAACCTCCGCGAGCCAGTGCTCGCGAGGCACCTGACCGGTGGTGTCGTGCTTGCGGGCGTGGTACTCGGCGGCGAGCCAGGCCCAGTGCTTGGAGTTGAGATCGATGATGGGGATCGGGTAGTCGGGCAGCTCATCCCCGACCTCCTCGCGCCAGGTCCGGTGCCAGCGCTCGATGACGCCTTTCGCCTCGCAGTCCTGAACGCCGGTGTGCAGCAGCCGGACATCCAGGTTCGCGCAGATCAGCACGAGCGACCGGGCGATGTACGCGGACCCGAGGTCGACGTAGTAGGTGCGCGGCCGCCCGTGCTTCAGGATGGCCTGCTTGAGGCCGTACTCCTGGTAGGAGCTGCCCTCGGAGAAGGCGAAGTAGCTGTGGGGAACGAAGCGGGTGGCACCGTCGATCTGGGAGAGTAGATACGTCTTGCGCAATGAGCCGTCGGGGGCGATGGCGATGGGGCCGTGCATTGCGTCCCCGACCCAGAGGTCGCCGGCGTGCTCATGCAGGAACGAGCGACGCTCGGTGCCCGGGCCCCGCAGGGGGCGGGCGGAGATGCCGTGGGCCATCAGGAGCCGGTGCACCGTCGCTCGGTGCAACTCCCCCAGCCGGACGATCTTCGCCCGCTCCAGCATCCGGATGATCCGCCGGATGGAGCGCCGCGGCCGCTCTCGCTTGGCGCGCAGGATGTGCTCGGCGACCTCCGGCGCGATGGCTCGGCTCTGCCCCCGGTCGGCGCGATCCTGAGGGAAGAGGGCCTTGAAGCCCCCGTGGCGCCAGGTGTGGAACCACGCCTCCACGGTGCGCGCCGAGATCTTGATCCGCTCCCCGTCCGGCTGCTCATGGACGCGGGACGCGGCCTCCTTGAAGAAACGCTCGCGGTCCCCGTGCTCCAGCCGCGCGCTGGTCAGCGGCCCCAGCACGCCTAGGCGCCAGAGGGCCATGGCCTCCTTGTCGTCGTGTTTCATGACGACGTTGTACCGGTCCCCCGCGGCCATTTCTGGGGGGATGGCCGCGGGATCCCGCGGCCATCCCGGAAGGCTCCGGGGAGCTCCGCGTGCTACACGAGACGCACCTTCGGCTGCAGTCGGTAGACGAGTGCCGCCACGGCCTCGATCAGGTGGCCCGCCGCCGTCACCCGGGCCGCGCCGTACGCCGCCACCAGGTCCGCGCACTTCGCCGCCGCCGCCAGTCCGTTTGCCAGGGCCGCCCACGCGGCGTCACCGCAGGTGGCCAGGACCTGACCAAGGAACAGCGCCGGCCGGAGCCACCGCGCACGCCACCGCCGCCGCGTCCGCTCCGGAACCGGCGGCCATCGCCGCGTCGCCACCTCCGCGGGATCAGGCATCGCCCCGGTCAAGGTGTGCTCGACCACCCACCATGTCCGCCAGAGGTGTCGGGCGATGAACGCCGGCAGGATCTGCCAGATGGCCTCGCAGACCAAGGCTGCGCACACGAAGCGAACGATGCTGGTCACCGGCCACCCAGGCTCCGCCCGCAGGGTCCGCTCCCGGTAGTCGTGGACGTGCAGCCTCGTTCCCTGACACCTCGGGCAGAACCCGGGCCGGTACCCGTCCGGATCCAGCAGGCGGCACTCATGCGTCGCCAAGTCGGTCACGTCCTCGACGACGATCGTGCCGCCCTTTTGACTGGACGGCCGCATCCGAACCAGGCAAGCTTCCTGGTCGGGGGGAGAGAGTCGATCCTGGCTCACGAGATCCTCCAGAGTCTTGGAAAACCCTGAAGTGTCTCACCTCCCCCTTCCGACTACGTCCGCCGGTCCGGAAACGGGTCTCGTCTCGGCCTACCCTCGGGCTACGCCGCCAGCCCCGCCCCCAATTCCCACATGCCTACGCGGGACGACTGGTCCGCAACTGCCCAAAACTAACCGAGTCGGCACACCGGGAGTTCTCACCGACGGGTCGTTCAACCCACCCTGAGGTGAAGGAGAAGACATGGCAAGTCCGCTGTCCAAGAGCAGCAAGGAAACGCTGCCCCTCACCGTCCGTAATATTGGCTTCCTCCTCGACCGTCTCGGCGAGGATTGCCACCCCATCCAGTTCCTCCGGGAGCTGACCC
>CAYYXP010000137.1:0-16487 GCA_964475685.1 uncultured Gemmatimonadaceae bacterium | reverse complement strand
GTACGCCGTGAACGTCGCCAGCCCCTTCTTCGCCTGGATCGCCGTGATCGCCGCCGTCAGCGTCGTCTTCCCGTGGTCCACGTGCCCGATCGTCCCCACGTTCACATGCGGCTTGGTCCGCTGAAATTTGGCTTTGGCCATGGTCTCTGGTCCGGTGTCCGGTTGAGTGAGTCGCCCGCCCTCTACCCCTTCGCCTTCGAAATGATCTGCTCCGCCACGGTCTTCGGCACTTCCTCGTAGTGATCGAACTGCATCGTGTAGACCGCACGTCCTTGCGTCATGCTGCGCAGCGTCGTGGAGTACCCGAACATCTCGGCCAGCGGCACGTCGGCCGCAACCACCTGCGCGTCGCCGCGCTGGGTCATGCCGCCGATCTTGCCGCGCCGGCTCGAGAGGTCGCCGATCACGTCGCCGAGGAAGTCGGAGGGAGAGACCACCTCCACTTCCATCACCGGCTCGAGCAGGATCGGATGGGCGGCCCGCGCCGCTTCCTTCACCGCCATCGAGCCCGCGATCTTGAACGCCATCTCGGAGCTGTCCACGTCGTGGTAGCTGCCATAGGTGAGCGTCGCCTTGACGTCCACCATCGGATAGCCGGCGAGCACGCCGTTCTCCAGTGCCTCGCGGATCCCCGCCTCCACCGGCTTGATGAACTCCCGGGGGATGACGCCACCGACGATCTTGTCCTCGAAGATGAAGCCCGCGCCCGCTTCGGCCGGCTCGAAATCGATGACGACGTGGCCGTACTGCCCCTTGCCGCCGCTCTGGCGGATGAACTTCCCCTCGACGTCCTTCACCTTCTTGCGGATGGTCTCCCGGAACGCCACCTGCGGCTTGCCGACGTTGGCCTCGACCTTGAACTCGCGCTTCATGCGGTCGACGAGGATCTCGAGGTGCAACTCGCCCATACCCGCGATGATGGTCTGCGCGGTTTCCTGGTCGGACCGCACGTGGAAGGTGGGATCTTCCTCCTGGAGCTTCTGGAGGGCGATGGCGAGCTTGTCCTGATCGGCCTTGGTCTTGGGCTCGATGGCGACGTCGATGACCGGGTTGGGGAACTTCATCGCCTCGAGGATGATCGGCTTGTCCTCGTCCGACAGCGTGTCCCCGGTCCGGGTCTCCTTGAGGCCGATGGCGGCGCCGATGTCGCCCGCGAGGACCTCTTCGATCGCCTCGCGCTTGTTCGCGTGCATCTGCAGCAGGCGGCCCACCCGCTCCCGCTTGTCCTTGGTGCTGTTGTAGACGTAGCTGCCGGACTTGAGCGAGCCCGAGTACACCCGGAAGAACGTCAGCCGGCCCACGTACGGGTCGGTCGCGATCTTGAACGCGAGCGCGGAGAACGGCTCGGCGTCGGACGCGCACCGCTCGACGTGGGTGTCGTCGTGAAGCGGGATGTGGCCCTGTATCGGCCGAATGTCCATCGGGCTCGGCAAGTAGTCGATGACGGCGTCGAGCAGCGCCTGCACGCCCTTGTTCTTGAAGGACGCGCCGCAGAGCACCGGGACGATTGAGCCGGAGACGGTCGCCTTCCGGATGGCACGCTGGATTTCGTCGAGCGTGAGCTCCTCGCCACCGAGGTACTTGGCGAGCAGCTCGTCGTCATGCTCGACGGCCGCCTCGATCACCTCGTGGCGGGCGGCCTCGACCTGCTCGCGATACGCCTCCGGCACCGGCATCTCGGTGAAGCTCTTGCCCAGCGTGTCCTCGTCGAAGACGGTCTCGACGCGGCGGAGGATGTCGATATGGCCGGTGAAGAGCTCACCCGTGCCGACCGGCAGCTGGATGGGATAGGCCTTCTTGGTGAGGCGATCGCGGATCATGGCGAGGCAGCGGTCGAAGTCCGCGCCGACCCGGTCCATCTTGTTGGCGAAGATCAGGCGCGGCACCCCGTAGCGGTCGGCCTGGCGCCAGACGGTCTCGGTCTGCGGCTCCACACCGGCCACCGAGTCGAGCAGGGTGACGGCGCCGTCGAGCACGCGGAGCGAGCGCTCCACCTCGACGGTGAAGTCCACGTGTCCCGGCGTATCGATGATGTTGATCCGGTATGGGGTGCCGTTGCGGACCCAGAAACAGGTGGTGGCGGCGGAGGTGATGGTAATCCCCCGCTCCTGCTCCTGCTCCATCCAGTCCATGGTGGCCGCGCCCTCGTGGACCTCACCGATCTTGTAGTTCTTGCCGGTGTAATAGAGGATGCGCTCGGTCGTAGTCGTCTTCCCGGCATCGATGTGGGCCATGATGCCGATGTTACGATAGCGGTCGAGTGGGGTCTGACGTGCCATGATGTCCTGTCGGTTCATACAGCGAAAAAGCGGGGCGACCGACCCGGGCTTGCCCGGTGGTCTCGCTCCGCGCACATCCGGGCTCGAGGCCCAAGATGAGGGGTTCCAGTGGTTCCCCACGCGTTGTCTTCGGAGGGCTAGAGGTGGTCCGGAAGGATCACATGGCCCGATGTTCCCTGCAAAATAACGCCAAGCCATTAAAGATGAACAGCTTGACGCACGCTGTCAACTACCAGCGATAGTGCGCGAACGCCCGGTTGGCTTCGGCCATCCGGTGCGTGTCTTCCTTCTTCTTGATGGTGTTCCCCTCGCTCTTCGAGGCGAGGATCAGTTCCGCCGCCAGCCGCTCCGCCATCGTCTTCTCCGTACGGGCCCGGGAGAAGGAGATGAGCCAGCGCATGGCCAGCGCGGTACGCCGGTCGGGGCGGACCTCGACCGGCACCTGGAGGGAGGCGCCACCGACGCGGCGGCTCTTGACCTCGAGGGTCGGCTTGGCGTTGTTCACCGCCTGCTTGAACACCGACACCCCTGGCTGCCCGGTGCGCTCCTCGATCATGTCCATGGCCGAATAGAAGATGCCTTCCGCGACGCTCTTCTTGCCCTCGAACATGAGATTGTTGACGAACTTGGAGACCGTCTGGCTGTCGTAGCGGGGGTCCGGCGGAACCGGACGCTTGACCGCCTTGTTGCGCCGGCTCACTTCTTCTCTCCCTTGGCCGCCGCGCCAGCACCCGCGGCCTTCGGCCGCTTGGCGCCGTACTTGGACCGGCTCTGCTTGCGATCGTTGACGCCGGCGGAATCGAGGGTGCCGCGAACGATGTGGTAGCGCACGCCCGGCAGGTCCTTCACACGACCGCCTCTGATGAGGACGATCGAGTGTTCCTGCAGATTGTGGCCTTCGCCGGGGATGTAAGCCGTCACCTCGAACCCATTGGTCAGCCGCACGCGGGCCACCTTCCGGAGAGCCGAGTTGGGCTTCTTGGGCGTCGTGGTGTAAACCCGGGTGCAGACCCCGCGCTTTTGCGGGTTGGACTTGAGGGCTGGCGCCTTGTCCTTCGCTGCAACGTCTTTCCGGCCGTGCCGGATGAGCTGATTGATGGTCGGCATTCGCTCTGGGGCTCGAGTCACTCACTTCCCCGTTTTCGGGGACAGACTTGCAAACTTAAAGGCTAGAGGGGGTTAGGTCAAGGAGGAAAGGCAATCTTTTCCCACCCGGCAAGCTGCTCCACTTCCCACCATTTTGCCGCGCCTGCGGCATCCCCTCTTCAACCACGGTTCGCTAAGGCCATGCCGGACATGACCATCCATGTCAGGGAGATGGCGGCCTTCAACTTGCCACCCTCCGTTCGGCCGGGAACGCCCGACACTCGCGTCCTCACGCCGGAGCCCACGTGCCCACGGACCCCTCACCGCTCACCCAAGCCATCGTCTATCTGACCGGCATTCTCCTCGGCCATGCCCTCCTGACGCCACCGGAAGAAATGCAGCGGGCGTGGGACACGTTCCGCTCCGCCTGGCGCCGTCGCACCGAGTAGCGCGACTCCCCGCCTGCGTCGAGCCTGGCGCCATAATCCCTTCGGGGCCCCGCTCCACGACAATTGCGGCGAGCGGTTGTCCCCGGCGAGGGAGTGCGCGGCCGGCATCGGTGCACCGTCCCGGACATCATCGCTCGTCAGGGTAAAGGACCCGACCTTCGGCAGCAGAGCGTACGGATCGGGAGCAACCGGTCTGTCGAGATTCATACCCGTCCCGCGTGGGCGTCCCCCTACTCTTCTTCTGCCGGCAGCGCCACCGCCTCGAGCGGCTGCGGCACGACTTCCTCCACCCGGGGCGGCGGCGTTTCGTAGCCCGCTGGCGGCTGGATGTCGATCTCGGCGTACCGGTAGATGCCGGAGCCCGCCGGGATCAGGTGCCCGATGATGATGTTCTCCTTGAGGCCCAGGAGATTGTCCTTGGCTCCCCGAATCGCCGCGTCGGTCAGCACCCGTGTGGTCTCCTGGAACGATGCGGCCGAGATGAACGACTGCGTCGTGAGACTCGCCTTGGTGATGCCCAGCAGCACCGGCTCGGCCTGCGCCGGCGCGTTCTTCCGCTTGACGATGCGCTCGTTCTCGTCGCGGAAGGTGAGACGATCCACCGTCTCTCCCTCGAGGAAGTCGGCATCGCCCGGGTCGGTCACCCGCACCTTCTGCAGCATCTGGCGCACGATGACGCCGATGTGCTTGTCACTGATGCGCACCCCCTGCAGCCGGTAGACCTCCTGCACCTCGTTCAGCAGGTACTCCTGCACCGCCCGCGGGCCCTTGATGAGCAGGATGTCGTGCGGATTGACCGGGCCTTCGGTCAGGCGGTCGCCCGCCCGCACCCGGTCGCCCTCGTGCACCCGGAGGTGCTTGCCCGCCGGCACTTCGTAGAGCTGGGGCTCCACCTCCTCGGCACCCTTGGCGTCGCCCGGGGCCTCGGGGTAGACGAAGATCTCGCGCTTGCCGCGCTTGATCTCGCCGAACTTGACGGAGCCGTCCACCTCGGAAATCGTGGCCGGGTCCTTGGGGCGCCGCGCCTCGAACAGCTCGGCGATACGCGGCAGGCCACCGGTGATGTCGCGGGTCTTGTACGCCTGGCGCGGAATCTTGGTGACCGTGATGCCCTTGGTCACCTTGACCGGAGTAGAGAGGAAGACGGTCTTGTCCTTGCTCTCCTTCTTCGTCTTGCTCGGCCACGCCTCGTTGATCGGCCGCTCATCCACGTGGAACTTGGTGCTCCACGGGTTGGCGCCGTCGGGGATCTCCATCGCCCGGCTCACCTGGTCCGTCGGTGAGCCCAGGATGACCCGGCTGCTCTCGGCCAGGGTGTACTCCTGCGGGTCCTTCCGGTTGCTCATGTAGACCAGCACGCTCGGGTGCAGCTCGCGGTCGGGGTCGGCCACAACCACGATGCTCCGAAGGCCAGTACCTTCGTCAAGCTCCTCACGGAGCGTCACGCCCGGCACCAGGTCCTTCCAGCGCAGCTCCCCGTCGCTCTTGATGATGCTCGGGTCGTTGTACGGGTCCCAGGTGTACAGGATCGTGGCGCGGCGGTCGTTGTCGCCCTTGCTGACAAGATCGCCTTCCTTGACCGCCAGCAGCGCGCCTTCCGGCACGGGGTAGCGGTTGAGAATGCGCTTCGGGTCCTTCGGGTCCACCACGAGAATGCCTTCCTTGCTCTCGTCCGAGGCCGACTCGTCCTCGCGCGTCAGCACCACGCGGATGGTCGCCGTGGCGCCATCCTCGTACTCGACCGGCACGTCCGACCACTCGAGGCCGTCGGTATACTTCACCTTGCCGTCCGACCGGGCCCGGCGCTCCGCCTCTTCCGCGATGCGGCTCGACGTGCCGCCGATATGGAAGGTGCGCAGGGTGAGCTGGGTGCCCGGCTCGCCAATGCTCTGCGCCGCCAGGATGCCCACCGCCTCGCCCATGTCCACCATGTCCATGGTGGCCAGGTTGCGGCCGTAGCACATCCGGCAGACGCCGCGGCGGGCCTCGCACGTCAGCACCGAGCGGATCTTGACCTTCTCGATGCCGGCGTCGTCGATCGCGATGGAGGTTTCCTCGTCGATCAACCTCCCGGCCTCGATCAGGAGACGCGGATCGCCGTCCACGTCGAGCTCGTGCGGATCGAAGACGTCCTCGCCCGCCACGCAGCCCAGAATGCGCTCGCGGAGCGGCTCGATGATGTCCTCACCCTCCTTGAGCGCCGCGATCTCGAGGCCGAGCACCGTGCCGCAGTCCTCCTCGGTGATCGTGACGTCCTGGGCCACGTCCACCAGGCGGCGGGTGAGGTAGCCGGCGTCGGCCGTCTTGAGCGCGGTGTCGGCCAGGCCCTTCCGGGCGCCGTGGGTCGAGATGAAGTACTCGAGCACGGTGAGCCCTTCCCGGAAGTTCGACTTGATCGGGCTCTCGATGATCTCGCCGATGCCGCCGGTGAGCTTCTTCTGTGGCTTGGCCATCAGGCCGCGCATGCCGGCGAGCTGCCGGATCTGGTCGCGCGAGCCACGACTGCCGGAATCGAACATCATGAACACCGGATTGAACCCGCCGCGGGAGACCCGCATCGAGTTGATCATCGCCTCGGCCACGTCGTTGTTGGCGTGGGTCCAGGCGTCGATCACCTTGTTGTAGCGCTCGCCGAAGGTGATCTGGCCGGTGTTGTACGCCTTCTGGAACCGCTTGACCCGGGCGTCCGCCTCGGCCAGCAGCTCGGCCTTCTCCTCCGGGATCTCCAGGTCCTCGATGCCGATGCTCACGCCACCCATGGTGGCGAAGCGGAACCCGAAATCCTTGAGCCGGTCGAGGAAAGTGACCGTGTCGGCCAGGCCGGCGCGGCGGTAGCTCTGCAGCACCAGCTCCGAGAGGGTCTTCTTCTTCATCAGCTCGTCACGGAAGCCGAGCTCCGCCACCACCCTGGCCGGCAGGATGCTGTTGAACAGCACCCGGCCCACCGTGGTTCGCAGCCAACGCCGCTCGGCATCCTTCGATTCCGCCGGCGGGACGTACCAGAAACAGATCGCCGAGTGATAGCCGACGCTGCGGTTGAGCAGCGCCATCTCCAGCTCGGCGAGGGTCCCGAAGTACTTGGCCTGCTTCCAGAGCCGCGCCTTGGCCTCCTCGCCCTTGCCCGCGCCGGCCTTGCGCAGCTCTTCCTCGAACCCCGCCGGCAGTTTGGTCAGGAAGTAGGAGCCCAGAACCATGTCCTGCGACGGCTCGGCCACCGGCCGCCCGTCGGAGGGCTTGAGCACGTTGTTCGAGGAGATCATCAGGAGACGAGCCTCCAGCTGGGCCTCGAACGAGAGCGGCACGTGCACCGCCATCTGGTCGCCGTCGAAGTCGGCGTTGAACGCCGCGCAGACCAGCGGGTGGATCCGGATGGCCTTCCCTTCCACCAGGACCGGCTCGAACGCCTGAATGCCCAGGCGGTGGAGCGTCGGGGCCCGGTTGAGCAGCACCGGGTGGTCCTGGATGATCTCCTCCAGGATCTCGTACACCTCCGGGCTCTCCCGCTCGACGATCTTCTTGGCCCGCTTGACCGTCTCCGCGATGCCCTTCTCCACCAGCTTGTGGATGATGAACGGCTTGAACAGCTCGACCGCCATGGCCTTGGGCAGGCCGCACTGGTGCAACCGCAGCTCCGGGCCCACCACGATGACCGAGCGGCCGGAGTAGTCCACCCGCTTGCCGAGCAGGTTCTGGCGGAACCGGCCCTGCTTGCCCTTCAGCATGTCCGACAGGCTCTTGAGCGGGCGCTTGCCGCGGCCGCGGATGGCCTTGGAGCGGCGGCCGTTGTCGAACAGCGCGTCCACCGCCTCCTGGAGCATCCGCTTTTCGTTCCGGAGAATGACCTCCGGCGCCTTGTGCTGGATCAGCTTGGTGAGCCGGTTGTTCCGGTTGATTACCCGGCGGTAGAGGTCGTTGAGATCGGACGTGGCGAAGCGCCCGCCGTCGAGCGGCACCAGCGGCCGCAGGTCGGGCGGAATCACCGGGATGACGTCGAGGATCATCCACACCGGGTTGTTCGGCAGGTCGCCCGAATCGCCGGAGCTGAGGAAGGCGTCCACGATCTTGAGCCGCTTGAGCATCTGCTTCTTGCGGTGCTGGCTGGTCTCGGTGGCGACCCCCGCCCGCAGCACTTCGGCCAGCTGCTTGATGTCGAGGCGGCCGAGCAGCTCGCGCACCGCCGGCGCGCCGATGTCCGCCTTGAAGGCGGTGTCCCCCTCCTCCTTCGCCTTGGCGCGGAGGGTGAGGTACTCCTCCTCGTCGACCAGCTGGTTCTCCTCAACCTCCTGCTTGCCGGGCTCGAGGACAATGTAGCTCGAGTAGTAGATGACCCGCTCGAGGTCCCGGAGGGTGATGTTGATCAGGTTCCCCATCGGGCTCGGCAGCGTCTTGAAGAACCAGATGTGCGCCACCGGCACGCTGAGCTCGATGTGGCCCATGCGCTCGCGCCGGACCTTCGACAGCGTGACCTCGACGCCGCACCGGTCGCAGATCACCCCGCGATAGCGGATCCGCTTGTACTTGCCGCAGTGGCACTCCCAGTCCTTCACCGGACCGAAGATGCGCTCGCAGAAGAGGCCGTCCTTCTCCGGCTTGAACGACCGATAGTTGATCGTCTCCGGCTTGGTGACCTCCCCCCATGACCACCAGGCCCGCTGCCCCTGGAGCTCCAGGCGCTCGCGTTCCTTGGGATCGCGGGGGCCCCGGATTTCCTCGGGGCTCGCGATGCGGATGCTGATATAGTCGAAGCTCGAGCTCTTGGGCTCGCGCCCGCTGCGAAAATCAATCATGAGTCCCTCTTATTCGTCGCTGGCTTCGGTAGTGCCGAGTGTGACCTTGAGGCCCAGGGCCTGGAGTTCCTTGACCAACACGTTGAACGACTCGGGGATGCCGGGCTCGGGAAGGTTCTGGCCCTTCACGATCGCCTCGTAGACCTTGCTTCGGCCGTTCACGTCGTCGCTCTTGACCGTGAGCATCTCCTGCAGCACGTGGGCGGCCCCGTACGCCTCCAGCGCCCACACCTCCATTTCGCCGAACCGCTGGCCGCCAAACTGGGCTTTGCCGGCGAGCGGCTGCTGGGTGACCAGCGAGTACGGGCCGATGGACCGGGCGTGGATCTTGTCGTCCACGAGGTGGCTCAGCTTCAGCATGTAGATCGAGCCTACCGTCACTTCGCTCTCGAAATGCTGGCCGGTGCGACCGTCGCGCAGCCGCGCCTTGCCGCCCGGCGTGAGGCCGGCGGTACGGAGCAGCTCATCGGCCGCCGCGTCCACGTCGGACTCGCCCTTGGGACCGAGCATCCCCGCCAGCTTGGGCCTGCCCGACGACTCGAGCGCCTCGGCAGGGCTGACCCCGGCCGTCTTCTCCAGCTCCTTGACCAGCTTGGCGGCGCCCTTGTGCTCCTGCGCCCGGTGGAATTCCAGCTCCAGCTTTCGCTGGGCAATCTCGCGCTCGGCCAGCTCCCGGGCGGCCTCCACCAGGAAGCCCCGGACGCTCTCGAAGACCTCCCGGGTTTCCGCCGAGGCGTGGCGGGCGCCGAGCATGGCAACGCCGGCCTCGATCAGCGTGGTGTGCTCGCCCTTGGGCGCCACCTTCTTGAGATCGGCGACCAGCCGGGTGATGGCCGCGGGCGAGAGCGCCGGAGCCGGGTGCTTCAGGCGGAGTCCCTCCGCCGCCCAGCGGAAGCCCGCCAGCCGCAGGAGCACTCCGATTTCCGCTTCGTCGGCGCCGCGGAAGACCGGGGTCTTTGCCTCGAACCCGAGCATCCGGGCGCACCACCCGAGGTGGGTCTCGAGGATCTGGCCCACGTTCATGCGGCTGGGCACGCCGAGCGGGTTGAGCACGATGTCCACCGGCGTCCCGTCGGGCAGGAACGGCATGTCCTCCTCCGGCACGATCCGGGCGACGATGCCCTTGTTGCCGTGGCGGCCCGCCATTTTGTCGCCCACCGAGATCTTCCGCTTCTCGGCGAGGTACACCTTGACCAGCTGGATGACGCCCGGCGGCAGCTCGTCCGGCTGGAGGATCTTGTCGATCTGGTCTTCCGCCTTCTCCTCGACCTTGGCGCGCTCCCGCGCGGCCATGTCGATGCTCTGGCGGATCCGCTCGTTGGCGGCCTTGTTGACCACCCGGAGCGTCTTGAGGTCCACGTCGCCGAGGTCGATGTCCTTGAGCGCCGCCGCCATGAGCCTGGTGCCGGCGGGGAGGAACTCCTCCACCGTCCCGGCCTTGAGCATGAGGGCCACGTCCTGGCCGGCGAGCAGGTGGATCAATTCGTCGAGCATGACGGTGTTGATGCGCGCCTTCTCGTCGTTCTCGATGCGGCGCACCTCGCCAATTCGCTCGCCGCGGTCCTTCTCGACCACCTGGTCCTCGATGCGGCTGAAGATCTTGACGTCGATGACCACGCCGGCCATTCCCGGCGGCACCTTGAGCGAGCTGTCCTTCACGTCCTTGGCCTTCTCGCCGAAGATCGCCGTCAGCAGCTTCTCTTCCGGTGACAGCTCGGTCTCGCCCTTCGGGGTGATCTTGCCGACCAGGATGTCGCCCGGCTTCACGTGGGCGCCGATCCGGACGATGCCGCGCTCATCGAGGTCCACCACGCTCTCATCGGAGACGTTGGGGATTTCCCGGGTGATCTCCTCCTGCCCACGCTTGGTATCCCGGACGTGGAGCTCGAGCTCCTGGATGTGGATGGACGAATAGACGTCGTCCTTGACGAGGCGCTCGCTCAGGACGATCGCGTCCTCGAAGTTGTGTCCGTACCACGGCATGAAGGCCACCAGCACGTTGCTGCCAAGGGCCAGCTCTCCGCCCTCGGTGGCCGCGCCGTCGGCGATGATCTCGCCGGCCTTCACCTGCTGGCCGAGCTGCACCAGCGGTCGCTGGTTGATGGCGGTGTCCTGGTTGGTCCGCCAGAACTTCTTCACCCGGTACCGGTCGTGCTGGTGGAGCCGGGCGAGCGGCTGATCGGTCGGAATCTGCCCGTTGGCGCCGGCGTCCACGATGATCTCGTCGGCGGTGACGCGGGTGACCGCCCCGCTCCGGCGCGCGATGATCACCGCGCCCGAGTCGCGCGCCACCTTGTCTTCCAGCCCGGTGCCCACCAGCGGCGCCTGGGGGAAGAGCAGCGGCACGCTCTGCCGCTGCATGTTCGAGCCCATGAGCGCGCGGTTGGCGTCGTCGTGCTCGAGGAACGGAATCAGCGCCGCCGCGATGGAGACGAGCTGCTCGGGCGCCACGTCCATGAACTCGATCCGCTCGGGCGGCAGCAGAGGGTAGTCGTCACCCTTGCGGCTCAGGACCAGCTGCTCGGCAAAGGTGCCGTCGGGGTTGAGGGGCGCGTTGGCCTGGGCCACCGCGAAGTCCTCCTCATCGCTGGCTGAGAGCCAGCGGATGTCGTGGGTGACCTTCCCGTTCTTCACCACGCGATACGGCGTCTCGATGAAGCCGAGATCGTTGATGCGCGCGTAGGTCGAGAGGCTGGTGATCAGGCCGATGTTCGGGCCTTCCGGCGTCTCGATCGGGCACATGCGGCCGTATTGCGAGTAGTGCACGTCGCGCACCTCGAAGCCGGCGCGCTCCCGCGTGAGGCCGCCGGGGCCCAGCGCCGAGAGGCGGCGCTTGTTGGTCAGCTCGGCCAGCGGGTTGGTCTGGTCCATGAACTGCGAGAGCTGCGAGCTCCCGAAGAACGCCTGGATGACCGCGCTCACCGTCCGCGCGTTGACCAGGTCGTCCAGCGAGATCTTCTCCGGGTCGGAGTTGATGCTCATCCGCTCCTTGACCAGCCGCGCCATGCGGGAGAGGCCGACGGAGAACTGGTTGGCGATCAGCTCGCCCACGGACCGGATGCGCCGGTTGCCGAGGTGGTCGATGTCGTCGGTGAACCCCCGGCCATCCTGCAAGTCGATCAGGTAGGCAATGATCTTGACGAAATCTTCTTCGGTCAGCACGGTGTGATTCGGGTCGGTCTTGAGCTTCAGCCGCTGGTTGATCTTGTAGCGGCCCACCCGACCCAGGTCATAGCGCTTCGGGTTGAAGAAGAGCTTCTGCAACTGCTGGCGCGCCGTCTCGAGATTGGGCGCGTCGCCCGGCCGGAGGAGGGCGTAGATCTGCTCCAGCGCCTCGGCCTCGCTGTGGGTCGGGTCCTTGGCGAGCGTGTTCTTGATCAGCGGCGATTCCGACCGGCCGGCCGGCAGCAGGACCTCGATCTTGTGCACGCCTCCCTTGATCAGCTTCTTCCGCAGCGCCTCCGTCAGTTCCCCGCCCGCCTCGGCCATCACCTCGCCCGTCTCGGGATCGGCAACATCGGCGGCCAGAACGTGGTTCTGCCGGTCACGCGTGCTGGTCGGCTGCTCCTCCTCGCGGACGTCGAGCGTGGTATAGCCGGCGAACACGGTGACGACCTTCACGCCCTTGTGCCGCATCTCGTTCAGCCGCTCCTGGGTCAGCTCGTCGCCCACCTCGGCGAGCGGCGTGCCCCGGGGAGTCTCGGGATTGGGCACCGCCGCGGCCAACAGCGAGCCGATCACCTCACGCTTTTCCTGCCGGCCCTCCAGCTTGCCGGTGATGTTCAGCTCTTTCGTCGCGAAGAAGAGCTTGAGGATGTCGGCGTTGCTCCCGTGCCCGAAGGCCCTGAGGAGGGCGGTGGCGGGGAACTTCTTCTTCTTGTCGATGTGGACGTAGATCACGTCGTGGATGTCGATGGTGAACTCGACCCACGAGCCCCGGAAGGGGATGATGCGCGCCGAGAAGAGCCGCTGCCCGTTCGGGTGGGTGTCTTCCTCGAAGACCACACCCGGCGAGCGGTGGAGCTGGCTCACGACGACGCGCTCCGCGCCGTTGATGACGAAGGTGCCGAGCGGGGTCATGATCGGCAGCTCGCCGAGGTAGACCTCCTTCTCGATGGCGTTCTTGAGCCGCTTCTGCCCTTCGACCTCCTCGTACACGTCGAGGCGCAGCTTGGCCTTGAGCGGCGCGGCGTAGGTCATGTCGCGCTCGATGCACTCCTCGACCACGTACTTGGCCTCGCCGAGCGAGTAGCCGAGGAACTCCAGCTTGTACTTCTCGTTGACGTCGGTGATCGGGAACAGGTCCCGGAACACCCGCTCGAGCGAGACGTCCTGCCGAGCGCCGTCGACGTCGTCCGGCACCAGCAGCGTCTGGAACGCGGCGGTCTGGATGTCGAGGAGATGCGGCATCGGCATGCCGCCCTCCCGCTTGCTGAACGTGATTACGGGTCGGGTTCCGGGCATCGATTCACTCACTCTCATGCAACACAAATGGCCCCAGCGCAGAGTCCCCACCGGAGGTGGGGTCGGGCACGGGGCTCGTCAGATACGGGAACGTCCGAGAGCGTCGCAGGTGCATTCGTCTCACTGAAATAGGTTGAAGTCGCCAGATCCGTTGCGGGTACCGTGCCCGGCGGGCACGGTGACCGGCTCGGGATAGCGCTCCGCGCTACTTCAGCTCGACGACGGCGCCCTGGTCTTCCAGCTTCTTCTTGATCTCTTCGGCCTCCGCCTTGGACACGCCTTCCTTGATGGTGCTCGGGACGTTGTCCACCGCGTCCTTGGCTTCCTTGAGACCCAGGCTGGTGATCTCGCGCACCACCTTGATGACCTGGATCTTCTTGGCGCCACCTTCCTTCAGGATGACGGCGAACTCGGTCTTCTCTTCCACCGCGGGCGCCGCGGCACCGCCGCCCGCACCGCCACCCACCGGGGCCGCAGCCACGGTGACGTTGAACTTCGTCTTGAACGCCTCGACGAGGTCCGCGAGCTCGAGCACGGTCTTCTGGCCGATCGCTTCGAGGATCTCTTCGTTGCTCAGCGTGGTCGTTGCCATGTCCCTGATCTCCGTACGGTTAAGAAGCGGTTCCGCGCTGTTCGCGGAGGGCCTCGAGGGCGCCGACAAAGGAGTACAGCAGGCCGTTCATCAGGCCCGCGAATTGGGCCAGCAGCACCTCGCGCGACGGGATCTCGCCCAGGCGCTTGACGTGCTCGGGTGTGACGGTCTTCCCATCGACCAGCCCCACCTTGACCGTCGGCTTCTCGAACTCCCTGACGAAGTCGCCGAGAATCTTGGCGGCGGCCAGAGGGTCCCTGGTGAGCACGAGGCCGGTGGGGCCGGCAAGGTGATCGTCGAGGGTGGTGATGCCGTTGGCCGCGAACGCGCGCTGGGCCAGCGTGTTCTTCACCACGACGTACGAGACCCCCGCGGCGCGAAGCCGGCGGCGGAACTCGGTGATCCGGAGCACGTTCAGGCCGCTGAAATCGGTGACGTAGACGTTGGGCGAGTCCTTCAACCGAGCCGTCAGCGATTCCACCGACTCCTGCCGTTCGGTTCTGTTCATCGGTACACCGCCGTATCGAGACGCACGCCCGGCCCCATCGTGCTGGACACGGTGGCGGAGCGGATGTAAATGCCCTTGGCCGCGGATGGCTTGGCCCGGACGATGGTATCCATGAACGCCGAGACGTTGTCGGCCAGCTGGGCGGGGGTGAAGGACACCTTGCCCACCGGCGCGTGGACATTCCCCGTCTTGTCCACCCGGAACTCGATCTTGCCGGCCTTGATCTCGCGGACCGCCTTGCCGACGTCCATGGTGACGGTCCCGGCCTTGGGGTTGGGCATCAGGCCCCGCGGACCCAGTACGCGGCCCAGCTGTCCGAGTTGGCCCATCACGTCAGGCGTGGCGACGATGACGTCGGCCTCGAGCCACCCGTCCTTCAGCTTCTGGATGTACTCGATGCCGACGAAGTCGGCGCCGGCGGCCTCGGCCTCGCGGACCCGGTCCCCCTGGGTCACCACAAGTACGCGAACCGGCTTGCCGGTCCCGTGGGGAAGCACGACCGTACCGCGCACGACCTGGTCGGCGTGGCGCGGATCGACGCCGAGGCGCACGGCGACGTCCACCGTCTCATCGAACTTGGCATATGCAGCGCCCTTGACCAGCGTGACCGCTTCGGCGATCTGGTACTCGCGCGAGCGGTCCACGGTGGCGGCCGCCGCCCGGAACTTCTTTCCCTGGGCCGGCATCAATCCACCACGTCCAGTCCCATGGAGCGCGCGGTGCCGGCGATCATGCGCATGGCGCTGTCCAGGCCGGATGCGTTGAGATCGGCCATCTTGATCTCGGCGATCTTCTTGACCTGCGCGCGCGAGACCGTGCCGACCTTGACCCGGTTGGGCTGGCCGCTCCCCTTTTCGACCCCTGCCTCCTTGAGGAGCAGGTTGGGGGCGGGCGGAGTCTTGGTGATGAAGGTGAACGTCCGATCGACGTAGATCGTGACGACACACGGGATCACCATCCCGCTCTGGCTCTGGGTCCGGGCGTTGAACTGCTTGACGAATTCCATGATGTTCACGCCGTGCGGACCCAGGGCGGTGCCCACCGGGGGCGCGGGCGTGGCCGCGCCAGCCGGGCACTGCAGCTTCACCAATGCCTGGATCTTCTTTGCCATGCTGCTCCTCTATAGCGTAGGCCCGTCGGGCCGACTGCCGCGGTTACCGCGCGGTCGCGGGACAGCGGCCGGGCCGCCGTCGGTTGCGTGCTGCTAATGCCCTCTGAGCTGCAAGTAGTCCAGTTCCACCGCCGTCGGCCGGCCGAACAGGCTCACCGACACCTTCACCTTCCCCTTGTCGGCCAGAACCTCTTCGACGGTCCCGCTGAAATCGGAGAACGGCCCCTCGGTGATCTCGACCACCTGGCCGATCATGAAGGGGATCTCCTCCTTCGGCTCCGACTCGGTCACTGCTTCCGCCACGCCCAGGAGCCGGTTCACCTCGTCCTGACGGAGGGGCTGGGGGAGCTTGCCCGTGCCGACGAACTTGATGACGCCTTGGATGCTGTTGACGACGTGCAGCGCCTCCTGGTTCATGCTCATTTCCACCAGCACGTAACCGGGATACAGCTTCCGCTCGACGGTGACCTTCTTGCCGTTCTTGATCTCGATGACGTCCTGCACGGGCACGAGGGCCTGGCGGATGAGCCTCGTCTCCGCCGGCCGGGGATCATCGTCGATCCGCCGTTGCAGGAGATTGCGCACCTTGTTCTCGTGTCCCGCGGTCGTCTGGATCGCGTACCACCGGTATTCCATGGGTTCCGCTGCCTACCGCGCGAGCCGCGCGACACCTTCAACGAGAATGACCTGGAGCAGCCAGTCGAGGAGGCCGATGGTGAATCCGAGGACGATCGCCAGGACGATGATCATTCTCGTCGCCTTGACGAGTTCGTCCCGCGTCGGCCAGGTGACCTTGCGCAGCTCCTCGCGGACCCCAACGAGGAAGCCGCGACTGCGGTCGACCCACCCCACCACCGCGTTCGAGGGCTGCACGACCTGCACCCGCTCCATGACTACTTGGACTCCTTGTGGGTCCGGTGCTGGTCGCACCGGGGGCAGTACTTCCGCCGCTCCACCCGCTCCGGGTGCTTCCGCTTATTCTTGTCCGCAAAGAAGTTGCGGCTTTTGCACTCGGTGCATTCAAGCGTGATCTTGTCTCTTGGCACTCACTAGTCCTCGTCGGAGAGTCTTATTTCATGATCTTGGTGACGACGCCGGCGCCCACGGTGCGGCCGCCCTCGCGGATGGCAAACCGCAGCCCCTCGTCCATCGCGATCGGCGTGATCAGCTCGATCGTCATCTGCACGTTGTCCCCCGGCATCACCATCTCC
>CAYYXP010000136.1:0-13659 GCA_964475685.1 uncultured Gemmatimonadaceae bacterium | reverse complement strand
CAAGCTGGCCCAGTCGCTGGCGTACGGCGCGAGGACGCTGCTGGCCCGCGGCGACTTCGACGCCTGCCTCCAGCTGGTGGAGGCGGCGAGCGCCCGGCTCGGCGTCTACCTGCTCAACTCGATCAATCCGTTCCGGCTCGAAGGGCAGAAGACGATCGTGCTGGAAATGCTCCAGCAGCTCGGCTGGGATGCGCCGGACTGGATCGTGCTCCCGGCAGGCAACCTGGGGAACACCGCGGCGTTCGGGAAGGCGCTCCGCGAGGCGAAGGAGTGGGGACTGATCTCCCGACTCCCCCGTCTCGCCGCGGTGCAGGCCGAGGGAGCGGCGCCGTTCGTGCGAAGCTTCGAGGAGAAGTTCGCGACCCGGCACAGGGTCAAGGCGGAGACGATTGCCACCGCAATCCGGATCGGCGATCCCGCCTCGTACGACCGCGCGGTGCTCGCGATCCGGGAGACCGACGGCGTCGTGCTGTCGGTGTCGGACGCGGAGCTGATGGAAGCGAAGGCGGCGGTGGACGGGTGCGGCGTCGGCTGCGAGCCCGCCAGCGCGGCCGCGGTCGCGGGGCTCCGCGCGCTGGTGCGTCGCGGAGTGGTGGATCCCTCGCAGCGGGTGGTGGTGGTGCTGACCGGGCACGTACTCAAGGACCCGGGCGCGCTGCTGCAGTACCACCGGGAGATGGACCCGCCCCCGCCCGGTGCGAACCGGCCGATCGAGATCGAGCCGAAGCTTTCGGAGGTGGAGGCGCAGCTGAAGGGCGCGCGGTAGGGGCCCGAACGTCCGCGCTCGCGCCTACCGTCGCACCACCTTCCAGATTTTCCCGTTCTTGTCCGCGGAGATGTACAGCGAGCCGTCCGGCCCCACCGCCAGGCCGCTCGCGTGCAGGTCCGTCGGCCCCCCGGCGCCCGTGGCGAAGGTCTCGTAGCGGCCGGTGGCCCTGCCGTTCACGAACGGGGCGAACACCACGCGATACCCGGCCTGCGGGAGGGGCGCCCGGTTCCACGATCCGTGGAACGCGACGAAAAGGCCGCCCCTGTACTTCTCCCCGAATCCGTCGCCCGGGTAGAACGCAAGCGCCAGCGGCGCCCAGTGCGCCGGAAAGGCGATGGCCGGGTCCTTGGCTCCGGAGCATCGCCCCACCGCCTTGCCGTCGCCGCCGTATTCCGGGGCGAGGACCTTGGCGGTGTTCTCCACGCTGTAGTAGCAGTAGGGCCACCCGAAGTCGTCCCCCTGCCCCACCACCACCAGCTCCTCCGCCGGGTTCTCCGCGTTCCGCTCGGCGCTGAACCCCCAGTTGTCGCCCAGCTGGTCGCGGCCGTGGATGGCCGCGTAGAGCGCGCCCGTGCCGGGCTGGATGGTCGTGGCGAGAGGGTTCCGCATGCCGGTGGCGTAGCGGCGGCCCGCGGCAAACGTCTGACCCGCCCTGGTCGCGGAGAACTGCCAGATCCCGGCGTGCCGCTCGAGCTCGGCGCAGGGATCCATGCCGGGGGAGCCGGCGCTCCGGTCGCTCTTCTGGCAGCTGTTCGTGGCCGACCCGATGCTCACGAACATGGTGTCGCCTCCGCCGAACACCACGCTTTTCGCCCCGTGGTTGCCCTCGTGCGGCAGGCCCGAAACGATCGTCTCCTCGCGACCTTCCGGTTCCAGCTTCCCCGGCGCCAGCCGCCAGCGGACGATGCGGTCGTTGAGGGCGAGGTAAAGGTGTCCGTCACGGACCTCCACATCGTTCCCTCCCCGCGGGCCGAAGCTTGCGCGCTCGTCGGGCTCGCCGTCGCCATCGCGACCACGATAGCCGCGGACTCCCCCACCGAACCCGTGGCCCGACACCGCCGCGTAGAGCGCGCCATCGGGGGAAACGGCGAGCTGCCGCACCGGCCCGGCATCGCCGTCCACGAGGACGGCGCAGAAGTCCCTCGGAAGCGTCAGGCCGGCATTGCCCGGGGTGCAGGTGGGCGGGGCCTGCACGAGGGCCGGGAGGCCTGCCGGGGCGAGCAGTGCGAGGGCGACGAACAGCGACATGCGACGGAAGCAAGGCATGGCAGTGGCCCGTTCGGGGGGGGCGAGGGGGGCGGACGGCCCGCGAAATCACGCCGGAAGACAGGTCGGCCGCGGACCGGCCAGGGCAATCCCAGAGGGAAAACCGGGATTTCCCTATTGTAAATTTGCGCGAGTCGTTTACTGTTTGTCTCGGTAGTTGCCGGTTTTCGAGGCACGCAGGGCTCTCACACCTCAACGAGGAGACACGCTATGGCCGCCAAGAAGAAGGCCGCACGGAAAGCCAAGAGGGCCACCAAGAGGACCGTGAGGAAGGTCAAGCGGGCGGTGAGGAAGGTCAAGCGGGCGGTGAAAAGGGCCAAGCGGGCGGTGAAGAAGTCCGGCAAGAAGCGCACGCCGAGCGCGGCATTCATGAAGCCGGTGCAGCCGAGCAACGCCCTGGCCGCCGTGATCGGGTCGAGCGCCATGCCGCGCACCGAAGTCACCAAGAAGCTCTGGCAGTACATCAAGCGGAATGGCCTGCAGGACTCCAAGAAGCGCATCATGATCAATGCCGACGACAGACTCCGCACAGTGTTCGGCGGCCGGTCGCAGGTCTCGATGTTCGAGATGACCAAGCTCGTCAGCAGGCACCTCAGCTAGTCGTTCGACGGACCATCGAAACAGGGGCATCCCCGCTGGGATGCCCTTTTTCGTTTGCCCGCTATATTCCCCGCCCTATGGCCGGCGAATACATCTTCACGATGCGCGACCTGCGGAAGGTCGTGCCCCCCTCCCGCGAGATCCTCAAAGGCATCCACCTCGCCTTCTACCCCGGCGCCAAGATCGGCGTGCTCGGCGCCAACGGCGCTGGGAAATCGTCGCTCCTTCGCATCATGGCCGGAGTGGATCACGACTTCCTCGGCGACGCGCGGCCGCTGCCCGGCACCCGCATCGGGTTCCTCTCGCAGGAGCCGCAGCTCGACCCCGACAGGGACGTGCGCGGCAACGTCGAGGTCGCCGTCGCCGGCCAGCGCGCGCTCCTCACCCAGTTCGAGGAGATGAGCGCCCGGTTCGCCGAACCGATGGACGACGATGAAATGGCCCGCCTGCTGGAAAAGCAGGGCAACCTGCAGGAGCGCATCGACACGCTGGGCCTCTGGGAGCTGGACCACAAGGTGGACATGGCGATGGATGCGCTGCGCCTCCCCCCCGGGGACGCCGACGTGGCGCGGCTGTCCGGCGGTGAGCGCCGGCGTGTCGCGCTCTGCCGGGTCCTCCTGGAGCAGCCCGACATGCTGCTGCTCGACGAGCCCACCAACCATCTCGACGCCGAGAGCGTGTGGTGGCTCGAGCGGTACCTCGCGGAGTTCCCCGGGACCGTCGTCGCCGTCACCCACGACCGCTACTTCCTGGACAACGTCGCCGGCTGGATCCTGGAGCTCTACCAGGGAGCGGGCATCCCCTGGGAGGGCAACTACTCGTCGTGGCTCGACCAGAAGCAGCGCCGCATGGCCCAGGAGGAGAAGCAGGCCTCCGCCCGGCAGAAGACGCTGCAGCGCGAGCTCGAGTGGGTGCGCCTGGCGCCGCGGGCGCGGCAGGCCAAGAGCAAGGCGAGGATCACCCGGTACGAGGAGCTGCGCGAGGAGGCGGAGCGGCAGACCGAGGGCACGACGGAAATCGTCATCCCGGTGCCGGAGCGGCTCGGCGACGAGGTCGTCGTCGCACGCGAGGTTTCCAAGGGCTACGGCGACCGCCTGCTCTTCGAGAACCTCGAGTTCTCCCTCCCCCGGGGCGGCATCGTCGGGGTCATCGGCCCCAACGGCGCCGGCAAGACGACGCTGTTCCGCATGATCGCCGGCCAGGAGACTCCGGACTCCGGCACGCTGACCGTCGGCTCCACGGTGCGGATCGCCTACGTGGACCAGTCCCGTGAATCGCTCGACGCCGAGCGGACGGTGTACGAGGAGATCTCGGGCGGACAGGACCAGCTCCAGTTCGGCCGGCGCACCGTGAACGCGCGCGCCTACTGCGCGGGCTTCAACTTCCGCGGCGCCGATCAGCAGAAGAAGGTCGACACCCTTTCCGGCGGCGAGCGCAACCGGGTCCACCTCGCCAAGCTGCTCAAGAGCGGTGGCAATCTCCTGCTCCTCGACGAGCCCACCAACGACCTCGACGTGGACACCCTGCGCGCGCTCGAGGAGGCACTCCTCGGCTTCCCCGGCTGCGCCGTCGTCATCAGCCACGACCGCTGGTTTCTCGACCGCATCGCCACCCACATCCTCGCCTTCGAGGGCAACAGCGAGGCCACCTGGTTCGAGGGCAACTACCAGGAGTACGCGGCCGACTTCAAGCGGCGGAAGGGGGTGTCGGCCGACCAGCCGCACCGTATCCGTTACAAGAAGCTGGTGCACTGACGCATGCCGGTTGCCCCACCTCCCATGGCCGGACATACTACGGCATGACGACCCCGCACGACCGGATCCCCTACCTCCCCGCCCGCATCGAAGGCCTTTCCGCGCTCGCCATGAATCTCTGGTGGAGCTGGAGCCGCGAGGCGCGCGCTCTCTTCCGTTCGGTGGACGAGGCGCTCTGGCACCAGGCGCGGCACAACCCGCTCGAGCTGCTCTGCCGGGTGGATCCCGCCCGGATTGCCGCGTGCGCCAGCGATAGCGACTTTCTGCGCCGCTACGACGACGTCATGGCGCACATGGGGCACGAGACGTCGAGCGCCGACACCTGGTTCGCCCAGGCCCATCCCGAGCTGAACGGCCGTCCCGTGGCCTACTTCTGTGCCGAATTCGGCCTTCACGCCTCGGTGCCCATCTACTCGGGGGGCCTCGGCGTGCTGGCCGGTGATCACTGCAAGGCCTCGAGCGATCTCGGCGTACCGATGGTGGGGGTCGGGCTCTTCTACATGAAGGGCTACTTCGACCAGCGGCTCCGGCTCGACGGATGGCAGGAGGACAGCGACGAGGAGTTCGACATCAGTCTGACGCCTCTCGTTCCGGTTCCGGGGAAGCAGAAGGAAGGCTACCTCGCCACGGTGGAGACTTCCGGGCGCCCGGTGCACGTGCGCGCGTGGAAGATGATGGTGGGCCGGGTCCCGATCTTTCTCCTCGACACCAACCTCGAGGACAACCACCCCGATGATCGGGGCCTGATGAACAAGCTGTACGCCGGCGGGCCCGATCTGCGGCTGCGCCAGGAGTGGATTCTCGGCGTAGGCGGCGTGCGGGTGCTGCGGGCGATGGGGATCGATCCCGGCGCCTGGCACGCCAACGAGGGGCACGCCGCCTTCATGCTGGTGGAACGGCTGCGCGAGTGCATCGTCCAGGGGATGACCTACGCGGAGGCGGCACGCGAGGTGCGGGGCCGCAGCGTGTTCACCACCCACACGCCGGTGCCGGCCGGGCACGATTCCTTTTCCGTGGACCAGCTCGAAGGAGTGGCCGGACCGGTCTGGACCGACCTCGGCCTGGGGCGCGAAGCCTTCTTCGCCCTCGGCACCCACCCCTCACTGCCCGGGCAGTTCCACATGACCGTGACCGCGATGCGCCTCTGCGGGCACGTCAACGGCGTCTCCCGCCGCCACGGCCAGGTCTCCCGCAATCTCTGGCGGGACCTGTGGCCCGCGCGGCCGTGGGAGACGGTCCCCATCGGGCACGTGACCAACGGCGTCCACCTCGCCACCTGGATGGGCAGCTCGATCATGGGGCTGCTTGACGAGCATCTCGGCCCGGACTGGGGCAACCGGCTCGACGATCCGCACCTCTGGGACCAGGTGCTCACACTCGAACACGCCAAGCTCTGGGAGGCGCACAACCGTCTCAAGCTGGTCCTGGGGAACTTCATCCGGGAGGACGCCCGGCGCCGCTTCGCCGGCCAGCTCAAGGAGGCGGCCCAGGTGGTGGGCGCGGGAACGCTGCTCGACCCGACGGCGCTCACTATCGGCTTCGCCCGGCGGTTCGCCACCTACAAGCGCGCCAATCTCATCTTCCGGGACCTCGAGAGGCTTCGCCGGCTCCTGGTCGATCCATGGCGGCCGGTGCAAATCATCTTCGCGGGGAAGGCCCACCCGGCCGACAATCCGGGGAAGGAAGTGCTGCAGAGCGTCTATCAGTTCACCAGAGACCCCGAGTTCGAGGGCCGGGTGGCCTTCCTCGAGGACTACGACATGCACCTGGCCCATCTGCTCGTCCAGGGGGTGGATCTCTGGGTCAACCTCCCGCGCGTGCCCCTCGAGGCCTCGGGAACCAGCGGGATGAAGGCCGCCCTGAACGGGGTGCCGCAACTCGGCACCCTGGACGGCTGGTGGCAGGAGGGCTATGACGGATTGAGCGGGTGGGCGATCTCACCCGCCGGCGAAACGGAAGATGCCGACGCCTCCGACGCCGCCCAGTTCTACCGGCTCCTCGAGGAGCAGGTCATCCCGCTCTTCTACACCCGCGACTCGGCCGGGGTCCCCCTGGGCTGGGTGGAGAAGATGCGGCATGCGCTCCGGCTCGCGGGGCGCCGTTTCACCGCCCGGCGGATGGTCGAGAACTACGTGCAGGACCACTACGCGCCCGCGATGCGCGGGGACTACTCCGGTGACGATCCACCCACCGCCTGAACTGACCGGCCGCCCCGTCTTCTCTCCGCCTCCGCTCCTCGCGTCCGGCGGCCAGCCGGTCACCGTCGTGCACGTGACGGCGGAGTATTCCCCCTACGCGCGTACCGGGGGGCTCGCCGAGGCGGTGAGCGGCCTCGCGGCCTTCCAGCAGGCGGCGGGACTCAACGTCGCGGTCATCCTGCCGCTCTACCGCACGGTGCGCGACATCGATCCCGACCTCGAGCCGGTGGGGCCTCCCTTTCTCGTGCCGGTGGGGCCGCGCAAGGAGGAGGCGAGGATCTTCCGGGTGGCCGGCCAGGTGTCGGGGCCCCAGGTGTACTTCGTCGAGCATCGCGAGTTCTTCAACCGCCCGGGCATCTATGGCGAGAACGCCGTGGACTATCCCGACAACTTCCGGCGCTTCGCGTTCTTCGCGCTCGCGTCGCTGACGGCGCTTCCGCGGCTGGTGTCGGGGCCGCTGCTCCTGCATGCCCACGACTGGCACACCGCGCTCCTCCCGGTCTACCTGCGGACCACCTTTGCGAGCGAGCGCTTCGCGCAAACGGCCTCCACCGTGCTCTCGGTCCACAATCCGGGCTACCAGGGGCACTTCCCGCCGGACGCGGTGCCCGACATCGGCCTCCCCTGGTCGGTCTACAACTGGCGCCAGCTCGAGTGGTACGGCAAGCTCAATTTCCTGAAGGGCGGCGTGGTCTTCGCCGACTTCGTCACCACGGTCAGTCCGACCCAGGCGCGCGAGCTGGGGACGCCGGGCGGCGGCTTCGGACTGCACGACGTGTTTCTGGAGCTGGGCGACCGCCTCGTCGGCGTGCTCAACGGCATCGACAGCCACGTCTGGAACCCGGCCAACGATCCCCTGATCACGGCGACCTACTCCGCCGAGAATCTCGAGGGGAAGACGCGGTGCAAGGCGGCGCTCCAGCGCTCGTTCGGCCTGCCGCAGCGGAAGCGCGCCCCGCTGTTCGGAATGACCGGGCGCCTGGTGACCCAGAAGGGACTCGATCTCATCCTGCAGGCGAGGAAGCTCCTCTCCTCCGGCGCCCAGTTCGTTTTTCTCGGCACCGGCGAGCAACGATACGAGCAGGCGCTGGTGGATCTCGCCTCGGCCGCGCCGGACCAGGTGGCGGTCCAGCTCGATTTCACCGACCGCCTGGAACACCGGCTGATGGCGGGCGCTGACATCTTCCTCATGCCGTCGCTCTACGAGCCGTGCGGACTCACCCAGATGCGCGCCCAGCGGTACGGCTCGCCGCCCATCGTCCGCAATGTCGGCGGGCTCGCCGACACGGTGGACAACGGGCGGACCGGCTTCTCCTTCGTGGCCTACACGCCCGCCGCATTCGAGGAAGCGGGGTTCCGCGCGATGAAGTGCTACGAGAACACCCTGCAGTGGACCGCGATGATGCGCCGCGGCATGGCCCGCGACTTCAGCTGGGAGCGCTCCGTCGCCACCTACCTCGATGTGTACCGCCGGGCGCTGGCCCGGTCGGTGTCCGCTCGATGAGCCGGGCACAGCCGGACCTCGTCTTCACCCTCCACAGCCACCTTCCCTACGTCCTCAATCACGGTCGGTGGCCGCACGGGAGCGACTGGCTGTGCGAGGCGGCGGTGGACACCTACCTGCCGCTCCTCGAGGTGCTGCACGAGCTCGCGGCGGACGCGATTCCAGCGCCGCTGACGATCGGCATCACGCCGGTGCTCGCCAACCAGCTCGCGAGCCCGGAGTTCGTGAAGGAGATGGAAGCCTTCTTCGAGCAGCGGCTCACCACCTGCGCCGAGGCCCCGGCGTCCCTCGCCGCCACCGGCGACCGGGCGCTGCTGCCGTTGCTCGAGTTCTGGCGCGATCGGCTCCTCCGGCTCCGCCGGCGCTTCCGCGAGACTGGAGGCGACCTGATCGGCGCCTTCCGCGCGCTGGAGGCCGCCGGCCGGATCGAGATCATCGGCTCCGCGGCGACCCACGGCTTCCTGCCGCTTCTGGCGCGCGACGAGAGCATCCGGCTCCAGCTCGCCGTGGGCACCGCGGAGCACCGCCGTCTCTTCGGCCGGGCCCCGGTGGGTTGCTGGCTGCCGGAATGCGCCTACCGGCCGCGCGGGCCGTGGGAGCCGTGGCCCACCGCGCCCCGCACCGGAGTGCGCCGGGGCATCGAGGAGCACCTGGCCGACGCCGGCTTCCGGTACTTCTTCGTGGACTCTCACCTGGCGGCCGCCGGCCGGCCGCTGGGGCTCTCGGGCGACCCGAGCGGAGACCCGGTAGTGCGGGACGCGGATGAGCTTCCGATGGCTGACGTGCCGCGGCGTTCGCCGCACCAGGCCTACCGGGTGGCGCACACGCGCGGCGCGGCAGGCATTGCGGCATTCGTGAGGGACCCTCGCTCGTCCATGCAGGTGTGGAGCCGGTTCGAGGGCTACCCCGGCGACGAGGCCTACCTCGAGTTCCACAAGATGCGGTGGCCCGGCGGGCTCAAGTTCTGGAAGGTGACCGGCCCCGGCGTCGATCTCGGCGCAAAGGGGATCTACGATCCCAACGCGGCGCAGTGCCGCGCCCGCTGCCACGCAGACCATTTCACCGGCATCCTCGGCGAAATCGCCGGCGAGGAACAGCGCCCCCGCGGCAAGGTGATCGTGGCACCCTTCGACACGGAACTGTTCGGCCACTGGTGGTTCGAGGGGCCCTCCTTCCTGTCCGCCACCTTCCGGGCCCTCGCGCAACGCCCGGAAGTGGTACGGCCGGTCACCGCTTCCCGCCACCTCGCCGAGTATCCCGCGCGGGCCGGCATCCGGCTGCCGGCGGGATCGTGGGGAGCCAACGGCGATTTCTCCATGTGGCTCGGCGATCGGACCGCCTGGACCTGGGAGCGCCTCTGGCCCCTGGAAGCGGCGTTCTGGGACGCCGCGCCCCGCGCCCTCGCCTCGCCGGCGGCGAGACCGGTGCTCGAGCAGGCCACGCGCGAGCTTCTCCTGGCGCAGTCGTCGGACTGGCAGTTCATCATCTCCACCGGCGCGGCCGCCGACTACGCCGAGCGCCGCTTCGTGGAGCATTGCTCCGACGCGGAGGCGCTCGTCGCGGCGCTGGCCGACGGGAGCGGCGACGCCCTCGGACCCGCGCAGCGCCGGGCGGAGGTGCTCGCCAAGCGGGACCACCTCTTCCCCGATGTGATTCCCGCGGTCGCGGCCGCGCTGGGGGGCTCCCGCTCGATGGCCCTCGGCTGACCATGACGCCGATCCGCTTCGCCTTCGGAATCCACCTCCACCAGCCGGTCGGCAACTTCGACCACGTCTTCGCGCAGCATGTCGAGGATGTCTACCGTCCGCTGCTCGACACCCTCGCCGATCGCGGGTTCCTCCCCATCGTCCTGCACCTGTCCGGCCCCCTCCTCGAGTGGCTGGAGGCACACGAGCCCGGGTACCTCGACCGGCTCGGGCGGCTTGCCGCCGACGGACAGGTGGAGATCCTCCTCGGAGGTTTTTACGAACCGGTGCTCGCCTCGCTCCCCCGGCGCGACCGGGTGGAGCAGGTCCAGTGGATGCGGGAGGCCGTCCGCGCGCGGTTCGGCGTCGAGGCCACCGGCCTCTGGCTCACCGAGCGCGTCTGGGAACCCGATCTCACGGCCGACCTCTCCGACGCCGGCGTTCGCTACGTCCTCGTGGACGACCGCCACTTCCTGGCCACCGGCTTTCGCGCCGAGCAGCTCCATGCCCCCTTCTGGACGGAGAGCGACGGCAAGCGCGTCGCCCTCTTCCCCATAGACGAGCGGCTCCGCTACCTGATCCCGTTCCGGCCGCCGGAGGAGACCGCCGATTATCTGCGGGAGCTGCGCGGCGCGGGCCACGGCCTCGCGGTGCTGGCGGACGACGGAGAAAAGTTCGGTGGGTGGCCGGGCACCAAGGATTGGGTCTACGGACAGGGATGGCTGGACCGGTTCATCGCGACGATCGGGCGACTGGCGGAAAGCGGTGAGGTCCGGCTGAGCCGGCTGGACGAGGCGCTGGTGGCGGTGCCGAGTGGCGGCATCGCCTATCTCCCCACCTGCTCCTACCGGGAAATGGAGAGCTGGTCGCTGCCGCCCGACGCGGCGATCCGCCTGCAGCGCCTGGAGCGCGATCTCGGCGAAGCGCGCGCCGCCGGTCCGGACGGGGCCCTGATACGCGGGGCTCACTGGTGCAACTTCTTCGTCAAGTACTCCGAGTCGAACCGGATGCACAAGAAGATGCAGGCGATCTCCGCGCTGAGCAGGGCCAGGGGCGAGAACGCCGAGGTGAGGAGGGCCATCGGCCGCGCCCAGTGCAACGACGCCTACTGGCACGGCGTCTTCGGCGGGTTGTACCTGCCGCATCTCCGGGATGCCGTCTGGCGGAATCTCGCCGCCGCGGAAGGCGCGCTCCGGCAGGGCGAGGAACTGGCCTGGGAGCGGCTCGACTTCGACGGCGACGGGCACGAGGAGATCTGGATCCACTCCGCCGCCTTCTCCGCGCTGGTGAGCCCGCACCGGGGTGGCGCCATCGAGGAGTACACCGTCTTCGCCCGGGGCATCAACTACGCCAATGTTCTCACCCGCCGGCGCGAGGCGTATCACGACCTGGCACTCGAGCGCCGGGCCGAGTCCGGCGGCAACTCCGACGGCGGGGCCGCCAGCATCCATGACATCGAGGCGGGCGTCCGGCTCGACGAGAGGCCACCGCTCGACTCCGAGGACCGGGCCCTCGTGCTCGAGCGGGTCCTGCCGAGGGGTGTCGCCGCCGGCGACTACGCGCGGGGCGCCTACTGGCCGGTGCTCTCCTGGGCGCGACGCCGCTGCGAATGCACCGTCTCCCGCCGAGCGGAGGGCCTGGAGGTCGAGTGCGTCTCTGAGGGAGGTCGGGAAGGGCTGAGCAAGCGGTTCCGGTTCGAGCCGGACGGACGGATCACGCTGAGCTACTCCTGGGACACTTCGATTGCCGACCCCGAGGACCTCTTCGCGCCCGAGTTCTCGATCGCGGGGGATCTGGAGCTCCGGTGCACGCCCCCCGCCGACGAATGGCGCTACGCCATCGAGACCGTCGCCAAGTCCGAACGAGGGCTCGACCGGACCCGGCAGGGCGAGTCGGTCACCCTCCGGTGGCCCATCCGGCTAGGCGAGGCCATGGTCGAGATTTATCATTCAGCCCCATGACAGACGCCGCCGCAACTTCCGTCACCCTCGGCCTCGTCCAGCACGCGTGCGTCGAGGACGCCGGGGAGAACATGAGCAAGGCCGTCCAGGGCATCCGGGAGGCGGCCGGGCGCGGCGCGCAAATCGTATGTCTGCAGGAGCTCTTCCGGAGCCAATACTTCTGCCAGACGGAAGACCACGGACATTTCTCGCTCGCCGAGCCGGTGCCCGGACCGTCCACCACGGCGCTCGGCGCCTTGGCGGCGGAACTGGGCGTGGTGATCATCCCGTCGCTCTTCGAGAAGCGTGCCGAAGGGTTGTATCACAACACCTCGGCGATCATCGACGCGGACGGGCGCTACCTCGGCAAGTACCGGAAGATGCACATCCCCGACGACCCGCTCTATTACGAGAAGTTCTACTTCACCCCCGGAGACCTGGGGTTCAGGAGCTGGGACACCCGGTTCGGACGGATCGGCGTCCTGGTGTGTTGGGACCAGTGGTATCCCGAGGCCGCCCGGCTCACCGCGATGAGCGGGGCCCGGATTCTCTTCTACCCGACCGCCATCGGCTGGCTCCCGGCGGAAAAGCTGGAACATGGACCTCAGCAGCAGGCGGCCTGGGAGACGATCCAGCGGAGTCACGCCATCGCGAACGGCGTCTTCGTCTGCGCGGTCAACCGGGTGGGCCACGAGGGTGACCCGAAGGGCGGCATCGAGTTCTGGGGAGGAAGTTTCGTCTCCGACCCGGGAGGCAGCATCCTGGTAAAGGGCGGCCAAGGCGAGGAAGTTCTCACCGCCACCTGCGATCTCGGGAAGGTGGACGAGACCCGCACCCACTGGCCCTTCCTGCGGGACCGCCGCATCGACGCCTACCAGGACATCACCCAGCGGTATCTCGACTGACCGTGGGGAACGCCGGACGTCTTCCCCGCCCCCTGGGCTACCGCATGCCCGCCGAGTGGGAGCCGCACCGCGGCACCTGGCTGAGCTGGCCCCACAACGAGGCCACCTGGCCGGGGAAATTCGAGCCGGTGCCCGGCATCTTCGCGACACTCGCCCGCCATCTTGCCGCGCATGAAGAGGTCCACATCAATGTGGCCGGCCCGGCGATGGAGGTGGACGCGCTCCGCGCCCTCGACGCCGCCGGCGCCGACCGGAGCCGGATCTTCTTCCACCACAATCCCACCAACGACGCCTGGTGCCGCGACCACGGCCCCATCTTCGTGCAGCGCGGCGCCGGCTCCGGCAGCGAGCAGGCGATCCTCGACTGGGGGTACAACGCCTGGGGAGGAAAGTATCCGCCGTTCGACCTGGACGACGTGGTGCCGCGGCGCATCGCCGGGGAGCTGGGCCTCCCGCTGCACGAACCGGGGATCATCCTGGAGGGCGGATCAATCGACGTGAACGGGATGGGCACGCTGTTGACCACCGAAGCCTGCCTGCTCAACCCCAACCGAAATCCGCTGCTCGATCGCGGTGACATCGAAGCGTACCTGCGGGCCTGGCTCGGCGTCTCCAAGATTCTCTGGTTGGGCGACGGCATCGTGGGCGACGACACCGACGGACACGTGGACGACATCACCCGTTTCGTGAGTCCTGATACCGTGGTGACGGTGATCGAGGACGATCCGGTCGACGAAAACTACGAGCCGCTCCAGGCGAACCTGGAGCGGCTCCGTGCGATGACCGATCAGGATGGCCGGCCGTTACGCATCGTGACCCTTCCGATGCCACGGCCACTCTACCAGGACGGCCAGCGACTGCCGGCCAGCTACGCGAATTTCTACATCGCCAACGGGGTCGTGATGCTCCCGACCTACGATCCGGAGCGGGATGCCGTCGCGGCAGCCACCCTCCAGTCTCTCTTCCCCGGTCGCGAGATTGTGGGAGCGGACTGCACTGACCTCGTCTGGGGGCTGGGCGCCTTCCACTGCGTCACCC
>CAYYXP010000135.1:0-1946 GCA_964475685.1 uncultured Gemmatimonadaceae bacterium | reverse complement strand
TCCACGATCTCGCGACGATCGAGCGCACCATCGAGCGCGCGGCGCGCTGCCGGAGTATCGAACGGCTGGCGCCGGGCGTTGAGCACGATCCCATAGGTCAGGAGCAGCGGATATGTCAGCACTCGGAGATCGGGGTCGCGCTCCACGAATGTCGCGTGCGCCGGCTGGATGCCCGCCACGTCCAGCTCGCCTGCCGTGAGCGCTGCCAGCTTGGTCGTCGGCTCATCCACGACGACCACTATGAACCGGTCGAGTCGGGGTGGCCCTCCCAGCGACGGAGGAAACTCACTGTTCGCGGCGAAGACCCAGCGCCTGTTGGCCTCGTGGCCCACGAACCGGAACGGCCCGTTGCCTACCGGCGCCGCATTCCAGCCGGCTTCGCGAAGCCGGGAATGGGGGACCGTGTCGAGGAGATGGGCGGGGAGAATGGCGAGGTCGGTGAGCACATCGGGGAAGGTCGCTTGCGGAGCGGAGAATCGGAGCGCCAGCGTCGAATCGTCGGCCACGACCACCGACTCCACGGCCGCGAGGTCGGAGGCGCGAGGATATCCGGTGGCCGGGTCGCGCGCGGCATCGAGTGTCCACTTCACGTCCCTGGCGGTGGTGGGCGCGCCGTCGTGCCAGCGGACCGCGGGCTCGAGGTGGAAGGTGAGCAGTCGGCCTCCCTCCGACCACTCCCACCGGCGAGCCAGGTAGGGGCGGGGCGTGAGCGCGCTGTCGTATCGTGCGAGGGTGGTGAGCAGCACGTAGCGCTGCACCTGGCGCGCCAGGGGATGATGCGTGAGGAGCGGATTGATGCTCTGCAGATCGGCGCCGGAGGCGTACAGCACCGTGGCCCCTCGCCGCGCCGCCGACGGCTGGCACGCCGCCGCGAGCAGCAGAAGCAACAGGCTCCGCGCGCGAAATGGGCGTGGGACATGACGCCAGGACACGGCGTAAGGTATCGAGCCTCAGGCGCTCGCGGCCAGACCTCCCTGGCGTGGCCGACTCGATGCCGGAAGATTGGAGTCATGCGTCCGCTCGCCCGCCGCCTGATCAGCGCCATCGGCGTCGTTGTCGGCGTCGTCACCCTGATGTTCTTCCTCCTGCGCCTTGCCCCCGGCGACCCTGCCCTGCTGCTGGTCGGGCCCTCGGCCACCCAAGAGCAGCTCGCCGCGCAGCGCACCGCGATGGGTATGGACCGGCCGCTCCCCGTGCAGTACGCCGCCTGGATCGGCCGGTTCGCGCGGGGAGACTGGGGCACGAGCATCGCCACCGGGCGCCCGGTGCGCGGCATGCTGGCCCAAGCCTGGCCGGCGACGGTGCGCCTGGTCGGGCTCTCCCTGCTGCTCAGCTACCTCGCGGGCATTGCCATCGGGGTGGTGCAGGCGGTCCGCGGCGGCGGCCTGGATACGGCGCTCTCGGTGGCAACCGTGACGCTCTTCGCCCTGCCGGGGTACTGGCTCGGCCTCATGCTGGTGATGCTCTTCACCTATCGCCTGCGCATCCTCCCGGCGTTCGGGTCGGCCGGATTCGACGCCGATTTCCTCACCGGCTGGGAGCGTACCGCGGACCGGCTCCGGCATCTCGCCCTTCCTCTCGCCACACTCACCCTCGTCGGACTCGGCGGGACCGCCCGCTTCGTGCGGGGGGCGATGCTCGACGTGGCGGGGGAGCCCTACATCGCGACCGCCCGCGCCAAGGGCCTGACCGACACCGACGTGACCCTGCGGCACATGCTCCGTAACGCGCTCATCCCGGTGGTCACGCTGCTCGGGCTGTCGCTGCCGGCGCTCTTCTCGGGCGCCGTCTTCGTCGAGGCGATCTTCGCGTGGCCCGGCGTCGGGCGGATCCTCGTCGAGGGCGTCCAGGCGCGCGACTACCCCGTGGTCATGGCGGCGACGGCGGTGAGCGCCGTCCTCGTGGTGACGGGCAATCTCCTCGCCGAAGCGCTTACCGCGTGGGCC
>CAYYXP010000134.1:0-2263 GCA_964475685.1 uncultured Gemmatimonadaceae bacterium | reverse complement strand
GCTGCTTCCAGACGTTGCTCATAGATACGTCGGAGGTCCGCCGCGTCATCGAAGACCCGCGCGCCGCCGCGGTCACCCTCACCGGCAGCACCGGCGCCGGGGCGGCGGTCGCCAGCGCGGCGGGCAAGGTCATCAAGAAGTCGGTGCTGGAGCTGGGAGGGAGCGATCCGTTCATCGTGATGCCGAGCGCCGACCTCGATGCCGCGGTGCGCACCGCCGTCAAGGCGCGGACGATCAACAACGGGCAGTCGTGCATCGCGGCCAAGCGGTTCATCGTCGCGGAGTCGATCGCCGACGAATTCGAGCGGCGCTTCGTCGCCGGGTTCGAGGCGCTCAGGGTCGGCGACCCGATGGATCCGGCCACAGACGTCGGCCCCCTCGCCAACGAGAGCCAGCTGAAGACGATCGCCGAACAGGTGGACCGGTCGGTGGCCGCGGGCGCGCGCGTCGTCACCGGCGGGCGGCGTCTCGACGGCCGCGGCTACTACTACGCGCCGACGGTCCTGACCGGGGTGACCCCCGACTCTCCCGCTTACTACGATGAGGTCTTCGGGCCGGTGGCCATCATCTTTCGCGTCCCCACCATGGACGACGCGATCCGGGTGGCCAACGACTCTCCCTTCGGCCTCGGCGCCAGCGCCTGGACCACCGATCCTGCCGAGCGTGCGCGGTTCGTCCTGGAGCTCGAGGCCGGGATGGTGTTCATCAACGCGATGGTGGCCTCCGATCCCCGGCTGCCGTTCGGCGGCATCAAGCAGTCAGGGTACGGCCGCGAGCTCGCTGAGAACGGGCTCCGGGAGTTCGTCAACATCAAGTCGGTGTGGATCCAGGAGGCGTCTCCGCCCTCGCAGAAGCTCTCCGACTCCGAGTGAACGACGTACCCATCAGTCGTCTTCGTCGGTGTCCTTCTCGGCCTCATTGGCGCCTTTTTCATGGACTGAGCGGCCGTCGGGCGTGAGCATGATCTCGTGCCCCTTGCCGTCCTGCTTGAAGTGCACCTCGTACAGGACCATCGTCTTCCTTTCGAACCTCAGCTTGGCGTCCTTCCCCGCCGCCTTCCGTGCCTCGGCCTGCACGACGGCTGGAACCTTGTCGCCGGGAATGGCCTCCTCGATCGCGACCAGATCGCCGGCATCGGTGACGAGCACGTCGACGTGGGCTGGACATCCCGCTCCTTGCTTTGATGCTGCTGCTCGCCCACCAGAGGTGGCAGAGGCCGGTGGGGCTAGCGGATCAGAGAGCAGCAGAGTAAGCCCCGACGCGGCCTCGACGCCCCACCGCGCGATAAACGCCGCGATGCCGACTTACCGGTGCGTTCTCCCCATCAGGGGTTCGCCCTCCGGCAGGGCGTAAGCCCGCATCCGGTCGAGGAGCGCGCGCGGATCGGAGTCCACCAGGATGGCTCCGCGGTGTCCTGAAGTGAGGAAGCCCTCCGCCACGGCGTGATCGAGAAAGCCGATGAGATCGTCGAAGTAGCCCGCCACATTCAGGATTCCCGACGGCTTCGAGTGGATCCCCAGCTGCCCCCAGGTCAGCAGCTCGAAGAAACCCTCCATGGTTCCGATGCCTCCCGGCAGTGCCATGAATCCGTCCGACATGTCGGCCATCTGGGACTTTCGCTGGTGCATCGAGGCGACGACGATGAGGTCGGGAATGCTGGGATGGGCCTCTTCCTTCTGAATGAGCTGCTGGGGGATGATGCCGGTGACGTGACCGCCGTGCTCCTGGACCGCGTCTGCCAGCTCGCCCATGATCCCCACGCTCGCACCCCCGTACACCAGCTCGATCCCTTCTGTCGCGAGGAGCTCGCCGAGCCGGCGGGCGGCGGTGCCGTATTCCGGCCGCTCGCCCGCGTTGGTGCCGCAGAAGACGCAGAGCCGCTGGAATGGTCGCTTGCTCGCCATGGGCCGCCTTGTTCCGGGAGAAGAGTTGATATTAGCCGGAGACACGCCTAATTCACCACATCCCAACCGACAGGAGCAACCGATTGCGCGACCTCGAGCACCGTACCCTCGGCACCCAGGGACTCCGCGTCTCCGCGCTCGGGCTCGGGTGCATGGGCATGTCCGAATTCTATTCCGGGCGGGACGACGACGAGTCCGTCGCCAAGATTCACCGGGCCCTCGACCTGGGCGTCGACTTTCTCGATACCGCCGACGTCTATGGCCCCTCCACCAACGAGCAGCTGGTAGGCCGGGCCATCGAGGGCCGCCGGGATGACGTCATCCTCGCCACCAAGTTCGGCAACGAACGGGGGGCGGAC
>CAYYXP010000133.1:0-2111 GCA_964475685.1 uncultured Gemmatimonadaceae bacterium | reverse complement strand
ATCTCGCCGACTCGGTGGACGGCGCCGGCTACTCTCCCACCGCCGAAGCGCTCCGGCACGCCGCCGAGATCGTCCGGCTCACCGGCCACGCCACGCCGGTTACCTTGACCATAGACGGCGCGAGCCGGAGTTTCCTCGCCGTCGCCGAACAGCTCGACTTCCCCAACCTCGTATGCAGCTGGCCTGGCGACAGCGGCGTCGTGGTGCCAGGCGACACCGTCGTCGTCGAGCCAACGACTCCCTCCGGCGCCCCGGTCACCGCCATGGACAGCGTGGTGAATCCGCCCGTTCCCGGACCGTCCGGCGAGTGCACCGAGGTCGGCACCTACTCGATGCGGACGCTCATCGCGTGGGAGCCCGAGAACATGGCGGAGGTCGTGCGCATCGTCGCCGACGTCGGCAGCAACAGGGTGGAGACCGGTGTTCCCGACGTGATGACGGGGCTCCCCACGAGCGTGAGCGGTGGTGAGGCGGGCCCAACCGATTCCACGCCGGCCCCGCCCGACTCCATCGGTGGGGGAGGAGGGGGCGGGGGCGGCGGGTATCCCGGCTTCATGGGCGAGTACCTGGTGCGTGAGTTGGGGAGCTGGTATGCCGTCGAGGGGAGTCAGGCGAACACCCTCGAGGATTCCGGCGGCGCCTGCACCTCCGATCGCGCGACCTTCGATTGGGCGGAGTTCAGCTGCGAGGCGGCCCGGTTCCGTTTCGAGTTTGCCATGCGGGTCGAGCCGCTGCGCTTCCTGGGGCCACCGGTCGCCGAAGGGGAGCCGTCACGTGACCAACCCGAGGGAAGCCACGCGCTGGTCATGGTGGCGACCAGTGTGGACGGGGCGCGACTCTCTGTCGTAGCGTGGACGCCTCCACCGTTGCCGGTGCCGGGGCCCGTGCCCCGCGATTCGACGGTGACAGGGCTCTAATCGGGGGCCTTCGCGTGTTCAGCAGGCAATTCCTCGGCTCGCCGTCCGATGCGACGGCTAGCGCCCATGCGGCCGCCACCGCACCTTCTTGAGCGCCACCCGCCCTCGCGCGTCGAACCTGACACCCTCCCTCTCCAGCAGTTGCCGCTGGGTCAATTCCTCACCCGGCATCTTCCTCCGGCTCACCATGCCCGCGGCGTTGATCACCCGCTGCCACGGCACCGTCGTTCCTGTTGGGAGCGCGGCCATCGCGTACCCGACCTGCCGGGCGTGGCCCGGGAGACCGGCCAGCTCGGCGACCTGTCCGTAGGTCGCCACCCGGCCGCGGGGGATGCGGCGGACGACGGCGTAGATCTTCTCGCGGGACATGGGAACCAACCTAACGCGCAGACACGCGCGCTGGGGGCGGTCACGCGCCCCCCTTGGCGGGTCGGCGCGCCGTGGTGAGGTCTACCTCGTGGCATTGAATCCCGCCCGCGGCCGGGAGATCCGGAAGACGCGCCCATGCGTGGTGGTGTCGCCGGACGAGTTGAACGCTCACCTCGGCACCTTCATCGTGGCGCCTCTCACGACGGGACGCCATGACTATCCGTTTCGGGTCCCCTGTCGCTTCGGGGGCAAGAGCGGGCACGTGGTCCTCGACCAGGTACGCACCGTCGACCGGGCCCGCCTGGTTCGGCGACTGGGGAAGCTCTCGTCCGAAGCTCTAGCTGGTACGCTCGCCGTGCTCCGGGCGATGTTCACGGCGTAGGGCCGAGCACCACCCGCGATTATACTTGGTGCCGCAATGTCCGGCCTGCCGCGGCGCACACCATCGTCACTTTCGCGCACCCCTCCGGGACTGGCCATCGTCCCGGGGCCGTCCACCCGCGTCGCCCTGCTGGTTCTCCAGGTCGCCGCGGTCGCGGTGGTGATCGCGGCCCTTCCCATCCCGCTGTTCGATCTGGATCGCTACACGATTCCGAAGGAGCTCGTCGTCGGGGCCGCCGCGCTCGCGGCGGGACTGCTCTGTCTCTCGTCGGCGCGCCGGCTCAGCCTCCTGATGGTGGACGTGCCCCTCGGAGGATACCTCCTCCTCTCCGCGCTCTCCGCGCTGCTGGCCACCAACGGATGGCTGGCGTTCCGCGCGCTCGGCGTGAGCCTCGCCGGCGCCGTCCTCTTCTGGTGCGCGCGCACCCTCAGCCGGACCGGCTT
>CAYYXP010000132.1:0-1901 GCA_964475685.1 uncultured Gemmatimonadaceae bacterium | reverse complement strand
CCGGCGACGAGGAATCCCATCGCCTCGCCGCTGCCCAGGGTGTCCCCGGCGATCTGCTCCCGGACGAAGCGGTCGTAGGGCCGGTCCTCGTTGAAGGCGCGGACGACGTAGTCGCGGTAGATCCACGCGTTCTTCCGGTAGAGGTTGGCCTCGGACCCGTTCGACTCGGCCCAGCGGATCCCGTCGAGCCAGTGCTGCGCCCAGCGTTCCCCGAAGTGCGGGGACGCCAGGAGTTCATCAACCAGCGCGGTGTATGCGCCGTCTCCATCGCGGGCGAAGTCGCGTTCGAAGTCGGCCGCGCGTTCGGAAGTCGGCGGCAGGCCGGTGAGGACGATCGAGGCGCGGCGGATGAGGGCGCTGCCGTCGGCGGGGCGGTTGGGCCGGAGGCCGGCGGCGGCGAGCGGGACGGCGAGGAACGCGTCGATCGGGTTGCCTCCGTCGCGAGGGGCCGCGGAGCGCCGGACCGGCTGAAACGACCAGTGGTCGGTCGTCAGTTTCGCCGCGTCCTCCATCTGGCCGGGCCACGGGGCGCCCTCCGCGATCCACCGTTCGAGCAGGGCGATCTGGCCGGCGCCGAGGCGCTCTCCCTTGGGGGGCATCCGCTCGGCCGGCTCGGTTCCCCGGACGAGGTCGAGCAAATAGCTCTTCTTCGGGTTTCCGGGGACGATGGCGGGACGACCGCTGTCGCCGCCCCGCAGGAGCGGCGAGCGGCGATCGATTCGAAGGCCCGCCTTCTGGCGCTCGGGTCCGTGGCACGAGAGGCACGTTCGCGCAAGGAGCGGGCGGATTTCCCGTTCGTAGTCGACCGGGGTCCCAGAATCCTGCGCGAGCGAGAAGCACGGTGTAAGAGCCAAGAGCAGCAGGCTTCCAACGCCGATCCGCAGGCAGGTGAGAGTTTCCCGAAGCCTAGCCATGGAGCTCCTTCTCGGTAACGCAGAGATGCTCCAGCATGACCCGGCGGGCGGCGTCCGGGGATCGAGCCAGGACCTCCTTGAGGATCTTGCGATGCCCGTCGATGGCTCCCGAAACCCCGTGCATTCCGATCGTCTTGTGCCGCGATGCGGTCATCAGCTCGTTGAGCGTTTCCAAGAGCGCCTGGTAGACGGGGTTCTGGCTGGCCCGGGCCAGTTCGCGGTGGAACCGGACATCCGCCTCGATCTGGGCGTCCAGGTCCTTCGCGGTTTCCAGATCGAGGACCGCCTTGGTGAGCGCTTCCCGGTTCTCCTCTGTCGCCCGCTGGGCGGCCAGAGCGGCGATCTCGCTTTCAACCGGTCGGCGGACTTCCAGGAGTGAGTTCATCGTCCCTTTTGTGCGACGAAGGAGGAGTTCGAGCGTTGCGGCAGCCGCGTGGAAATCGGCCGGCCGGATGCGCGAGCGGCGGCCCTGGGAAACCTCGACCAGGCCCTGGGCCTCCAGATGACGTAGCGCTTCCCGCAGAACCGTTCGCGAAACGCCCAGGTCCCGCGTGAGTTCCGGCTCGGGCGGCAACAGGCCTGACACTCCAAAGTGGTGTTCCAGAATCGCGGAGCGCATCCGATCGACGGTTTGCCGCACCAAGTTGCGCGAATCGGATCGGAACATGAGGGGATTCATACCGGAGTCCTTGGCAATTGTTAAGTCCATCTCTACTCATTACACCTAATACGTGTTATGAGTTTTAACAAATTCGCTCAGATGTGGCCATTGTTGGTTGACTCTTACTCTATGTCCTGGCCGTCGGCGCTTTCAGCACCGCCATCCATCCAGGATTTCTTATCCCCTGAGATGCACAGGCCTCAGCCCCTCCTCCATCGACTCGCGGGGAGCTTGAAGGCGGCGGTGAAGGGCAGCAAGCCCGCCGTCACATCAGGGTGACTCGAATTGTCTTCCGGAACGGCGAGCGAGGGAGGCCGTCTGCGTTT
>CAYYXP010000131.1:0-4607 GCA_964475685.1 uncultured Gemmatimonadaceae bacterium | reverse complement strand
TCTTGCACGTAGGTCTTGGTCAGGCCGTTGCCGAAATCCACCGAGCGCTGCTGGCCGGCCGTGATGTAGTCGACGCTGTTCTGACCAATATCGTAAAGGAACTCGGTCAGGTTGACGATGTCACCGCCCAGCTTCCAGTCCAGCAGAAATCCGAGGCTGAACCGTTTGTATTGAAGATCGTTGGAAAACGACATCTGGAAGTCGGGAGTCGCGTCACCGACCTTGCCCTCGGTGCCGATGATCTGGGTGGCGGAGCTGTCCTGCTCGATCTGGAAGGCGCCGAGCGAAGTGCCGAAGCCGCCAGTCTGGAAGGTCGGAACCGTCAGTTTGGTCACCTTGCTCTTGTTGCTGAAGAAGGTCGTCGTGAAGATCCAGTTGGCGTCCCTGGTCCGCACCGGGGTGACGGCGAGGGATGCCTCGATCCCCCGGTTCCGCAGCTTGCTCTCCGAGCTGAAAATGCGCGTCTGTTGGCCGGAGCTGGGGGCCAGCGTCTGCTCGAGCAACAGGTTGCTGATGGTGCGCTGGTAGACGGAAACGCTCAGCACGGAGCGGCCGCCTCCAATCGTGGCATCGAAGCCGGTCTCGAACTCGGCCTGGGTCTCGGGCCGGATGGTCGGATCGCCGGCCCGGGGGCCGGGGAAGGTGCCGAAGTTACCGCCGATGGTGCCGCTGGTGTCCGGCGAGAACTTGGCGCCGAAGAGCGGCTGATTGCCCGTCTGGCCGTAGGCGGCGCGAAGCTTGATCTCGTCGAGCCCGCCAAAGGGATGGATGATCCGGTACGACGCCGCCGCCTTCGGGTAGAAGAAGAACTTGCCGGTGTCACCGTTGCTGCTGCTCTTGTCGGCCCGGATGCCGGCGGTCAGGAGCAGGCGCTGGTTCATCAGCAGCAGCTCCTCCTGGGCGTAGAGTCCGAGGTCACGCACCGGCCGGACGTCCTGGAACACCGTCACACTCGCGGCCTGGTCGGGGTTCTCCTGCCCCACGAGCAGGGTCCGTCCGAGAATCGACGTGGCGTTGAGCTTCCTGTCCTCGTACTGGACACCGGCCGAGAAGGTGCTCTGGAGGCCTTCCGATTGCGGGACGTGGATCCAGTTGCCGTTCAAGGCGAAGCTGAGGTTCCGGTTCGACGCCTTCCCCAGCACCACGGTGCCCGGCTGTCCGTCGTTCGGCTCGTACTCGAGGTCTGCTGGCGAGACGAAGTTGTTGTCCTGCTCGAAGTAGTCCACCCCGCCGAGGGCGATGAGTCGCACAGTATTGCGCGCGTCGGAGACCACGCCGATTCTCGCGGTCAGCGTGCCCAACGCCCGCCAGGTGTCTTCGTCGTTCTTCAGGAACTGGAAGGTCTGCAGCGGATTGCTCCGCTCGAACGGGTTCAGCGGGAAATCGGAGGCCACCAGCGAATCGCCCTGCTGAGTCGCCTGCAGGTCCACGAAATTCGGGGTAAACGGGAAAACAAGGTGCGGGCTGGTTCCCGCGTTGTCGTTGTTCGAGAGCCCTCGCTTGGACAAACTGTGGATGACGTTGGTGTTGGCGCTCAGGTGGAACCAGCTCGCCAGCTCCTGGTCCACGTTCACCCGCAGCGCCTGCTTCTTGTACCCGGTGTTGGTGGCGATGCCGGGCTCGTTCTTCACCAGCCCCGAGATGAAGTACTTGGTCTGATCGGTGCCGCCGCTCACGCTCACGTTGGTTTCGCTCGCGAGCCCGCGCTCTCCGTACAGCTGGTCCTCGAAATCGAAGGTCCGGCCCTGCTGGTAAATGGACGTCACCAGGGCGGTGTCGGTGAAGGCGGTGAGCGCCTCGTCGAGCGTGGTAAAGGTGCGCGAGCCGAGGGAGTTGGCGCGACTGGTGACGCCGAAGCGCTGGGTGATGTTGAACTGGGGCTTGCCGGCCTTGCCCCTCTTGGTGGTGATGATGATCACGCCATTGGTGGCCTTGGCGCCGTAGATCGACGCCGCCGACCCGCCCTTCAACACTTCGATTCGCTCGATGTCCTCGGGGTTTATATCGGCGATGCGGTTGACCGCGTTATCCTGGTTGCGCGGGTTGCCGCCGGCCTGCGCCGCCGTCACCGCGTTGGCCCCGTTGGGAATGGCGTCATTGCTCACCACGATGCCGTCCACCACCCAGAGGGGGTCCACCCCCGCATTGATCGTTGAGACGCCTCGCAGGTTCACCTGGATGCCGCCACCCGGCGCTCCTGAGTTCGCCTGAATCAGCGCCCCGGGAATCTTGCCCTGGAGCGCGCTTTCCAGCGTGCCAGTGGGCGCCCGGGTAAGCTCATCCGCACTCACCGTGGCCACGGCATTGGGAAGATTCTGCTTCTGGATACCGGTGGACTGCCCGGTCACCACCACTTCCTCGAGGTGGAACGGGTCGGGCTCGAGGGCCACGTCCGCGGTGGCCTGGTCGCCCGGCGCCGCTACCGTCGCGCCCTTGAAACCGATCGCCCGAATCACGAGCGTCGCGTCGCCGTCCGGCGCGTTGAGCGAGTACCGCCCATCGGGGGCGCTCTGCGCCACGATCCGCGTCCCCTGAACGGCAATCGTCGCCTCGCCGATACCCGATCCGGTCTGGCTGCTGGTGACCTGGCCGGAGATCTGGCGGATCTGTGCCGAGACGTCCGGCACTCCCAGCAGACCAACGGCGAGAGTGAGCAAGACCCCTAACATGCGCTGTGCCATGGCGCCTCCGGGTCGCTACGTGATATGACCTTGGAATGCACTACTCTGCACCTGACGTTTGGAAAGCGCAAGAACACACAGAGGCGACAGCGGCTCGGAGGAGTGTGGAATCAGGGGCCCTGGGTGGCGTGGCGGTACACGACCCCCGCCGCCACCGTGGCCAGGCAGGCGTTGGGCCGGAGGTGGTAAAGCCACTGGGTGACGTCCGGCGCGTCGATCAGGGCGAGGTCGGCCGACTTCCCCGCCTCGACCGACCCGGTCCGCGACTCCAGTCCAACCGCGCGCGCCGCGTAAATCGTTGCCCCCTTGAGGGTTTCGGCCGGAGTCATCCGCTGGGTGGTGCAGGCCAGCGTGAGCGCGAAGGGGAGGTGGTAGCTCGGCGCCGACCCGGGGTTGAAGTCGGTGGCCACCGCCACTGCCACGCCGGCTTCGATGAACTTCCGGGCCGGCATCGGCCGCTGCCCCAGGTACAGCGATGCCAGCGGCAGGCTCACGGCCACGACCCCGGCCCGGGCCATGGCCGCAATGCCGGCGGCCGACGCAAACTCCAGGTGGTCGGCCGACACGGCTCCGACCTCCGCCGCCAGCTCCGCCCCGCCGCCTGCCGTGAGCTGGTCGGCGTGCAGCTTGGGGCGGAGCCCGGCCGACTTCCCCGCCACAAAGATCCGGCGCGCCTCGTCCAGGCCGAACGCTGATGCCTCGACGAACACGTCACAGAACGAAGCCAGTCCCTCCCTGCCGACCTCGGGAATCAGCTCGTCCACCAGAAGTGCCAGGTAGCCGGCCCGGTCATCGCGGAACTCCGGCGGCACCACATGCGCGCCGAGGAAGGTGGGCACCAGCCGCACCGGCTGCTGCCCCGCCAGGGCGCGATAGACCCGGAGCAGCTTGAGCTCGTTCTCCCGGTCGAGTCCATATCCGCTCTTGCACTCGACCGTGGTCACGCCGAGCGAGAGCATGGCGTGGAGAAAGCCACCGGCCCGCTCGATCAGCTCCGCTTCGCCGGCCTCACGCGTGAGCCGCACCGTCCGCGCGATCCCCCCGCCCGCCTCAGCGATCTCCAGGTAGCTCCGGCCCCTGATCCGGTCCTCGAACTCGTCGGCTCGCCATCCCGCGAACGCCAGGTGGGTGTGGCAGTCCACCAGCCCGGGGACCACCAGCGCCCCGCCGGCGTCGATGACCTCCGCACCCTGGTACTCGCGCGGAAGCTCCCGGCGGAGACCCACCCACCGGATGGATTCGCCCTCCCAGGCCACGGCGCCGTCGGTAATGGGGTGGATGTCGCCTTGGCCGCCCTCGGCCCGGCAGGTGGCAAGCTGGGAGATGTTCTGGAGGAGTTTCACTCGATCATCGGCAGATCAATCCCGCGTTCCCGCGCCGTCTCGATCGCCACCTCGTATCCGGCGTCGGCATGGCGCATGACCCCGGTGCCGGGATCGGCGGTGAGCACCCGTTCCAACCGGCGGTCGGCGGTCGCGGTGCCGTCGGCCACCGCGACCATCCCGGCGTGGATCGAGTACCCGATGCCGACGCCTCCTCCGTGGTGCAGCGACACCCAGCTCGCACCGCAGGCGGTATTGAGCAGCGCGTTCAGCAGCGGCCAGTCGGCGATCGCGTCCGAGCCGTCCTTCATCGCCTCGGTCTCGCGATTGGGCGACGCCACCGAGCCGGTGTCGAGGTGGTCTCGGCCGATCACGATGGGCGCTAGCACCTTCCCCTTCCGCACCAGCCAGTTGAATCGGAGCCCCATCTCCGACCGCTCCCCATACTCGAGCCAGCAGATCCGGGCGGGCAACCCCTGGAACTGGACCCGCTCCTGCGCCTGCCGGATCCACCTGGCCAGCGCATCCTTCCGCGGAAAAGTCTCCAGCACCGCGCGGTCGGTCTCGGCGATGTCGGCGGGATCGCCGGAGAGCGCGGCCCACC
>CAYYXP010000130.1:0-4824 GCA_964475685.1 uncultured Gemmatimonadaceae bacterium | reverse complement strand
CGAGATCTCTGGACGCCAGGAAGGAGCCCTACTGGGCGCGCGTCGTTCGCATCAAGCGCGACGCCGCCGAGTCGTGGGTGCGGCTCGCGGAGGGCGACACGGCGCGCGCCCTCCACCTGGCGGCCGCCGCGGCCGACACCGAGGAAGTCACCGACAAGCATCCGGTTACTCCCGCCGAACTGCTGCCCGCGAGGGAGCTGCAGGCGGACATGCTGCTCGAGACCGGCCATTACGGCGAGGCGCGCGAGGCGTATCGCTCGACGCTGGCGCGAGAGCCGGGACGGGCGCGGAGCACCTTCGGCGGCGCGCGCGCCGCGGAGCTCGCGGGCGACAATGCCGCGGCGGCGACCGGCTACCGGGACTTCCTGCGCCTCATGGAAGAGGCGGACCGCGGGCTGGCGGATGTCGGCACGGCGCAGGCGTTCCTCAACCGGCGCGCGGGCGCACGTGCCCCCAACGAGCTGTATTCCCGGTAGTGCCCACGCCTCTCTCCCGCAGGGACCTGCTCAGGAACGCCGCGCTGGCCGCGGCCGCGCTCGTGGTTCCCCCACCACTCATCGCGTGCGCCCGGGCGGGGCCTCCCACCTATCCCGACCACCAGCGTCTCGCTGACTGGGTTGGCGTGCTCCGGGCCGACGGGCTCTCTCGGCGCGATGCTCCCCCTGGTCGCGCCGCCGCCCGGGTTGGCGAGTTGGCCGCCGGCACACCCTACGTACCGGGTACGCTCGAGGAGTACCTGCGTGCCGGCGGCAGCCCGGCGGGCACCGAGTCGCTCACGCTCTCGCTGACCCGCTTCGATTGCGTCACCCTGGTGGAGTCGTGCCTCGCCGTGGCGCGGGCGGCGGAAGTCGAGGGCGCCCCCTCGTGGGAGCGGTTCGGACGGGAAATCGAGCGGATGCGGTACCGCAACGGGGAGCGCCGCGGGTACTCCTCACGCCTGCACTACTTCAGCGAGTGGATCGCCGACGGAGAGAAGCGAGGCCTCGTCCGGAGCCTCGGCGGGGAGCTGGGCGGGGTGGAGGATGCGCGTCCGCTCCGATTCATGACCGGGCATCGCGACAGCTACCCCGCCCTCGCCGATGCATCCGTGTTCCGGGAGATCGGCGCGATGGAGCAGCGACTCGACGAGCGTCCGCGCAGTGTGGTCCCCACCGATCGCATTGCGGAGGCGGCCGATCGCATCGAGAGTGGAGACGTGCTGGCGTTTGCGACTGCAATCCCCGGGCTCGACGTGAGCCACGCCGCCTTCGCCTATCGGGGAGGGGACGGGATCCTGCGGGTCCTCCACGCTCCGCTCTCGGGCGGGGTGGTGGAAATCACCAGGGCGACACTTCCCGAATACGTCGCCGCCATTCGCCGCTCGACCGGGATCATGATCGCGAGGCCCCTTCGGACGTGATCGTGCTGGCGCCCTCTCTTGACGCCGCCCGGCGCGAGCCGTAGGCTGACCCCAAGACCCCCCAGGAGGAACCCATGCCTGCCTCGCGTCCCCGCCCTCTCGCTTTCCCGACCCTTGCCGCCGCGTCCCTGACCCTCGCCGCCGCACGCCCCGGCGACATCAAGCCGTGCGAGCTGCTCACCCCGGCCCAGGTGGCCACGGTCCTGCCCAAGTCCCAGCCCGGCTATGTGGCCGCCGACGGCCAATCGCTCCTCAAGGGGGTCAAGTCCTACCAGTGCTCCTACATCAATGAGGCCATTAACACCATGATGGTCATCGTGACCGTCGCGGAGGATGACGCCGCGTTCGAGAAGATCAAGCCTTCCAAGTCAATGCACGAAGACGATCGCCCGGTGGCGATCGGAGATCAGGGCTGGGTGTACGGCGAAGAAGACGACCTGAAGGTGGCGGCGGTGAAGGGGCGGGCGCTGATCAATCTGGAGCTGAGGGCGCCGGGCGCCGGTGGGAAGACCGACGCCATGGTCGAGCTGGCACGCGCGGTCGCGAAAAAGGTATAGCTCACACCGTCCGGCTGAAGACCGGCCGGGTCGCCGGCTGCTGCTGAGGGAGATAGGCGTCGAGCGCCATGGCGATATTGCGCAGGAAGTAGCGGCCGACCGGCGTCACCTCGTATCGGTCGGGCCACGCCGAAATCAGCCCGTCCTCCACCAGTGGCCGCAGGCGGGCGTGGCTCTCCTCCTCCGGCGGCGGCACCAGGTGGTACGGCAGCTCCAGGTTGCACATCAGGTTGAGGATGGCGGCGCGGCGGCAAAGGTCGTCCTCGGTCAGGCGGTGGCCGCGCTCGACGGGAAGCTCCCCGTCGTCGAGAACACGCTGGTAGGCGCCGGTGCGCGGCACGTTCTGCACGAAGCGGCCCGCCACGTCACCGATGGCGCTCATGCCGAAGGCCAGGAGGTGCGGCGCCGGACGCGTCGTGTAGCCCATGAAATCGCGATGTAGCCGCCGCTCGCGGGAGGCGACCGCCAGATCGTCCGTCGGGCGGGCGAAGTGGTCCATGCCGATCCACTCGTATCCGCTGCCGGTGAACGCATCCACCGCCATCCGGAAGAGCTGCAGCTTCTCCTCCCGCGACGGAAGCGCCGAGACGTCGATCAACCGCTGGTTGTGCCGCACCTGCGGCACGTGGGCGTAACTGTAGCAGGCGACCCGGTCGGGCATGAGGGTGAGGGCGGTCTCGAGCGTGCGCGCGAAGCTCTCCGTGGTCTGCCTGGGAAGCCCGTAGATCAGGTCGATGTTGATCCCCTCGAACTCCACCGCCCGCGAGAGCTCCACCGCCGTCCGCACCACCGCTTCGGGCTGCACCCGCCCGATCGCCTCCATCACCACCGGATCGAAGTCCTGCACGCCGTAGCTGACACGCTGGAAGCCGAACGCCCTGAGTGCCTCGACCTGTTCGCGGGTCGTCAGCCGGGGATCGGCCTCGACAGAGCGCTCGGCAGTGGGCGCGAAGGCGAACCGGCGCTCCAGCATTTCGACCAGCCGGCCGAACTGCTCCACGGTCAGCTGATTCGGCGTGCCGCCGCCCAGGTGGAGCTGCACGACCCGGCGGCTGTGGCCCACGATGCCGGTGACCAGATCCAGCTCCCGCTCCACCCGGTCGAGATAGCGCTCGACCACGTCGGTGCGGGTGGTGACGGCGACGTTGCAGCCGCAGTAGTGACAGCGGTAGCCGCAGAAGGGGAGGTGCACGTACACCGACACCGGGTCCCACTCGAGTCGGGCGAGGTCCCGCAGCGCTTCCCGATACTCCTCCGCCCCGAACGGCGTCTTCCAGAAGGGGACGGTGGGGTAGCTGGTGTAACGGGGCCCCGGCACGTCGTAACGGGCCAGGCGGTTGGGGGTGATCTGGACGGTGGTCACGGTCCCATTCTGGGTCCCGATCCCGAAAGGTCCGGTGAACCGGCGCTGAGAACTTCCTCATCCCGTCGTCACGATTCCTTCACGACTCCCCCGTCATTTCTTGAATCGCGCCGCCTCCTCCGAGCCGCCGGTGACATTGCCAGCGCTGTACGAATGCGCCCCGGCCCCGGCCAGCTTGCCGCCGGCGACAATCAAGTATTCCTCCCGAATGGGACGCCCCTCGAACCAGCATTCCAGAATCTCGCGCACCCCGGCGGCGTAGCGCGCTTGGGCCGACAGGCTCGTCCCGGACACATGCGGTGTCATCCCGTGGTGCGGCATGGTCCGCCAGGGGTGATCCCTCGGGGCCGGCTGGGGAAACCAGACGTCGCCCGCGTACCCGGCGAGCTGCCCGCTTTCGAGCCCCCGCACGACCGCATCACGGTCGCAAATCTTGCCTCGCGCGGTATTCACCAGATAGGCGCCCCGCTTCATCTTGGCGATGAGCGCGTCATTGAACAGATGCTCGGTCTCCGGGTGCAGCGGGGCATTGATCGTGACCACATCACAGACCCGCACCAGCGACTCGGCCGTCGGATGGAAGGTCGCGTTCAGCTCCTGCTCGACACTGGCCGGCAGCCGGTGCCGATCGGTGTAGTGCAACGTGACGTCGAAAGGCTTGAGCCGGCGCAGGACCGCGGTGCCGATGCGACCAGCGGCCACCGTGCCGACCGCCATCCCTTCCAGATCGTAGGAGCGGGACACGCAGTCCGCGATGTTCCAGCCGCCGTCGACCACCCACTGATACGACGGGATGTAGTTACGCACCAACGCGAGGATCATCATCACGACGTGCTCGGATACGCTGATGCTGTTGCAATAGGTGACCTCGGCGACTGTCATCCCCCGCTCGATGGCGGCCTGGAGGTCGACGTGATCCGACCCGATGCCCGCGGTGATTGCCAGCTTGAGCTTCGGAGCCTTGGCGATGCGCTCCTTGGTGAGGTAGGCCGGCCAGAACGGTTGCGAGATTACGATCTCCGCATCCGGCAGTTCGCGGTCAAAGATCGAGGCCGCTCCGTCCTTGTCGGCAGTAACGACCAGCCGGTGACCTCGGCCTTCGAGAAGCTTGCGAAGACCGAGTTCTCCCGAAACGCTCCCCAAGAGCTGCCCCGGCTTGAAGTCCACCTTCTCGGGTGTCGGCAAGGTTTGGCCGCCGGGGTAGTGTTGCAACCTGGGGATATCGTCCCGGGCATATGACTTCGGGTATCCCGTGACGGGATCGTCATAGAGCACGCATATGACCTTGGCCATTGCTTCCTCCAGTTGATGACTTAGAGAACGCCCGGCTCGGCGGAAATGATCCGCCCAGCCAACAAGGTACCGTAGGGCTTGGTACCTGAGAGGGCAATAGCCGTATGCACAGCAGAAGTGCCCCTCCTTCAAGCGGAGTGCACGCACAGGGCTGCTCCTCCTGGGCTCGAACCAGGACTCTTCCGATCCGGAGCGGTATCTCTAAGTCGCTA
>CAYYXP010000129.1:0-2078 GCA_964475685.1 uncultured Gemmatimonadaceae bacterium | reverse complement strand
GCCGTGGCCGACGATTCGACGCTGGCGCTCCGATTCTCCGCTCCGCAAGCGACCTTCCCCGATGTGCTCACCGACCTCGCCATTCTCCCCGCCCATCTCTTCGATTCCGTGCCCCATTCCCGGCTTCGGGAGGCCGGCTGGAACGCGGCGCCGGTGGGCAACGGGCCGTTCCGGTTCGTGGCCCACGAAGCCAACAGGCGCTGGGTCTTCGCCGCGAACAGTGAGTTTCCCCCGTCGCTGGGCGGACCGCCCCGACTCGACCGGTTCATCGTCGTCGTGGTGGATGAGCCGACGACCAAGCTGGCGGCGCTCACGGCAGGCGAGCTGGACGTGGCGGGCATCCAGCCGGCGCATGCGACATTCGTGGAGCGCGACCCCGATCTCGCCGTGCTGACCTATCCGCTCCTCCTGACCTATGGGATCGTGCTCAACACCCGGCGCCCGCCGTTCGACGCTCCGGCAGCGCGCCGCGCGCTCGATGGTGCGCTCGATCGTCGCGAGATCGTGGACGGCTATCTGTACGGCTTCGGGGCGCCCGCGCTGGGCCCGGTTCCGCCGGATGTGCCCGGCTATCTTGCGGTGGCCGCGAGCCAGGCGCCGCCGCTGCCGCCGAAGGAACGGCCGGCGCGGATCGGTTTCGAGCTGCTGACGGTCGGGAGCGGCGAGGCGGCGCTGGAGCAGATGGTGCAGGCGCAACTTGCCCGGGCGGGGTTCGATGTCGTCATCCGGCAACTGGAGCTGTCGGCGTTTCTCGCCAGGGTGTACGGGCCTGCGCACGACTTCGACGCGGCGGTCCTCGGGATTACCGGCGATGCCGGCCTCGGGTATCTCGGTCCGCTCGCTACGCTGGCCGGTATGCCCGCCCAGGCCGATCCCGGTGCGGCCCAGCGGCTCTTCGCCGATTCGGTGCCGGTGGCCTTCCTCTACCATGCGCGCGGACTCCAGGGGATGAACCGGAGGCTCCGGGGGGTGACGATGGATCTGCGCGGAGAGCTGGCTACGGTCCACGACTGGTGGATTCCCCGATGACCAAGCCATCCCATTTCGCCGCGCCGGTTCGTCTCGACTTCGCCGGGGGGTGGACCGACGTCCCGCCATTCTCGGCAAGGGAAGGCGGCACTGTCGTGGCCGCGACGATCGCCCTCTACGCCCGGGCGGAGGTCCGTCCCGGCGCCGCGGGGTTGCGTCTCGACGCGCGGGACCTTGGAGAGACGGTCGAGGTCACCGATGTCTCGCGACTCGATCGTGGCGGTCCTCTCGCATTGCTGTCGGCAGGGGTCCGCCTGCTCCCGGTGCACTCGTGCACCGTGCAGACCGAGTCGGACGCGCCGCCGGGATCGGGACTCGGCAGCTCCGGCGCGCTCGACGTCGCCCTCGTCACGGCGCTCGCTGCAGCCCGGGGGGAGCGTCCGGGCGCCAGGGAGGTGGCCGACCTGGCCTGCCGGCTCGAGTCGGTGGAGGCGGGGATAGCCGGAGGGCGTCAGGACCAGTTTTCCTCCACTTTCGGTGGCTTCCTTCGCCTCCGCTTTCGAGATCCGGTTGCCGAAATCGAGCGGCTGCAGCTGGATCCCCCGTTCGTGAGCGAGCTGGAGCGGCGGATGGTGTTGTGCTATACCGGTGCCTCCCGCTTTTCCGGAGGCACCATCACCCGGGTCATGCAGGCCTACGAGCGCGGCCAGCCGGCCGTCACCGGCGCGCTGCACGCACTGCGCGATGTCGCCGAGCGGATGGTCGAGGCGCTGAAGGCAGCGGACCTCGGGCAAGTGGGGGCGCTACTGACCGAGAACTGGCGGCGGCAGCAGGAGCTCGACCCCGGCATGTGCACGGAGGAGATGGGCCGTCTCGATGCTGCGATGCGTGCGTGCGGGGCCCTTGGAGGCAAGGCGGCAGGCGCGGGCGCCAACGGCAAGGTGAGGCTGGCGGGGAAGCGCAAGTTAGCGATGGCCGGGTGACGGGCTCGATCCCTTATCGAATGAAAACGGCGACCGGTTTGGTTCAAGGGCGGGCGGCGGGTTGGCTGGGCGGGCTGATCCTGTTCGCCACAGCGCAAGCCTGGGGACAGGCGGCCTGGCGGCCGG
>CAYYXP010000128.1:0-1666 GCA_964475685.1 uncultured Gemmatimonadaceae bacterium | reverse complement strand
CGACGCGCTGGCGGAGGCCGCGTCCCGCACGGAGCTCGTCCCCTCCACGCCACCGCGGCCACGGAGGCGTTCCGTGCCGCTCGCCATCGGCGCCGCCGCGGTGGCCATCGCGTTCGGCGCCTGGTGGATATCGTCTCACCTCAATCGCCCCGCTTCACTCTCCACGGCCGGGGCTGCCCCGGATAGAATCGCGGTCCTCCCCTTTGCCAACCTCTCGACTGACACGGCCGACGCGTACCTCGCGCAGGGTATGGCCGAGGAGATCGCCTCGCGCCTCGGCGACTTCTCGGAGCTGAGTGTGGCCGGCCGCACAGCAGTCGGTCGCCTCGAACGAGCCGACAGTGCCGGCCTCTCGGAGCACGCCCGGGCAATGGGTCTTCGCTACCTGGTGGAAGGGAGTGTGCGCCGCGCGGGTGAGCGGGTGCGCTTCTCGGTCCGTCTCGTCAACGCTTCCGACGGCTTCCGGACCTGGAGCCGAAGCTATGACCGCGCTGCGGCGAACCTCCTGGACCTGCAGGATGAAATAGCCGTGGATGTTGCACGGGCCGTCGTCGGGCATCTGATCCCGGCGGAATCGGTTCCCGCGAGGGCCAAACCGACCCGCAACCCGGCCGCCTATGACCGGTTGCTGCGCGGCAACTACTTCCTGGCTCAACGCAGCCCCCGGGCCGTGGAACGGGCGATCGAGGCGTACTCGGAGGCCGCTCGGCTCGACCCGACGTTCGCGCTGGCTCACGCGCGGCTTGCCTACGCCCACGGCCTCCTCCTCGACTGGGGATGGTCCTACGAGGGACTGTCACCGGAAAGCATCCTCTCCCGGGGGTGGGAAGCCGCCGAGCGGGCCATGCAGCTCGATAGCACGATTGCGGAGGTATGGCAGGCGCGCGGCCCACTCCTGACGCACCGGAATCCGGGTACCATGGCTGGGGCCCGCGAGGCCCTCCAGCGGGCGGTGAGCCTGGACCCAGGCAGCGCGGAGGCGCACCACGAATACGGCATGATCCTGCGACTCCTGGGGGAGGGTGACTCCGCGGCTGCCCAATTCCGCGAGGCACTGGCCAACGAGCCCGACCGGCCAATGAGCCTCCTCCACCTCGGCTGGATCGACATGGCGGGGCGCCGATTCGAGGAAGCACGCCGCTGGCTCGACAGCTCCACTGCGGTTTACCCGGGCTTCTACCAGGCATATGCCGAGCGGGCGCTGCTGCGGATGGTCACCGGGGACACTGGAGGTGCGCGTGCGGACGGGGAAACCGCGGTCCAACTCAGGCCCCAGGAAGATGTGCTTTCGGGCGAGAGTGTGTTGCTCGCCCTGGATCGGCGAAGCGGAGACAGCACCGGCGCGCGAGCGCGGCTGACACGGCTCCGAGCCTACGCCCCTCGCCCGGACACCCTGGGTGTTCACGAGGTAGTCGCGTGGGCCGCCGTGCTGGTCGCGGCCGGTGAGGAGCGCCAAGCCATTGATTTCCTCGAGCGCGTTCCGGTCCCCACCGCCCACTTGCGGATCCACCTGGAGGAAAGGCACTTCGACGCCATCCGGTCCGATCCCCGGTTTGCGCGGCTGGTGGCCGGGATGCGCGTTCTCGAGACGCGGTAAGAGGTGGGGACCTCGACTGCTGCGATCCAGGTCCGGGGGGCCCGGCCAACCCATGTTCTCGCACATACA
>CAYYXP010000127.1:0-13406 GCA_964475685.1 uncultured Gemmatimonadaceae bacterium | reverse complement strand
CCGGCGGTCCGGACGCTCCTCGCGCGGAGCCGCGCCCCGGCCGCCAGCTCCGGCGGCTCCGGCCCGACCACGGCGAGCGCGACCCCTTCGGTGAGCGACAGCTTTTCCGCGATGACGCTGGCGAGCGAGCCGAACCCCTCGAGGTGGCCGGCCACGGCATTGGTCACTACGGTGATGTCGGGCTCGATGACCTGCCGTGCGCGCGCGATCTCTCCCGGCACGCTGGCGCCCGCTTCGACCACCAGCGCATCGGTCTCCGGAGGCGCCTCCAGGATGGTGAGCGGAACGCCGATCAGGTTGTTGAGGTTGGCCCGGGTGGCATGGACGTGGTATCGGGTGCCGAGCACCGCCGCGAGCATCTCCTTCGTGCTCGTCTTGCCGTTGGTGCCGGTGATCGCCACGACGGGGCCGGTGATCGTCCGGCGCCTGGCCCGGGCCAGATCGCCGAGCGCGACGAGCGTGTCGGCCACCTCGAACAACGTGAGGCCGGCTACGGGCGCCGTTCCCTGCCGGACCACCGCGCCTCGCGCCCCCGATGCTACCGCCGCTGCGAGATAGTCGTGGCCGTCGAAGCGCTCCCCCACGAGCGCGACGAAGAGCGCCCCCGGCGTCACGGCGCGGCTGTCGGTGGTGATCCCGCTGAACGTGACTGGATCGGCCCCGGCGGGAGGAGGGAGCCGGAGCGCGGAGCGGACGTCCGCCTCACTCCAGCTCATCGCCTGCCTTTCACGGCCTGACTCACGATTTCCCGCTCGTCGAACGACACCTTGTCGGTGCCGATGACCTGATACGTCTCGTGTCCCTTCCCGGCGAGCAGCACGGTGTCCCCCGGCCGGGCTTCGTCGAGCGCAGTGTGGATGGCGGCCAGGCGGTCGGCGATCCGTCGGTGGGGCGCGCTCCCCATCCCCTGCTCCACGTCGTCAATGATCGCGTCGGGGTCCTCGGTGCGCGGGTTGTCCGATGTCACGATCGCGAGATCCGACCCTTCGGCCGCGATCCGTCCCATGAGCGGCCGCTTGCCCCGGTCGCGGTCGCCGCCGCAACCGAACACGACGATGAGGCGCCCGCGGGTGAGCGGCCGCAGCGTCGCAAGCGCGCGAGCCAGCGCGTCCGGGGTATGCGCGTAGTCCCGGAGCACGATGCACGGCACCTCCGATATCCGCTCCATCCGGCCGGGGACCTGGGGGACGTTCGCCAGGCGGGCGACGACGTTTTCCGGCGGCTGGCCGAGACCGAGGGCGCAGGCCGCGGCCGCGAGGGCGTTGGCCACGTTGAAGTCTCCGAGCAGCGGCAGTGATACCTCCATCGTCCCGAAGCGTCCTCCGATCTCGAACCGGCTCCCCGCCGCGTCCAGCACGACACCGGTGGCGCGGACATCGGCCGCGGGGTGGAGGCCGAAGGTGATGCGGGGCGACCGGGAGGGGAGCGCCCGCCATGCCTCGTCGTCGAGATTCACGACCTCGAGCCCGCTCGTGCCGAGGAGGGAGCTCAACTTGAGCTTGGACGCGAGGTAGTCCTCCATCGTCCCATGGTAGTCGAGGTGGTCGCGAGTCAGATTGGTGAAGACGCCGGCCGCGAAGACCAGACCGTCCAGGCGTTCCTGATCGAGACTGTGCGACGACGCCTCCATCACCACGTGGGTCGTTCCCCGCGCGACCAGCGCCGCGAGTGTCGCCTGGAGATCGACCGGCCCGGGAGTGGTGAGCGACCCGGCCGCCGACTCGATGGGCTGGTTGTTCCCATCGAACGCGCCGAGCGTCCCGATGCTTCCGGCAGTGCCCCGCTCATTGAGAATGTGCCTGAGAAGTCCGGTGGTCGTCGTCTTCCCGTTGGTGCCCGTCACCCCGAGAAGAGTCAGGTGCCGCGCGGGATACTCGAACCACGCGGCGCCCAGCGCCACGGCGGCACGCCGCCCGTCGCGCACCACGATTTCCGGCACCGGGGTGGCCTGGGGCTGCTCCACGACGACGGCCGCGGCGCCCCGGCGCACGGCGTCGGCGACGAACCGGTGGCCGTCGGCCTGGGAGCCCCGCACCGCCACGAAGAGCATTCCCGGACGCACCGAGCGGCTGTCCACGCCGACGCCGGTGAGCGAAGGCAGCTCCGGCGGAGCGGAGAGGAGGAGGTCCTCCCGCCGGAGCGCAGCAAGGAGAGCGCTACTCCGCATACACGAACACCGATGTGCCCGGAGGTGCGCTCTCGCCGGCCTCGGGCTGGGTGCGGACGACTCGTCCGATTCCCTGGAGGTTCACCCGGAAGCCGCGCCGGTGCAGCGCAAGCGCCGCTTCACGGACCCCCCGCCCCACCACGCTCGGCACCGGGAGCGGGCTCACGTTCGGCGGGTCGAAGCGAGCCGGCCAGGGAAGGACGACCGCGGGCTTGCCTGCGGGGGCGCTGGCCGCTTTCGGCTCCTCCACCGGCGTGGAGTCGCGCGTGGCGAAACGTCCCCGGTCGATTGCCACCCGGCGCGAGGCGAGGGCCTGCTGGAGCATCGTCCTCGTGACCGGGGCGGCGGTGAGCCCCCCGTAATAGCTCCCCGTGGGGTTGTCGATTTTCACGATCACCACGAGTTGGGGGTCATCGGCGGGAAAGAGGGCGGCGAACGAGGCGGTGTATTCGCCCTCAACGTACCGCCCGCCTTCGAAGCGCTTGGCGGTGCCGGTCTTCCCCAGCAGCTCGTAGTTGGAAAGCTGGCCCCGGCCGCCGGTCCCCCCCTCCCCCACGGCCTCACGCAGAAAGCCGCGCAGCCTGGTTGCGACCTCGGAGCTGATGACCCGTCGGACCGGCTCGGGACGATGCCGGTAGAGCAGCGTGCCCGCGGGGTCCCGGACCTCCTTCACCAGGGTCGGCGCCAACAGCACCCCGTCGTTGGCGATCGCCGCGTAGGCCGCGGCGAGCTGCACCGGCGTCACGCCGATCTCGTAGCCCATTGCCATGCTCGCGCGGGTGTACATCAGTTGCCACCGGTCGGGTCTCGCGAGCCGCCCGCGCGATTCCGACGGGAACTCGGCGGCCGTCGGCGTCCCGAAGCCGAAATCACGGAGGACCTCGAACTGCTCCTCCGGCGTGAGCCGGGAGGAGAACTTGGCCATGGCGATGTTGCTCGAGACCTGGATAGCCTGGGCGAGAGTCAGCTTCCCCTTCGACGCATGGGCGTCGTGGATCGCCCGGGTCCGCCCGGCAGCATTGACCGGCATCTCCCACGTCCCGTTCTCCCCGGACACGGCATCCGCGCTGTCCACCCGGCGGTGGATCAGCAGCGCCGCCGCGGTGAAGAGCTTGGCCGTGGATCCCGGCTCGAACGGGTCGGTGAACGTGGAGGCACGCGGGCGCTCTCCCGGTGCCGCCTGCCGGGAGGCCAGCGCGAGAAGCTCCCCGCTCGCCGGGTCGAGAAACACGACGTCCCCGCTCTCGGCCTTCAATTCCCCAAGCGCGTCATCCAGCCCCTGCTCGGCGATCTCCTGCAGTTCGGCGTCGAGAGTGAGCACCACGTCGTTCCCCGCCACCGGCTCGCGTACCATGCGGCCCGGCGACTCGTATCGCCGCCCCGCGCGGTCCTTGAGGAAGACCGCTTCTCCGGGGTGTCCGGTGAGGATCGAATCCAGGCTCAGCTCGAGCCCTGCCGCCCCGGAGGAGCGGTCCGGATCGATTCCGCCGATGATCGGGCGGGCCAGGTCGCGTGACGGATAGAATCGCTGGAAATCGCCGTCGAGGTGGATCCCGCTGACGCCCCGGAGCGGTTGCACCTGGGTCGCGTTGAAGGGGCCGTGGAGGTAGATCCAGCGCTTCCGCGCCTGAAACTCCCGATCGAGCGCCGGGGCGGAGACTCCCAGGCTGCGGACCAGCAGCACGAAGCCGGTCCGGATGTCCTCGAGCTCGTTCGGCGCCACCCCGACGTGGTAGAACTCCTGCGTGATCGCGAGCGGAACGCCGTTGCGGTCGTAGAGCGCTCCGCGGCGGGCGGGAAGCACCGCGCGCACCGTCCGCTGTTGCTCGGCCTCACGGGCCCAGCGCTCCCGCTGCACGATCTGGACGTAGGCCGAGCGGCCGACCACCGCCAGAACCGCCAGGGAGAAGCCGAACTGAAGTACCGCGATTCGGTGGCTGACCTTGGCCATCAGCGCTTGCCTGAACCGGACCTGGGGAGGGCGAAGATCACGAACTCCGAATCGCTCGGCTCGTGAAGGCCGAGCAGCCGCTCGGCGATCGGCACGAGGACCTGGCGGCTCGAGGCCATCCTGATCCGCCGCTCCATGTCGGCCCGCCGCGCTTCCAGCGCCAGTCGCTCCTCGCGGAGCTCACGCACCCGCCGGGCCGTGCGAAAGCCCGCGGTCTGCCGCGTCGTGATGGCGACGAGCACACAGAGGAGGGTCAACAGCCAGATCACCATCCAGTGGCGGCCCTTAAGGCGCATCGGCGACCCTGAAGATCCGGAGCTTGGCGCTGCGGGAGCGAGGATTCTCCGACAATTCGTCCGGCCCGGGCAGAACCGGCTTCCGCGGCTCCACTCGTCCGAGCGCTCGCCCGCGGCAGGTGCAGACCGGCTGGCGAGGCGGGCAGGTGCAGTCGCTCGCCCACTCGCGAAAGGCCTGCTTCACCAGCCGGTCCTCGCCCGAATGATAGGTGATGACGGCCAGCCGGCCACCCGCGGTGAGCGCGTCACGAAACGCGGGGAGCGCGCGGGCGAGCCCGGCCAGCTCGTCGTTCACGGCGATGCGCACGGCCTGAAAGAGCCGGGCGAAGTCCGGCGGCCCCGCGCGCGGCCCCAGCACCGCCCGGATGGCATTGACCAGATCGTCGCTCGTCGCGAACGGCTGCCGCTTCCTGCGGCGCGCCACCTCTCCAGCCAGCCGGCGGGCCCTGCGCTCGTCGCCGTAGTCGGCGAACACGCGCGCCAGCTCCCGTTCCTCGACGTGATTCAGGAAATCGGCGGCGGTCCGACCCCCGTCACCCATCCGCATGTCCAGCGGCGCGCCCGGACGGAAAGTAAAACCGCGCGCGGTCTCGTCCAGCTGCCTGGACGAGACGCCCAGGTCCACGAGGATGAATTCGGGACAAAAGGCGGCGACGCCGGCCAGCACGGCGGGGTCGGCGTACGGAGCGTTCAGGTAGCGGGCACCTGCCTCGCCGAGCCGCCCCCGGCTCACGGCAATCGCCCCCGGGTCCCGGTCGATCCCGAGCAGCTCGGCCCCGGACGCGAGGAGGCCCGCCGCATGACCCCCGTCTCCCAGTGTGGCGTCCACCACCCGGCGCGCTCCCGCGGCCGCGGCGAGCACCGGGGCCAGGAGGACCGGAACGTGAGTGGGCGTGGTCGGGACGGTCATGTCCGGCTCGAGGGTCGGAAACGCAACACCCCGTCCGCGGGGGACGGGGTGGTGATCACGGGGCTGACGGGGCTCGAACCCGCGACCTCCGCAGTGACAGTGCGGCACTCTAACCAAGCTGAGCTACAGCCCCCTGCAACGCGCGCGGAATATAGGTCGGGCGGCGTCGATAGGCTATGGGAAGGGAGCTACTTGCAGTACGCCTTCAGCATGGACGCGATCCGGGGTTTGTACTTCGCGATGATGCCGAGGTTCTTGGCCACCGCCTCCTCGTTGACCTTCCTGCCCGCCTCCAGCGCCGCCTCGGACTCGGTCAGCAGCGCCTGCTCCTGCTTGGCCAGGTCGCAGGACTTCTGCTTCTCCGCCTCCGGATCGATCTGCGGCACCTGAAACAGGGTGGCGAGGCCCAGCAGGTAGTTGGAGGCGGGGCCCACCTTTCCGGCCGGGTTGGCGGTGCTCACGGACTTCCGGAGCAGCTCCGCAGCCCCGGGCAGGTCCTGGGGCTGCTGGAGGAGTGACGCGCCGCCCTGGTACAGGAGCGCCGCGGCGTTCTCCTTGGCCTGGGCGTCGCCGTTCTTGATGGCGAAGTCGATGAACGGAACCGCCTCCTTCGGCCGCTTCCCGTCGACCAGCGACTTCGCCGCCGCCAGCGCCGGACCGACCGCCGTCGGGTCCTTGGCGATGATCCGGTTGGTGACCGAGACCACGCTGTCCGTCTGCCCCGTCATGGCGTAGGCCCTGTTGAGATAGCCGAGCAGGGTGGGATTGTCGGGGTACTTCTTGACGCCGGTCTGCGCCCACTTGAGCAGCCGGACGGTATCGGGCTGCTCGCCCTCGGCCGCCGCCGCGGAAATCTTGGTGAAGAAGAGGGTGTCGGCCTTGGTGCTGTCCGTGGCGTACATCGTCTCGAGCGCGTCCACCGCGCACTTGAAGTTGCTGAGGAAGAGACAGGCGTTGCTCTTCAGGTCGTACAGGTCGGCGTTGTACGGATCGAGCTTGAGTCCTTCGTCCGCCACCTCGAGCGCTGTCTCGGGGTGCCCGGACTGGAGGAAGTACTTGAAAAGCTCCTCGCGCAGCTTCTGGTTGGTCGGCGCGACGCGCAGCATCTGCTTGAACGCGAGCAGCGTGTTGGCGGTGTCGTTGGCCTGCTGGTACTGGGTGGCCAGCGCGGTCCACACCGGGAGACTCAGCGGATCGCCTCTGGTCGAGGCCTGCAGGTGCTTCACGACTTCTTCGCGGGGCGCCTTCCTGTCCCCCGCGATGAGCGCGAGGCAGTACTCCGCGAGCCCGTGGTTGGGCACCGTCTTGGTCGCCTTGTTGGCCGCCTCCACGGCCTTGTCCGGCTTGGCCGTCCGCTGGTCAACGCACGACTTGGAATCGTTGATCGACTTGACGGCAGGCTCGAGCGCACCCACCATGCGCTTGCCGAACGCCTCGGAGGTCTCCCCCGCGTTCTGGGCGAGGGTGACCACATTGCCGGCGTCATCGTTCACGCCGATGAGGCGCGCGGTGACCGTGTAGCGCCCGGCCTCGGCCTCGGCCTTGGCCATGGTGGAGTTCACGACGAACCGGGCCTGGATGTTCTTGGCGAGGGTGGTGGCGAGAGCCGGACTCAGAATGGCGTCCACCGGATAGCCGTACTGCTTGAGGGCATCGTTCATCTGCTCCTGCTCGACGACCTGGAAATCCCGCCCGACAGTGCCCTTCATTGCCTCCCGCATCGACGTGCCGATCTTCACCGAGGGGGCGGAGTCGACGGCGGCAAACACGAAGGGGTTGGCGACCATGATGCGGGGCGCGGCGTTGCTGGCATTGGTCACCCGGGCCCCGCGAGGAATTCCCTGGGCCCTCGCTGGTGAAGCCAGCGCGGTGCCGATCAGTGCGCAAGCGGCGAGCCGAAGCAGAAACATTCCAAAGCCTCCACAAGTGGTCGGCCCCGCGGGGCCACTCACACCGGCGCTCGGCGCGCGGCGACAAATGGGCGAAGAGGGATTCGAACCCCCGACTTCCTGCGTGTAAGGCAGGCGCTCTGAACCAGCTGAGCTATTCGCCCGGGGACTCGCGCGGCCCCGCGCTGGAAGGCCTGCCCTGCGCAGGGACCGTGCCGTGACCGTCCGCCCGCCGCTAGAGGGCGATGCCGACAGGAAACAACACGCAATATCCGATCACCAGAAGCACCGCGGCGGCGCTGGGATGCCCCGCCAACAGGGTCAGGTAACCGGCAATCAGGACGAGCACGGCTACGGCGAGAATCACCAGATTCCGGCGGGCGAGGAGAAAGCGCCGCGGCGCGACCGATGGGCGAGTTCCAGACATAGGGCATGAGGCTACTACCGTTACAGGGTTCGGTCAAGTTCTGATCCCCCTGCATCTTCGGGGTCTATGTCCCATCCTTCGTCGAGTGCCGCCCGACGGGGACGGTCCCTCCGCCGACGCATCTGCACCAGCACCACCACCACCCCGGCCATGAGCAACCATCCGCCGCCTGCCACCAGCCAGATACCCAGGTTGTACCGTCGCTTGACGGCCCGCTGCCAACCTTCCTCGAACCGGCCGATGGGGAGCCCGGTGGTTCCCAGCACGGCGGCCTCGAAATCCTCCCCCGCCGCCAACCGGGACATCAGCGGATCGAGGGAGCCCGAAGGGTTGCGCCGAGCCAACTCGAGAACCGCCGACACCGCGAGTGCATAGGCGGCGTCCGCCGTGGACGGGGTGCCACGTAGCGCCCCATCGAGGGTTCTGAGGTCCGGAACCGCCCCGCGCACGACGGAGAGATTGAGCTCGAGGCCCCCCAGGCGCTCCCACTCTCCCGCGGCCCATCCCGCGTAGCCCTCGTCGAACCAGAGCGGCACCCTCACTCGCACCGCCCGGTGCAGGGCCAGGTGGGCGAGTTCGTGTCGCAGCGTCTGCTGGAGGCCCCCGGCGTCGGCGCGGAGGACGATCGTGCGCGCTTCGGGAACCGCAATCGCCGCCCCCCACGACGGCGCCCGGCCGCTGGTGAGGGAATCGAGCCGGCGGCTATCGGGCACGACGATGAGCCGGATCGGGCCCGGATCCACTGTTCCCAAACCGGGCCACGCGGTCGGACGGCCGGCAATCCGGGCCAGCGAGATGGCGAGGGACATCTGCCCGGGCCAGGCGACGGCGGTCACCTGCCCGACCTGGACCGCGGTCGGAGGCCCGGGAGATGGGGCGCCGAGGGTGACGAGGAGAAGCGCTAGGAGAGATGGCTGCGCGGAACCTCACCTCCGGCGGCCGCCACATCCATCATTTCCTTGCAGCGCTTGGCCCACGGGTTGAACTTGTTGGCCTTGTGCCCTTCGCTCCATGCTTTCAAGGCCTCTTCACGCTGGCCGGAGAACCAGAGTGCGCGACCGAGCTCGAAGTAGGCCTCGATCAGGTTGGGCCCGAGCTTGAGCGTCTTCCGGAAGAAGGTCTGGGCATCCTCGTACATCTCGCGTTCCAGGTACACCAGGCCGAGGTAGTAGTGCGCGTACAGCGTCGCCTTCCGGTCGTTGTCGAGGCGGATGGCCTTGGAGAGATGCTCGATCGCTTCCCCGAAGATCCGCTTCTTGAGGCAGAGGTAGCCGACGTTGATGCGCGCCAGGGCATTGGCCGGCTCCTTCATCAGGACCTTGGAGAAGGTGCCGAGCGCGTCGTCGTAGTTCTCGTGGAGCATCTGGGCCCATCCGAGCAGTGACTGCGCCTGCACCGTCCCGGGCGAAAGGGCCAGCGCCTTCTCCAGGGACTGGATGGCGCCGGGGTAGTCGCCGAGGGAGATGAGGCTCCAGCCCTTCTCTATATATGTGGACGCGCCGAGATGATCCGCCTGAACGGCGGGCCGCGCCCCGGTGAACTGCGGCGCGGGAGCCACCTCGGCCGCCGCCGCCGCTCCCGCCTGCTTGAACCGCTCCACCAGCCCGCGGATGTCCTCCTTCATCTGCCCGAGATCGGTCAGACTGGCGTCCACCCGCTTGAACAGCGCGATGATGTCGCGTTTCAGCGCCTCGCGTTCGGCCGGCTGGGAGGCCCCCGCGAGCCGCCCTTCGATCTCCTTGAACTGGCCCCGCAGGAGCGCGAGCAGCGGCTCGCTCATCTCAGGAGCTCCCCATCCCCGCCAGTGCCATTCGCTCCGTGGAGGAGAGCAGCCGGCGAGCGTTGAGAATGATGATCGTGCGCGCCGGGCGGGAGATGATCCCGGCGATGTAGCCGGCGGCGAGTCCGCTTACGCTGGGGCCCGGCGCGGTGATGGTCGTACTGTCCACTGTCATCACCTGGTGCACCTCGTCCACCAGCACCCCGATCCGCTGGTCCTCCAGATCGAGCACCATCAACCGGGTCTCCTCCCTGATCGGCGCCTCCAGCTCGAAGCGCTTTCTGAGGTCCACCACCGGCACCGCCCCGCCCTCGTACGGCACCACCCCTTCCAGGAAATCCGGCGCGTTGGGGAGTGGCGCGGGCGCCACGTAGCGGAGGATGCGCTCGACCTGGAGAATGTCGAGGGCGAACTCCTGGCTCCCGACCCGGAAGGTCACGACCTGGATGTCGTCAACGCCGTCCATGGCACCGGCCCTCCTGCACCGCGGTCATCGCCGCGCCATCCGCGCCAGCTCCTCGCGGATCCGTGACGCGATTTGGCCCACCGGCAACACGCAGTCGGCTCCCCCGGCCTGTGCCGCGGCGTTCGGCATTCCAAAGATCGTGGAGCTCTCGCGGTCCTGGGCGATGCCCACGCCTCCGGCGTCGTGGATCTCGCGGAGTCCGCCCGCCCCGTCGCGCCCGAGACCGGTCAGAACCACACCCACGGCGTGGGGGCCGAAGGTCCGCGCCACCGTGCTGAAGAGGGGATCGGCGGCGGGGCGCACGCCCCACACCGCCGGCTCCTGATCCAGATCGAGCCGCAGCCCCTCGGCACCCACGGCGATGCGCATGTGGTAATCTCCCGGCGCGACGTACGCGGTATCCGCCACGATCGGCGTTCCCTGCCTGGCCTCCACGACCTGCAGCCGGCTCTGGGCCGCCAGCCGCTCCGCCAGACTCTGGGTGAACCCGGGCGGCATGTGCTGGACGATCAACACCGCGGCCTCCCCTCCCGCAGCGAGCTGAGGCACCACCTCGGCCAGGGCCCGGGGGCCTCCGGTTGAGGCCGCGATCGCCACGCAGTACCGCGCGCGACCCGGCAACGCGAAGAGCGCCTGCGAGGGGACCCGGTGCACCGGCCTGGCGAGCACCGGGAGCCGGGTGACGTCGGCGCTTCGAGCGGCCCGCAGCACGCCGACCAGCCGCTCGGCGAAGCGCGCCGTCGAGCGCTCGGTCCGGTCCTCCGCCTTGGCCACCAGATCCACCGCACCGAGCTCCAGCGCACGGATGGCCGCCACTGTCCCCGGCCCGGCGTAGGAACTGACCACGACGATCGGCCGGGGTGATTCGGACATGATGTAGCCAATGGCGCCCAGCCCGTCGAGTTCGGGCATCTCGAGGTCCATCAGGATCATGTCCGGCGCGAGCGCGTGCATCTTCTTCAGCGCGTCCATTCCGTTCCGGGCCGTGGCGATCACCCGGAACTCGCCGGTCCCATCCACGACGTCGGTGAGCAGCCGCCGGAAGAACGGACTATCGTCCACGACCAGGACGGTGCGTGGATCAGAGGCAGAGGACACCGTGTGCCACCGACGAGACTTCGACCCGGCCGTCCGCCGCGTGAAGTTTGACCGTCCTTCCGAAGTCGCCCCCGACCGCCTGACCGGTCAGCGGGATCCCCTGCGCGTACAGCACCTGCCGGCAAGCGACGACGTTCCGCTCCCCCATCTGAATGGTGCCCCGCGGGGCCAGGCTGGCGAACATGCTCGCCCCTCCGGCCAGGCGGCCGGTCATCCGGAGTGGACTGGCGCCCTCTCGCACCATCAGCTCCATGAGATGCGGAATCGCCGTCTGGGGGAACTTGGCCGCGTTGGAGTCCGCCCTGCTCAACGCCGGCGACGGGAGGAGTACATGGGCCAGTCCGCCGACCCGGGCCACGGGATCGTAGAGCGCCACGGCCACGCAGCTGCCCAGCCCGACGGTCACTAGGATGTCCTCCCCGGTTCCGACCCGGAGATCGGCCACGCGCACGATGATCTCGCCGTGCGTCATTCGGGCCGCCGGTACACCCGCTCGCGCGGATCCACGAGAATCAGCCGGTCCCGCGTCGGGCCGAACAGCATTTCGACCTTGCCGAGCACGAGATACCCGCCGGGCGCGAGCGCGGCGGCGAGGTCGTCGAAGAGCCGTTCCTGCGTCCCGCGATCGAAGTAGATCACGACGTTCCGGCAGCAGATGAGACGATATCCCGCGCGCTGCGGCGGCTTGCGGCTGAGATCGTGTTGCCGCACGAAGACTCGCCGGCGCACCCGCTCCGCCACGCGATACCCGGCACCCTCGGGCTCGAGATAGGCCTTCACGAGTTCCGGGGGCATCTCGGCCAGCCCCTCCGCGCGATACCGGGCCGCGCGCGCCCGCTCCAGGCTGACCCGGTCGATATCGGTGGCGTCGATCGCGACCCGTTGAAGCTGTTCCGGACGGCCATCGCGGTCGAACCGCTCGGCGAACAACGAGGCGAGGGTGTACGCCTCTTCCCCGGACGAACACCCCGCGCTCCACGCCCGGATCTCCCCCTCGCGCCCGGCGCAGATGGTGGGGAGCAGATCGTTTCGAATCAGGTTCCAGGTCTCGACGTTCCGGTAGAAGCGGGTCACGTTGATCGTCAGCGCGTCCCGAAGCCGGTCGTATTCCGCCGGGCTCCTGTCGAGTACTGCCCGGTAATCCGCGTAGGTGTGGACTCCGCAGGCCCGCATCCGGACGGCAATGCGCCTGCGCACGCACTTGTCCTTGTACGCCTCGAGCTCCACCCCGGCCCCCCGGGAGAGCTTGCGCGCGAGTTCGGCGAACTCGGCCTCGTCGACCGGGATCATCGTTTCAGATCCAGCATCTCGAGGTTGGCGCGGGCCAGCTCATGCCCCGGATTGAGGGTGGTGGCCCGGCTCCAGCTCTCCCGCGCACGCGCCGTCTCGCGCCGCTTGTACGCGATGTTGCCCAGCTTGAAGTAGAGATCGTCGCCCAGTTCGGGGGCAAGCTTCGCGGCCCGCTCGTACGCTTCCCTGGCCTCATCGTAGCGCCCGTTCCGGTACAGGACATCAGCGAGATTCTTGGAGATCTGTGGCAGTGACGGATTCTCGGTGAGGGCGGCCCGCAGAATGGTTTCGGCACCGGCCACGTCGCCGCTGACCTCGAGCAGCACCGCGAGATTGTTCTGCAGGACCGGATGGTCCGGGTAGGCCGCCGCCCCGGCGCGCGCGGCCTGAAGCGCTCCCGCGTGATCGTCGCTTCCGGCAGCCGCGAGCGTCGAGGCCCAGTACCAGAGCGCCGGTGCCGGCTTCCCGCCCAGCAGCTCCAGCGCCCGGGCGAGCCGCCCCTGCGCCACCGTGTATTCGCCGCGCTTGAGGGCCGCGACGCTCCACCCCAGCATCATGCGGACATCGTCGCGGGCGCGTCCGGCGGCGTCGCCGTAGGCGATTTCCGCTTCGTCGAGCCGGCCGAGCCGCTCCAGCGCGAGGCCGAGATTGTGGAGCGCGGCCGGGCGGCCTCCGCCGGTGTCCGCCGCCTGCCGGAACGCCTCGGCGGCGTCCGACCACCGCGATTGCCGGAGAGAGATGAGGCCGAGATGAAAGGGGCCGCTGGCATCGCCGGGCCTGAGGTCGCTGACGCGCCGGAACTCGCGGAGCGCCTCGTCGAACATGCCGGCCTTGTAGAACGCGACCCCGAGATTGCGGTGTTCCTCGACCCGGTTGTCGTTCACCTTCGGCGCGGCGGCCGCGGACGTTCCGGTGCGGTGGGCGAACCCGGCAGTGATGAGCCCGAACAGCGCCTTCCCCACCTCGAACTCGACCAGTCCCGACTCGTCGATCACCTGTTGAACGTCCCGGGTGCCGTCGAGGAGCGGAAGGATCCGGCGCTGGTCGCCGGAAAGGTCGGGTGAGGACTCCTCCACGCGGGACTGGTCGACCGCGAAGATCAGGTCGAACGACGGGATCTTCTTCTCCATGA
>CAYYXP010000126.1:0-3632 GCA_964475685.1 uncultured Gemmatimonadaceae bacterium | reverse complement strand
CCAAAGCGAAGACGCCCCGGAGGCGGGAGCCGAGGGCGGCGGTCACCTCCGTCCCCTGGAGGGCGATGGCGCCGGAGGCCTCGAGCGCAGGCACGACGCCGAGCCGCGCCAGGATTCGCACCGCCTCGGGCCCCATGTACTCGGAGCAGGCCTTGTCCCGGGGAAAGGCGGCGCGGTCCACGAGCGCCACCGCGTACCCCGCCCTGGCGAGCAGCGCCGCGGTGGCACTCCCCGCCGGGCCGGCCCCGGCCACGAGAACGTCGAGCGCCGGGAGGTCAGCCGACACGCTGATACTCGAAGCCATCGAGGACGAGGCGGTCGGGGGAGAAGGCCGCGAAGGAGAACTCGAACGTCAGCTCCCCTCCGCCGGCGTAGGCGATGGTGATGTCGGACCCGGAGGTCGTGTAGGTACAGGCGCGATCAGTGGTGCGGGGAAAGCCCTCGGCCAGCGATTCGGTGACCACGGTCTGGCGGCAGGTGCCCGCATTGTCGAAGCGCCAGGTGGTGGTCCAGGTCTGGACATCGCCGGGCACCTGAACGATCACGACGTTCCGCCATTCGCCGACGATCGGTGTGGCGCCGCCGGTCGTGCCGCGCTGGTTCCCGCCGGGCCGGTCGGGACGGGGTGCCAGCGTGTCTCCGCCGCAGCCGGCGAGCGTGAGGAGCGCCAGCGCCCCCAGCGCTGCCATCCCGCGGCAAGTCCCGCGGCCGGCGGGGTCGGGGTGAGGTTTCCTTGGCGGCTCGGCCATGATGGATGGAAAGAAACTAACGGCTCGGCTAACTTCCGCGCATTCATTCCGTGTCGATACATCCCGCCGTTCCCGCCCTGATTCCGCTCAGCCTGCTCGAGGCGATCCGCAATCTCGACACCCCGGTCGAGGACGGCCTCGAGGAGCTGGCCGAGGAGATCGTGGTCCGCCGCCTGGGCCTGAGCCCGACCGTGGCGGCCCAGATTCAGCGATATCGCCAGGCGGCCGCCAGGGACGGTTCGGTGGACCTCGATGAGGTCGTCTCGGTGCTCCGGCTGGTCGGGCGTCGTCCCGATGCGTCCCTGGTGTTCGCCGATGCCGGCCGGCGCGCGGCGCGCTACGCGGCGCGATCCCGGGCCCGGCCGGCGCGCGCGCTCGCCCGGATGTCGCCGGCGGGGGTCGGTCGGCGCATCGGGTTCCGCGCCGCCGCCCGGCTTTCCCGCGACGTCTTCGGCGGCGATCTCCGCTCCCGGCCCCAGGGCAGCGAGGTCTCGATGCCCCATCCTCTCTCCATCCTGGCGCTTCCCGACGGCGCCGCCTGCGCCTTCTACGGGTCGGTGTACGGGGAGCTGCTGCGGGGCCTGACGTCGTTCGAGGGCGCCATGCTCCACGAGCAATGCCGCTCGCGCGGCGGCGAGGCCTGCGTCTGGCGGAGCGCCCCCGCCGAGGTCTACGAGTGATCCCCGTGCCCTGACCCTTGCGACGCCCGGAGTATGGCGTTAACATCGCGACCGTCGGTTTCCCTTTCGCACCCCGTCGTTAATCCACAGCAGTGTCGGTGCGCTTGTCCTTCGCGGGGGAAGAGTCCCGCATTGACGTTTTTGGTGCGCACGACCAGAAATCGGATGTGGCCCACGCGGTGTTTCAATAGGCAACTGCGCCGGTTTCAAAGAGTTACATTGAGGACTCGATGCTGCATCGAGTTCGTGACCATTGCTTGACACCGGTTTTTGCGCACTCCATATTATGCGACCGACCGGGCCGCGGTCGTTGTATCCGATGTTGCAACCGACATCATCGTTCCCTAATTCAGCGCACGTGTACACCCCACAGCAGGGCCATCCCGAATCGGGCCATCGTGCCCAGGGGCGTCGTGCGTGCTCCTCACTCCAAGTCGGCACTACCCGCAGGTTCACGCCTTTGGAGGACGTATCCATGAAGCATTGCCGTGTCAGCGCCTTCGCACGCGTTGCGCGATTTGTCGCGTCCGCGGCAGTCGCCCTGAGTGCCGGAGCCGGAGCGCTCCATGCACAGGGTGCGACTGGTAAAATCGAAGGCAGGGTGCGCGACCAGGCGGGCGCACCGATCGTCAACGCTCAAGTGTTCGTGGTGGGGACGGCGTTCAACGCCCTGACCAATCCGCAGGGCTACTACTTCATCAACAACGTCCCGGCCAGCACGGTGGCCGTGCGCGCGGCCTTCATCGGCTACAAGTCGACGCAGGTGGAGGGGGTCAAGGTGCTGGCCGGCCAGACCCTCACGGTCGACGTCCAGCTGGAGCAGACCGCGGTGCAGATCCAGGAAATCACCGTTGTCACCCAGACCCAGCCGCTGGTGCCGCGGGACGAGGTGACCACCAAGCAGCGCATCGACGGCGTCTTCACCGACAATCTGCCGGTTGACCGGCTGAACAGCGTCCTGGCGCTCATGCCGGGCGTGGTCGCGAGCCCCACCGCCGCCACCATCTCCATCCGCGGCGGACGCGAAGACGAGCACGTGACCTACGTCGATGGCGTGCCGGTGTCGGCGGGCTACCGGGGCAACTCGACCCTGGGGTCGGCGGGAACCGAGATCTCTCTCGGCGTCAACGCCCTGGAAGAGGCGTCGGTCACTACCGGTGCAACGTCGGCGGAGTTCGGCAACGCGCAGTCCGGCGTCATCGCGGCCCAGATCCGGAGCGGTGGCAGCCGGTACCAGGGCAGCCTCGGCTACGAGAGCGACGAGCCGTTCGGCACGAGCAGCGGCTACGGATTCAATCGGGCGCAGGCGAGCTTCAGCGGCCCGATTGCCCGGAACTTCACCTTCTTCCTGTCCGGGGCCATCGAAGGCCGGAAGGCGGTGGCCATTGGCGACGAGGCGGAGAAGAGCCCGGTGTTCGTTCCCGCGGGGATTGATACCATCGTGGCCGTTCCCTCGGCCCTGAACGACCCGACGGCCGATACCACCCTGGTCCCGGTCTACAATTTCGCGGCTTATCGAGGCGAGTGCTCCGACTTCGAGAGCAGCGCCAACCCCGGCATCGCGTCCAACTACGGAGTCAGTTGCCAGGGGATCCGCACCCCGTACTCGGGCCGCTCCACCTACTCGCTCACCGGCAAGCTGAACTACAGCTACGGCACCGGATCGCGGTTTTCCTTCACCGCGCTCGCCAGCCGGTTCCACGGGCGGACGTTCACCCAGAACCGGGACCTCACCGGTCGGGTGCTCACCCTCCAGAACCTCTACAACCCGGAGGCTCTGACGGGGTTCCGCAATACCAGCCGGGTGTTCACCCTGAACTGGACCCAGAACCTCAGCAAGTCCGCCGAGAAGGCCTTGGCGCTGGAGACCTACATCTCCTACCAGGAGAACCAGACGGTCCAGGGGCCGATGGCGCGGCAGACGGAGCTGGATACCCGCGACAATACTCTCGGATTCATCTTCAGCGGAATGGATTTCCTGATCGACTTCGACAACTTCCCGATCGACCAGGAGCTGGTGGACAATTTCCGGCAGAACAAGGCCGGCTCCCGGCGGGCGCCGGCTGATCTGGAGAACCAGGCGCAGTATGCCACGGTGGACGCGTACCGGAACAACCCCTATGCGCTGTACAACCGGGGCTCCGACGGCGGCGACCTCCAGTTCTACGAGTCCGGGCTCGGTTCCCCGCAGGGGAGCCGGGTA
>CAYYXP010000125.1:0-30032 GCA_964475685.1 uncultured Gemmatimonadaceae bacterium | reverse complement strand
CCGGGGACGAGCGAGTGAAGGAGCAGTGGAGGAGAGAATGGACCGAAGCGCCATGCGATGGCCTATCCTGGGCCTGCACCACGTCACGGCCACCGTCGACGACGCCCAGGCCGACCTCGACTTCGCCGCCGGAACGCTCGGCCTCCGGTTGGTCAAGAAGACCGTCAACTTCGACAACCACGGCGTCTACCACTTCTACTACGGCGACGAACTCGGCTCGCCGGGGACGATCTGGACCACCTTCCCCTACAAGGGCCGGGGCGTGCCGGTCGGACGGAAGGGCGAGGGTCAGATCGGTGTCACCTCGTTCTCCGTCCCCTCCGGGTCGCTCGACTACTGGCGCAGGCGGCTGGGAGAGAGGGGAGTCGGAGTAGAGGATGCGCCGAGTCGGTTCGGGGAGGAGGCCATCGCCTTTGCCGACCCCTCGGGGCTCGCGTTCGAGCTGATCGGCAGCGGCGGAGACGATCGCGTGCCATGGACCGGCGGAGGAATCTCCCCCGACCTGGCCATCCGGGGTCTCCACGGGGTTACCCTGGTCGTAGGTCGGCCCGAGCGGACGGTCGAGTTGATGACGGGGATGCTGGGATTCGAGGTGGTGGGCGAGACCGCGGGACGCATGCGGCTCGCGGTGAACGGGAGCCAGCCGGGGAAGTTCATCGAGCTGGTCCATGGGACCGGCGCCGGCCCGGCGAGGAACGGGCTCGGGACCGTGCATCATGTGGCGATGGCGATCGGCGGGGCCCAGGGGCAGCTAGAACTTCGGGAGGAGTTGCTGGCCCTCGGCCATCAGGTGACCGAGGTGAGGGACCGGCAGTATTTCCGCTCGATCTACTTTCGCGAGCCCGGTGGAGTGCTCTTCGAGGTGGCCACGGCGGGCCCCGGCTTCTCGGTGGACGAGTCACCGGCCCTGCTCGGCTGCGGCCTCAAGCTCCCGCCCTGGGAAGAGGTCAACCGGCCGGCGATCGAAGCGACGCTTCCGGCGGTCGCCGTTCCCTCGTAGAACCTAGACCGCTGCCCGTTCGCTGGTAGCGAACGTCCGGCGGGCCTGCCGCAGCATCTCTTCGAGATCGTTCTTCAGGTGGGTGATCTCCGCCTCGATGCCGGGCAGAGAGTCGCACACGGGAGTCACGCCGAGCATCCCGTTGGCGTGGCGCTCGATCCGCTGCAGGAAGATGTGCACGGCGGTCGGGCGCGCCCGCGTCCCATGCCGCACGTTGAGGCCGAACCGAAGGTCAGTCATCGCGGACAATGAGGCCTCGTCAGGTCGAAGTGATGGCGGATTCGAGCACCTTTTCGGCCGCGGGACGCGGACGGCGCCGCCCGTTTTCCAGCGGCGTCATGACCACCGCGTCGCCGGTGCTCTTGAGATACGCGTTCGGATCGTGCATCAGCGCACCGGCGGGCAGGTGGTCGTGGAGCGGCCCGAGGTCCTGCCGGATGCGATCGGAGTAGAAGGCCGGCAGCTGGTCGGTCTGGCCTTCCATGAAGCCCCGCACGCTCGGGTCGGTGTCGAGCAGGCCTCGGATCATGGTGTGGTACTCGATCCGGCCGAAGCCCTCCGACGACGTCGCGCGCACCACGTTCATCCACTTGGGAATGATGCCCGCCGTGGCCGGCACTCGCCGGGCGATGGCCCGCCAGGAGAAGGCGTAGCGGGTGAGGTCCACGAGCTTGTCATAGAAATCCGGCCAGGTGTAGTTGGCTGGCCGCACGTTCATGGCGTGGTTGTTGTTCAGGAAAGTGAACGGGAACGGGAGAACCCGTCCCGCCCGCTGATACTCCAGGTTGAGCGGCGCGGCCCGCCCGAACGCCGAGAGGAGCGAGAAGGCGGGAAAGGCGCCGGGCGCGAGGTCGAGAAACTTCTTGGTGAGCTCGAACGGCTCCGGGCCTTCATCGGTGTCGAGGCCGAGGACGAAGTTGGTCTGGATGTAGGGGATGTAGCGGAGGATCATGTTCACGTGGTCCGCCACCTGCGTCACCTTGTCCATCCCCGTCCGCCGCGTCTTCGACTTGTTCCCCAGGTCGTACCACGACTCGATCCCCGGCAGGATGGCCTGGAAGCCGTTCTGCCTGAGCCGCTTCAGATGCGGCTCCGCTAGCAGCGACAGGCTGCTCTCGGCGATGTGCCGCATGGCCCCCCGGGGCACCGCCGCCTCCACCGCCTCCATGTAATCGTCGAACCGGACCCCGAAGTTGGGGTCGTGCCAGCCCACGATGGGGTGCTTCACCTTGGTGAGCAGGAAGGCCAGGTCGTCGCGGAGCTGCTCGAAGCCGAGCGGCTGGTAGTCCACCGTCGAGTCGATGCAGAAGCTGCAGGTGTAGGGGCACCCGAGGCTGCCGATCATGGGGACGATCTTGATCACCGGCGCCTTCTTGAGAGTGGCGGCCACGAATTTCCAGCGGGCCGCGAGGCTCGGCAGCTCCGTGGGCTGGCGCTCGGCCGCGATGGAACGGCCGATCGGGCGGTGCGGCGCGCACTCGCCGAGGACTTCCTGCACGACGGCCTTGTCGGTGAACCCCAGGACGTAGTCGAAATACTTCCCGGCGTCCTCCGGATAGCAGCGCGCGTGCGGGCCGCCGAGCACCGTGATGGCGCCGCGCGACCGGAAGAGGCTGCTCAGCGCGTAGGCCAGCTGCGCCGCCTGGGTGAACGCCCCGATGAAGAGCACATCGAGATCGGCGGGGAGCTCGTCGAGGAGATTCTCGCTGCCGGTATAGCAGACGTACCGCACGTCGTGGCCCGCCTCCTCGCACCAGACGCCGAGTACCTGGGGCATGATGCTGGCCAGGCTGGCATTCATCAGCCGGCCGTACAGGCTGTTGCGGGGGCTCTTGGTGACGAGGTCGAGAATGCCGATCTTGCGGCGGCGATGGGTGCGCGAGGGTAGCGTGGCGGGGGGAGTGGTTGCGACCACGAGTCACCTTTCCGCAGAAGGGGTGCACTCGAATCGCTGGGTCCCGAGAGCGGGGCGAAGTAATCAGAGTGGGGCACTGCGGCGTCCTGCTGCCTACGGCTCGCGGTGTGCCTGTAGGCTAACCTGTAACGCTGCGTATCGCAAGGCTATACACCCATTGTCCGCGGCCTACGGTGCACCCGCTACGCGCTCCGGCGCTGGCCGCTCTCCAGCTGGCCGCCCTCCAGGCCCAGCAGGCCGCTCACCGCGTTCCACAGCGGGTTGAGATCGCCGCGCACCGCCACGTCGAAGGGGCCGCGGGTACGGGCCGCCTGCCGGAGCTGCGCCGTGATGAAGGCGTTGTGGGAGAGGATCGGCGTGTCGGGGGCCGCCTCACCGGTGGAGCGAAGCGCGCTCAACGCCGAGATCTCCGGGAGCTTGGTGTCGAGGAGCACCAGATCGAAATGATGGGTGTGCAACAGGTCGAGCCCCGCGTGGAAGGTGGGGACCTCGGTGACGCGCACCGTGCCCCGCCCCCGGAGCGCCAGCAGCTCCTGGACGATCTGCCTGTCGAGTTCCTCGTCTTCGATCAAGAGCACTTCCTGAGCGGCGATCATGACTGTCACCTTTCCCCGAATGGAATGGGCGGCGCACCCCCGCGCCGCCGGGAGGAAAGCGCCAGACCTGTGCCAGCCGCGCCGGTCCCGTCGAGAAAACTCTCGACCTGAGCAAGTAGCTGATGCGATGTTGTTTAGCGTTATCCCGCTCAGGTGATGCCTGAGGTCACTTTTCGGTCCGCTCCCCCTCTCCGCCACGCTTCCAACGATCAACTGTTGCGCCGCCCCCACAAAGACCGCGCACCGGCAACCCCGCCCGTGGGCGAGGCTGCCGGTGCGTGGGGCTGGAGCTTCCCGGGGGCTCGCGCCCCGGGGAAGAAATCAGGAAGTCAGGACCTTGGCGAAGCGGTTCAGGTCGTCGAGAATGCGGCCGGTGCCCCGGACCACCGAGGTGAGAGGGTCCTCGTCCACCCGCACCGGGAGTCCGGTCTCATCCTGGAGCAACTGGGCCAATCCGCGGATCAGCGAGCCGCCGCCGGTGAGGACGATGCCGTGCTCGAGGATGTCGCTCGACAGTTCGGGCGGGGTCATCTCGAGAGCGCGCCGCACCGCATTGACGATCCGGCGGAGCGGCTCCTGGATTGCGTCGCGGATCCCCATCGAATCCACCGGCACCGTCTTGGGGAGGCCCGAGACGAGGTCCCGGCCCTTGACGTTCATCTCCTCCTCGGGCGCCAGGGGGACCGCGGAGCCGAGGCGGATCTTGATCTTCTCGGCGGTGGGTTCGCCGATGAGCAGGCTGTAGGTCTTCCGCATGTACTGCACGATCGCCATGTCGAACTCGTCGCCGCCGGTGCGGATCGAGGCGTCGCAGACGATGCCGCCGAGCGCGATCACCGCGATGTTGGTCGTCCCGCCGCCGATGTCGATCACCATGCTGCCGGTCGGCGTCTCGACCGGGAGCCCCACGCCGATCGCGGCCGCCATCGGCTCCGACACCATCAGGAGCCGCTTGACCCCGGCCGAGCGCGCCGAGTCGCGTACCGCGCGGCGTTCGACCTCGGTGATGCCGGACGGGACGCAGACGATGACGGTGGGCTTGACCCGGAGGACGGTGCGATCGATGACCTGGCGGAGGAAGTAGCGGAGCATCTTCTCGGCGATGTCGAAATTCGCGATCACGCCGTCCTTCATCGGGCGGACCGCCCGGATCCCGTCCGGCGTCCGTCCGAGCATCAACTTGGCCTCGTGGCCGATGCCCATGATGTTCCCGGCCTCATCCACCGCGGCCACCGAGGGCTCGTTGAGCACCACCCCTTCGCCTTTGACGAGGACGAGGGTGTTGGCGGTGCCGAGGTCCACGGCGAGCTCGGTCGCCGGGCGCCAGGACTTCCGCCTGGGCAGTGCCCGGGCGCGTCCGTTGGCATGGCCCGGCATGAGGGCGACGGGGACTGAAGAGTCGGGTTCGATGACGGCTGTCACGGTGCCTGAGCCCCTTCCTGCTTTGCAGATCCCCTGCAGCGGTGGCGTTTCACCGGGGAGCCGAGGGGGGAAACGTGCGGGTGATTGGCCGGCGGGGCAAACGTGCAAGATGTGATCCAGAGACCCGGCGCTGCCGACAACTGCACTCGCCGGTCAGGCGATTACGCCCAGTGCGCCAAGGAGGGCGACGTTGATTCCTCCTCTCTGCGCCTCCATATTTCTCCCTCCCGACGACAAGGCAACGACGCATTCCCCCCGAGGACCGGATCATGCCCTTCAGTCTCCCCCCGCTCCCTTACGACTACAGCGCGCTCGAGCCGCATATTGACGAGCAGACGATGCGCATTCACCACGACAAGCACCACGGCGCCTACGTCAACAACCTCAATGCGGCCCTCGACCCGCACCCCGGTCTCCAGGGGAAGTCGGTCGAGGAGCTGATCGCCAATCTCGACACGCTTCCCGAGGCCATCAGGATGCCGGTGCGCAACAACGGAGGCGGCCACCTCAACCACACGATGTTCTGGGAGATCATGGCGCCGGGCGGCGCCGGGGAGCCCTCCGGCGCCCTGGCCGACGGCATCACCAAGGCGTTCGGCGACTTCACCCAGTTCAAGGAGCAGTTCGCCAAGGCGTGCGCCGGACGGTTCGGCAGCGGGTGGGCGTGGCTGACGGTGGATCGCGGCGCCCTCGCCATCGAGAGCACGCCCAACCAGGACACCCCGCGCATGAGCGGGAAGACGCCGGTGCTCGGCTGCGACGTGTGGGAGCACGCCTATTACCTCAAGTACCAGAACCGGCGGCCCGACTACGTCGCCGCCTGGTGGAACGTGGTCAACTGGACCGAGGTCGGGAAGCGCTACGCGGCGGCGACGAAATAGTGGCGTCGCTGCCCGCGGTCGGCTCCGAAGCGCCCGACTTCACTCTCCCCTCCACGGCGGGAATCGACGTCACCCTCTCGAACCTCAAGGGAAGAAACGTCCTGCTGGCGTTCTTCCCGCTCGCCTTCACCGGCACCTGCACCAAGGAGATGGTCGCCTTCACCGGCGATTCCGACCGGTTCCGCGACGCCAACACGCTGGTGCTCCCGATCAGCGTTGATTCGATCGCCACGCTCAACGAGTTCAAGGCCAAGGAGAAACTCTCGGTCGATCTGCTCAGCGACTTCAAGCGCGAGGTGAGCCGGACGTACGGCACGCTGCTGGAGGAGAAGTTCTTCTCCAACCGGGCGTATGTGCTGGTCGATGCGCAGGGCATCGTGCGCTGGGTGTACGCCGAGCAGACGCCGTCCACCCGGCGCGAGAACGAAGAGATCTTCCAGCAGTTGCGCGCGCTGTCGTAGGTCCCGCCGCCGCCGCCGGCCTTCCCGTCGAGGATTCCGATGGTCCGTCCGCTCACCATGGCCTGCTTCCTGGTTCTGCTGTCGGCGCAAGCGTGCCGGATCGAGGATCGCACGCCCACCGGCACCCGCCGGGACGGCGAGGCGGTGCAGGCTCTGGTGGCGGGCTACGCACGCAGGCTGTCGGAACGCGACTGGGAGGGCGCCCGCGCCCTCTTCTGGGCCGACGCCAGCTACGCCGGGCCCATGATTCCGGTGCCCGGCGATCTCCACCAGGCGGTGCCGATCGGCCTCGCCATCAACACCATCGCCCGCCGGGTGGACGGACTCGACGCGCAGCGCTTCGATGTGCGCGTCCTCCGGGCCGACGTGCGGCAGGAAGGCGATCTCGCCACCGTCTGGATGACGACGCGGCGGCGGATGCCGGTCGCCGGGGGCTTCGCGGAAGGGAACTGGGTGGAGCACCTTGTCCTCCGGCGCATCGGAGGCGAGTGGCGCATCCTCAGCGTCACGTCGCGGCCGTCGCGGCGGCCCCTCCGCAATGACGATCGCTGACCCGGCGCTGGCGCTCGTCGAGTCCGTGGCCCGGCTGCTGAACGCCGGGCTCGGCGCCGAAGCGGTGGTGGCGGCGGTGGCGGAAACGGTCCGGGTGGGGCTGCCGGCCGCGGTGGTCACCTTGTGGGTCCGGGAGCCCGGAACCGCGAGGTTCCGCCCCGTGTCATCCCCGGGGGCGCCCGTCGCGGCGGCCCCCGTCGCCTCCCTGCGGGAGGTCCCGACCGGCGCCGGCCGACGGTTCGCGCTGGTACACGAGGGCGCCGAGCTGGGCCTGATGGACGTCGTATTCGACGGCGATGGGCCCCGGCTCCGGACCCTGGCGATCGTCGCCGACGTGCTCGCCCCCTATCTCGCATCGGCCGAGCTGTCGAGCGACCTTGCGGGTGAAGTGGCGGTCCAGTCCCGCGAGATCGACGAGCACCGCCGCTTCACCGGCCTCATCATCGACAGCCTGCCGGTGGGGCTCTACGTGGTGGACCGCGACTACCTCATCCAGGCCTGGAACCGTAAGCGCGAGACCGGCACCCAGGGCCTCCGCCGCGACGAGGTGGTGGGCCGCCCGGTCTTCGAGGTGCTGACCCGCCAGCCCGCCGAGCAGCTCCGCGCGGAATTCGACAGCGTCTTCGCCACCGGCGAGATTCAGCAGCAGGAGATGGAGGTGACCGCCGGCGGGGAGACGCGCCACTACCGGATCAGCAAGATTCCGATGCGGCTCGAGGGAGACCAGATCTCCCACGTGATCACCATTGGTGAAGACGTGACCGAGAGGCAGGCCATCCAGGCCCGGATCGCCCAGAGCGAGAAGCTGGCCGCCGTGGGCCAGCTGGCCGCGGGCGTCATGCACGAGATCAACAACCCGCTCGCGACCATCAGCGCCTGCGTGGCCGCGATCCAGGGCCGACTGCCCGACGGCGGGGGGAAGGGACCGGAGCCGGTGGGCGAGTATCTGGAGATCATCGACAAGGAAGTGGACCGCTGTACCCGGATTGTGGACGGGTTACTCGACTTCAGCCGGCCCCAGGGGAAATCGAAGGGACCGGTTTCGCTCAATCAGCTGGTGACCGATACCCTCTTCCTGGTCAAGCACCACCACCGCTTCAAGAAGCTCCAGGTGGTGGTCGACCTCGACCCCGGCGAGCCCCGGGCCACCGGCAACTCGGAGCAGCTCATCCAGGTGCTCATGGCGCTCATGCTCAATGCGGTGGATGCCATGGAGGAAGGGGGAACCCTGACGCTACGCACGGCCGCCGGGCGAGGACGCGCCGACGAGGTGGCGGTCGAGGTGGAAGACGACGGGATGGGGATCCCCCGGGCCGACCAGCGCAAGATCTTCGAGCCCTTCTACACGACCAAGCCGCCGGGACGGGGCACCGGGCTCGGGCTTTCCGTCTGCTACGGGATCGTCGAGGACCACCGGGGCCGGATCGAGGTGGACAGCGCCCCCGGCCGCGGCTCGATCTTCCGCGTCCACCTCCCGGTCCTGCCATGAAGGTGCTCGTCATCGAGGACGACCGCACCGTCGGGCAGCACGTCAAGCGCGGCCTCGAGGAGCATCACTACCAGGCGGACCTGGTGGATGACGGGCTGGAAGGGCTCCGCCTGGCCTCGGGCGGCCGGTACGATCTCATCGTCCTCGACCTCCGGCTGCCCAGCATGAACGGGATCGAGCTGCTGCGCACCCTGCGCGACCGGGGCACCACCACGCCGATCCTGGTGCTGACCGCGCAGGACGCGGTGGACTTCAAGGTCGAGGCGCTGCGCGCCGGGGCCGACGACTACGTGACCAAGCCGTTCGCCTTCGAGGAGCTGCTCGCGCGGGTGGAGGCGCTCGGGCGCCGGCCCAAGGAAATCCGCGACCCGGTGCTGCGGGTCGGCGATCTCGAGGTGGACACCGCCGCCCGGGAGGTCCGGCGCGGCGGCGAGAAGATCGATCTCACCCCCAAGGAGTACACCGTCCTCGAGTATCTCATGCGCCACGCGGGGCGGGTGATGTCCCGCACGCTCATCACCGAGTACGCCTGGGACTACCACTTCGATCCAGGCACCAACATCGTGGACGTGGTGATCAACCGGCTGCGGAAGAAGGTGGACTCGGGCCATGCCCGGAAGATGGTGCACACCGTTCGCGGCGTCGGGTACGTCGTGAAGGCGTAGGATGACCACCATCCGCCGCCGTCTCACCACCTGGTATACGGTGGCCCTGGGCGTGACGGTGGTCGCCTTCGGCACGCTGCTCTATCTCGAGCGGCGACAATCGAGCATCCGCGAGCTCGACCGGCGCCTCGGGCTCGAGGCCGACCTCGCCGACCGGTGGCTCAGCGAGTCCTACAAGGTGCTCGGCCGGATCGTGGCCACCCAGGGGCTCAACCGCGCGCTCGATCCCGGCATCAGCGCTTACCTCGAGGCGGTGCGCGACCTCCTGGTCGTGGCCGACACCAGCGGCAACGTGCTGGCGCTCTCCGAGATGGCCCGCAACCTGCCGGCCGCCGATCTCGAGCGGCTGGCCGCGCCGCTCGACTCCCTCCGTTCCGCCAGGGCCTACGGGACGATCGACCTCGCTCTCCCCGTGGGACCGGTGCGCTTCCTCGCCGTGCGCGTGGACAAGGCCGGCCCCGAGATCGGCGGCGTTCTCCTGGCCACCTCCACCGGGCAGATCGCGTTCGGTCCCGCCGACCTGCTCAAATCCATGCTGGTCATCCTGCCGGTCGTGCTGATCGCCGCGGCGCTGGTGGGCTACTGGCTCGCCGGCACCAGCCTCCGGCCGGTGCAGGGCATCATGGACGAGGTCGAGGCGATCTCCGACGGGCGCAGCCTCCACCGCCGGCTCGCGGTGCCCGTCTCGGGCGACGAGATGGCGCGCCTCGCTCTCACCGTGAACGGCATGCTCGCCCGGCTGGAACAGAGCTTCGACGGCCTCCGCCGGTTCACCGCCGACGCGAGCCACGAGCTCAAGACCCCGCTGCAGGTGCTCCGGATCGGTGTCGAGCGCGCGCTGGTGCACCCGGGCGTGCCGCAGGAGATCCTCCAGTCGCTCGACGAGACGCTCGCCCAGATCAACCAGATGACGGAGATGGTGGAGGGGCTGCTCACTCTGGCGCGGGCCGACGAGGGGGAGGTGCCGCTCGCGCTGGAGCAGTCGGACCTGCGCGACCTCCTCAGCGACGTCGCGGAGACGGCGGGAATGCTGGGCGAGACCACCGGCGTCCGGGTGGCGAGCGAAATGCCGGAGACGCCCGTGCGGATGTCGGTGGACCTCCACCGCATCCGCCAGATGCTGCTCAACCTGGTGACCAACGCCATCAAGTACACCCCGGCGGGCGGCACGGTGGGGCTCGGCCTGTCGGAAGAAGCGGAGGCGGTCACCTTTACCGTGCGCGACAGCGGAATCGGGATCGCGCCCGGGGACCTGCCGCACATCTTCGACCGGTTCTGGCGCGCCGATCCGGCCCGGTCCCGTACCGGGGAGCGGCCCGGCACCGGCCTCGGCCTCGCGATCACCAAGTGGATCGCGGAAGCGCATGGCGGCTCGATCACGGTGCAGAGCCGGCCGGGACGCGGGACCGTCTTCACCGTGCGCTTGCCCCGCCATTCCGCCTCTCCGGCTCTTGACGCGACGCAGGAACGGCGATAGGTCATCTCATTCCGCCGGGGTTCCGGTGGGAACCTGCTAATCCTGTTGTCACGGAATTGTCATCTGCGGGCAAGGGCTCCGCTACCAGCGCGTGGTACTTTCTCGCCACGATAACCCTCCGCTGGAGGTAGGTGCGTGTTCGAGAACCTGATCGAATCGAAACAGAGGGGCCAACGGACGATCGGCCAGTCGGTACTGTCCGTGCTCGTCCATGTCGGCCTCATCTTCGGCGCCGTGAAGGCGACGCAGGGCGTCGCCGAGACGATCAAGAACCGCCCGATCGACACCACGATGGTGTTCCTGAAGCCCCCGCCGCCCCCGCCGCCGCCGCCCGATCAGCCGCCGCCGGATGTCATCGTTTCCGCCAATCCCCCTCCGAAGGGGTTCCAGACGGTGGTGGCTCCGACCGACATCCCGAAGGACATCCCGCCGATCGATCTGAACGAGAAGCCGTTCGATCCGAAGGATTTCACGGGCAAGGGCGTGGAAGGCGGCGTGGCCGTGGGCGTCGTGGGCGGGACCGGACCGGTGACCGGCGAGATCTTCCTCGAGGCCCAGCTGGACGACCCGGTGCAGCCGATCTCCATTCCGACGCCGCGGTATCCGCCGGTGCTCCAGAGCGCGGGCATCGCCGGCACGGTGGACCTGCAGTACGTCGTGGACACCACCGGCCACGCCGAAACCAACTCGTTCAAGGTGTTGAAGGCGACCCACCCCGCCTTCGTGGAACCGGCCAAGGAGGCCATCTCGAAGGGCGTGTTCAAGCCGGCCAGGTTCAAGGGGCAGCCGGTGCGCCAGCTGGTGCAGCAGCGGATCTCGTTCAAGGTCGGCGAGTAGCTCTCATTCCCGCCGGACCGTCCGCGGCCCGGCCAGGCGTTCTCCCAGGAGGCATTGCACCATGAGTGTAGATCTTCTCCATCTGTGGGCCCAGATGGGCTGGTTCGCCAAGGGCGTCGTCTTCGTCTTGGGGATCATGTCCATCTATTCGCTCACGATCGTCTTCACCAAGCTGGTGCAGCTGAAGCGCAGCGAAACCGAGACCCGGAAGTTCGCGCCGGTGTTCTCGCGCGCCATCCAGGAGGAGAACCTCGACCACGCAATCTCGCTGGCCGAAAAGAACAAGAAGAGCCACCTCTCGCGGGTGGTGGGCGACGCGCTGTTCGAGGTGAAGCCGCTGCTTCGCGACCGGGCCACGATCACCGCCGCCGACATCAATTCGGCGGAGCGGGCGGTCGAGCGGCAGATGCTGATCGTCCTCTCCGAGTTCAAGCGCGGCCTGGGCGTGCTGGGCACCGTCGGCTCCACCGCGCCGTTCGTCGGCCTGCTGGGCACCACCATGGGCATCGTGAACGCCTTCGTGGGCATGGCGTCGCAGGGCGCGTCGGGCGGCTTGGCCGGCATCTCTGCCGGTATCGCCGAGGCGCTGATCACCACGGCCTTCGGCCTCATGGTCGCGATCCCGGCGGTGTGGGCCTACAACTACTTCACCACCAAGATCGAGAATCTCAACGTCGAGATGACGTACGGCTCCAAGGAGCTGATCGACTACCTGATCAAGAGCGTGGGGAGCGAGTTCGGGCGTTCGATCTTCACCAAGGAATTCCAGGCCCAGAAGGCGGTGACCGGCAGTGGCATTATCCACGGGTAGCGCCGGCCGGAGCGCCGTCAATTCGGACATCAATGTGACGCCGATGATCGACGTCATGCTGGTGCTGCTCATCATCTTCATGATCGTGACGCCGCTGATCGCCGCCGGGTTCCAGGCCACCTTGCCCAAGGGCAAGAACCTCGACCCGCGGCCCGAGGGCGACAACGAAGTGGTGCTCGGTATCGACCGGGCCGGACACTACTTCCTCAACGGCCGCCCGCTGCCGGACGGCACGCTCGAGGACCAGCTTCGCGGCATCTTCGGCGCGCGGACCGAGGACAAGATCCTCTACTTCAAGGCGGACAATCAGCTCAAGTACGCCAAGGTGCAGGAAGCCGTCGAGACCGCCCGCCGCTCCGGTGTCCGGGTGATGGCGGCGATCACCGAGCCCACGAAGACCGGCTTGTTCCAGACCGACGACAAGAAGGAGAAGAAGTAGCATGTCGATGACCACCGGAGCGGGCGCAGGAGTCCAGTCGGACATCAACGTCACGCCGATGATCGACGTGCTCCTCGTGCTCCTGATCATTTTCATGATCACCCAGCCGCTGTCCCGCATGGCGCTGGACGTGCAGGTGCCGCCGCCGGACGAGACGACGGTCACCAAGACACCGCCCAGCCAGATCGTTCTCGAACTGGGAGACGACGGAGGGTACTCGATCAACGGTCAACCGGTCCCCAAGGACCAGCTTGACGCGCAGATTCACGCCATCTACGATCAGCGCCCGGCCAAGCTGCTGTTCATCAAGGCCGGCGCGAACCGCATCTACCAGGATGTGATTGAAGCGATGGACGTGGCCCGCGGGGCGGGCGTGCAGATCATCGGGTTCACTCCGCAGGAAGCGGATAAGGTGCAGTAGGCATCGGTCGTCGGCCATCAGCGACTTAGCTATCAGCTATCGGCTTCCAGCTACCAGGTTGGCACCGGGGCGCACGGAGAGGGCTTCTTCTCTTCTTTGCGCCCTCCGTGTTTGTTGGGAGGGAGACGGGGACGGGGCGCGTGTGCCCGCCAGGCGGCGGCTCGTCACTCTGGCTACCGACACCCCTCGCCGATAGCCGATAGCCGACAGCCGATCCCGAGGCCTCCACGCGCGCACCGATCCCTCCCCGATTCAAGCTCCCCCGTACGCGACGCGGCCGAGGCGGCCTCCTGCTCTCGATCGTGCTCCACGCGCTGGTGATCGGGCTGGTCGTCCATCGCGGAGAGAGGATCTGGAGCCGGGCACTCGCCCCCGGCGATCCGGCGCTCAAGAGCGGCGGCGGGGGCGGTGGCGGGGGCAACCGTGTGGCGTATATTACCCTGCCCTCAGTCACTCCTTCGGCGGCGCCCCGAGCCACGACGGTGGTGCCGCCCCCGGTCGCACCGCCGGTGGTCGTTCCGAAGCCAGAACCCGTCGAGCCCAAGCCCGTGGAGCCGGTCGCCCCTGTTGCAGTTGCCCCGCCCGGCGACACCGTCCCGGCGGGAAGTGGACTCGGCCCGGGAGCAGGTGAAGGAGCCGGCGGCGGCCAGGGTGCCGGGGTGGGCGCGGAGGCGGGGGGCGGCGCGGGCCCCGGAGCCGGCGGCGGCGGAGAAGGGGGTGCGACGCGCCCGCCCGAGCTTCGGGACCTCGCCTTCCCCTTCGACGAGCCGCCCAGAAAGCTCCGGGGCGCGTCGCTCGACGTCACCTTCTGGGTTCGGGCCGATGGGCGGGTGGAGCGTTACGAGGTTTACCCGGAAATCTCCGACCGGGACTACGCGAGGAAATTCGACGAGGTGATCCGGTCGTTCCGCTTCACGCCCGCGCGCGCCGCCGACGGCACCCGGGTCCCCGGCACGACGACCGTCACCTTCACGCTGCCCGGCAAGAGCAGCTCCTGACGACAACCCGAGGATCTATGAGCCGGCTGTTCATTCGGAAGTCAGTGGCGGATTGCGAGGACGACATCAGGGAGCGCGGGGGACTCCGGCGCACCCTCGGCAAGTGGCACCTCACCGCGCTCGGCGTCGGGGCCACCATCGGGGCCGGCATCTTCGCCACGACAGGCACCGCCATCGTCGGGGACCCGCTCCGGCCGGGAGCGGGGCCGGCGATCGTGCTCTCCTTTCTCCTCACGGCGCTGACGTGCGGCTTCGCCGCCCTCTGCTACGCCGAGTTCGCCGCGATGGTCCCCATCTCCGGCTCGGCGTACACCTACGCCTATGCCTCGCTCGGCGAGCTGGTGGCCTGGATTATCGGGTGGGACCTGATCATCGAGTACGCGGTCGGCAATATCGGCGTCGCCATCGGGTGGTCGGGCTACTTCCGGGAGCTGCTCTCGCACTTCGGACTCGGCATGCCGGCCTGGCTGGCCACCGACTTCCGATCCGCGCACATGGCGGCGGCAGCCGTGGCTGCGGGCGCCACCGACGCCACCAGCCAGTACCTCGCCTCCGCCATCGCCTCCGCGCCGCGCGTCTTCGGTTTCCCCTTCATCGCCAACCTGCCGGCGTTTTGCGCCGTTGCCATGGTCACGGTGGTCCTGGTGATCGGCATCAGGGAGTCGGCGGGCGCGAACAACGCGATGGTCCTGCTCAAAGTCGGGATCATCCTGTTCTTCTGCGCGGTGGGGTTCACGCTGATCAAGCCGATCAACTGGAGTGACCCCGCCACCGGCGGATTCGCGCCCAACGGGTTCGCAGGGATCAGTGCCGGGGCGGCCATCATCTTCTTCAGCTATATCGGATTCGACGCCACCTCCACCGCGGCCGAAGAGGCCCGCGATCCGGCGCGCGACATGCCGTTCGGGATCATCATGAGCCTGGCGGTCTGCACGGTTCTGTACATCGTCGTCTCTCTCGTGATGACCGGCATGGCGCCGTGGCAGAAGCTGGGCACCGCGGAGCCGATGATCACCGCCCTCTCGCTGGCCGAGGGGTCTCCCCGGCTGATCACCGCCTCCCGACTCATCGTCTCGCTGGGCGCCGTGGTGGCGATGAGCAGCGTGCTGCTCGTCTTCCAGCTCGGGCAGCCCCGCATCTTCATGTCCATGGCGCGCGACGGGCTGCTTCCGCCGTTTCTCGCGAAAGTGCACCCCCGCTTCCGGACGCCGTATGTGGGGACGATCATCACCGGGTTGTTCGTGGCCACCTTCGCCGCGTTCGCCAACATCGCGGAGGTGGTGGACCTGACCAACATCGGGACGCTGTTCGCGTTCGTGCTGGTGTCGGCGGGGGTCCTGGTGCTGCGGCGGCTGGAGCCGGACCGGGTGCGGCCGTTCCGCGCGCCCTGGGTGCCGTTCACGCCGATCGTGTCGATCCTGTCGTGCCTCTACCTGATGCTGCAGCTCCCCGGGCTCACGTGGATGCGGTTCGGGGCCTGGCTGCTGCTCGGGCTGGTGATCTACTTCTTCTACGGGGTGCGGCACAGCAGGCTGGGGAGGCGCTCGGCCGCAGGGGGCTGATCGGCGCGGAACTAGAGCGCCTCCCGCTCCGCAAGCCTGAGCGCACCGAGCACCGCGTCCACCGGCTTCTCGAGCGGCTCGAGCAGAGGCTCCGCCCCCAGAATCGAGAGCACGCTCCGCCGCAGCGGCCCGTCCCGGCTCAGCAGCCCGCCGGTGATCGCCACCCCGATCCGCCCGTCCGTCCCCATCATTGGCAGCAGGCCGATCGCGAGCTGCGACAGCTCACGCGCCGCGTGCTCGGCGATCCCCGCGGCGAGCGCGTCACCCTGCTCGGCCACCTCGAGCACATGGGGGGCGATGGCCGCCACCTCGGCGGGCGAGGCCCCCGCCGCCCAGCGGACCAGAGCGTCGAGGTCGGGGCTCCGCGTCGCGGAGAGCACGCGGCCGCTGAGCGCGGTTCGCGGACTGCGGCCGTCGGCGGCCCGGCTCACCACCCCGAGCGCCGCGCGACCGATCGCGTAGCCGCTCCCTTCGTCGCCCATCTGCCAGCCGTACCCGCCGATCCGGTGTTGCTTGCCATCTCGGTCGCGTCCCACCGCCACGCTCCCCGTCCCCGCGCTCACCACGATGCCCGGCCCCTCGGCGAACGCCGCGGCCAGCGCAATCTCGATGTCGGTCATGACCACGACCTTCGTCGCCAGGTTTTCCCCGCGGAGCGTCTTCCTGAGCTCGTCGCGCTCGATCTCCCGCCCGGCGCCGGCGGCGCCGACGACGAGCACGTCGCCGGACAGCCGGCCCGACGCCGCCAGCGCCCGGCGGGTCACTTCGGCGATGATGGCGGCGGACGCGAGGGCCCGGCCGGGACGCACCGCACCTCCGGAGCCTTCGGCCCGGCCGGTGATCCGGCCGCCGACCGAGACCGCCGCCGTCGTCCTGGTGCCTCCGACGTCCGCGCCGATGAGGATCCGTGTCACGTGCCGCTCGCGGGTGAAGGGGGAGCCGTTCGTCCGGGAACATAACTGAGGACGATCCCGGTACAGACGGCGAGCAACGTGCCCAGCGGCACATACCAGGGCCATGCGAGCCGCCCCACCGGCTCGAGAAATCCGAGCGGCGGCAACGCCGCGAGCCGCTTCGCGAAGATCACGACGACCATCACCGCGACGGTGATTCCCACCGCCCCCACGACGTCACGCCCCCGGGCGCGCGGCCACCGACCGGCGAGAAGGTAGGTCCCGAGCAGGGGGCCGTAGGTGATCGAGGCGATCGAGAGAGCCAGCACGACTACCGGCGTGTCGTTGCCGCGCGCGGCGACATGAAAAAAGAGGGCGCCGCCGATCAGCCCCAGCGCCCAGACGGCGGAGAGGGCGCGCCCCACGCGGAGCAGGTGGACCGGGTCGGTCCGCCTGGTCCACGAGGCGTAGAGATCGTGCGTGGCCGAGGAGGCGAGCGAGTTGATGGCCGAGCTGTGGGTGCCCATCGCCGCCGCGAGGATCCCGGCGATCACCAGCCCGGCCAGGCCGGCCGGGAGATGCTCGACCACGAACCTGGGAAAGAGCTGGTCCCCCGCAACACCCTCGGGCGCCTGGCCTGCCGCCCAGATGGCGGAGCCGACCAGGAGGAAGAGCGTGAACTGGAACATCACCATCACACCCGAGCCGATCAGCGCCACCCGCGCGTCCCGCAGCGACCGGGTGGCCAGGAGGCGCTGGACGATCAGATGGTCGGTGCCGTGGGACGCGGCCGAAAGCAGCGCACCGCCGACCAGCCCGCCCAGCAGCGTGTAGGTCGAGGTCAGGTTGACGGAGGGATCGATGATCCGCAGCTTGCCGGCCACCGCGGTGGCGATGAAGGCATTGTCGGCGCCGCCCGCGAGTTTCCAGGCGATGATGAGGGTCGCCACGCCGCCTGCCAGGTAGACGGTGAGCTGCATGACGTCGGTCCACACCACCGCCTTGAAGCCGCCGAACCAGGTGTAGATCATCGTCACGACTCCCATCGCGACGATCGCCCACGGAACGCTCCAGCCGGTCACCAGGGCGAGCGGAATCGCGCTCGCGAAGACCCGGACCGAGTCGCCCAGGAACCGGGAGACGAGAAAGATGACGGAGGTCAGCCGTCGCGTCCCCACGCCGAAGCGCGATTCGAGCCGCGCGTACGCCGTTTCCTGTTCGCCCCGGAAGTATCCGGGGAGGAGCCAGACGGCGACGCCGATCCGGCCGATGAGGTAGCCGAAGGTGAGCTGGAGAAAGGTGAGATCGCCGCGGGCGCCGATCCCCGGCACCGAGATCACGGTGAGCGCGGAGGTCTCTGTGGCGACGATCGAGAGGAGGATGGCGAACGCGGGGAGGTCGCGGGCACCGAGAAAGTAGTCGGTCGCGTTGCGCTGGCGGCGCGCGACCCAGAGCCCGAGGCCGAGGGTGACAATGAAGTAGAGGCCGACGACCGTCAGGTCGAGTGTATGCAGGAGGCGTCTTGGCTAGGGAACGGTGACCAGCGAACGGGAAAAAGAGAACAGGGAAGGGGGAAAAGCGGAAGGACGGAAAGGTCGTCTTGATCGACCCTCCGTCCTCTCCGTCGTTCCGTCCGTCCGTCCCTTATGCCGTAAAGCTGGTCCCGCATCCGCACCCGCCGGTGGCGTTCGGATTGCCGAAGGTGAACCCCGAGCCCTGCATCGAGCTCACGTAATCCACGGTGACGCCGGTGAGATACTGGGCGCTGAAGCCGTCCACGAAGACCCGCACGCCATTGACCTCGACGACCATGTCGTCATCCAGCGGGCGCTCCTCGACGTTGAGGCTGTACTTGAACCCCGAGCATCCGCCGGGAAGCACGCTCACGCGGAGCCCGGCGACCTCGGCGGGTACCTGCTCCTGCGCTATGAACTTCTGCACCTCTTCAGCCGCCCGGGTGGTCAGGGTCAGATTGAACCCGGTGGCCTGGGCCTGCTGCGGGGTGCTGGTCATGCGGTGCTCCTTGCTCGTGTTGGGACTGCTGTTCGTGGCCGAAATCTAACTGGTCCCGCCGGCCACTGTCAACGGGCCCTCGAGCGTCTTGTCGGCGCGCAAGTTACGCTGTATCAACAGGAAAGCAGCTATCGCCCCGACCCCGTACAGTAGCCCTCGGGTCCGTGACCCGGTCAGGATTTCGCCCAGCGACACCACCGCGCAGTAGACCGAGGCCAGCCCCGCCACCCAGTTCACCCAGGACAACACCCCGCCGGGAATGGTGTCTCCCGCAAACCCCAGGCGAGCCGCAACCCGGCGCCACCCCGGCCCGCCCGGGCGGACACGGCCATAGAATCGCTCGAGGGTCGCGTCGGTCTCGGGGGCAGTGGCGAAGGTGACGCCGACCCAAACCACAGTGGTCACGAGCACCGTGATCAGCATCGTCTGGGCGTAAGCCGGCTTCGAGAGATCGCTCAGGTCGAGCCCGTAGTGGGCGAGCGTCACCGAGGTGATGAACGACGCGATCATCGCGCTGATCTCCGACCAGGCGTTCACCCGCCACCAGTACCACCGCAGGATGAAGACCAGCCCGGTCCCCGCCCCCAGCCCGATCAGCAGCTTCCATCCCTGCTCCACGCTCTTGAGGTAGGCCATCACGATGAGGGAGCAGACCATTAACAGCACGGTGGCGAATCGCGAGGCGAAGACCTGCGCCCTCTGGCCGGCCGCCGGGCGGATGAAGCGGAGGTACACGTCGTTCACCAGGTACGACGCGCCCCAGTTGAGGTGGGTGCTGATGGTGCTCATGTAGGCCGCGGCGAAGGCGGCGAGAAGGAGGCCCTTGTACGGGGAGGGGAGGACGTCCACCATCACCCGCACGTAGCCTTCCTCCGGATTGGCCAGGCCGGGATACCGTATCAGTCCCACGAAACCCACCAGAATCCACGGCCAGGGCCGGAGAGCGTAGTGGGCGATGGTGAACCAGAGCGTCGCCAGGAGGCCGTGGCGCTCGTCCTTCGCCGACAGAATCCGCTGGACGATGTAGCCCCCGCCCCCGGGCTCCTGGCCGGGGTACCAGGCCGCCCACCATTGAACGGAGAGGAAGATGAGCAGCGTCGAGAGCGGGAGCCACGCCTGGTCGAGCGGCGGGAGGACGCCGAACGCCGCGTCCGCCGAGCCGAAATGGGCCGCGACCTGCGCCGTCAGCGCGTCGAGCCCGCCGACCGAGTCGACGGCGAACACCGCGAGCAGGATGGTGCCCCCCATCGCGACCACGAACTGGAAGGCGTCGGTGACAACCACGCCCCAGAGGCCGGAGAACACGCTGTAGAGCGCCGTCACGCCGAAGAGAATGATCGCGGCGCGCCAGGGGTTCACATCGAGGGTCACCTGGAGGATGGTGACCATGGCGCGGGTGACCCACCCCATGATGATCAGGTTGATCGGAAGGGCAAGGTAGAGCGCGCGGAACCCGCGGAGCGCGGCCGCGGGGCGGCCGCCGTAGCGAAGCTCGGCAAACTCGACGTCGGTCAGCACGCCGGCGCGGCGCCAGAGCCGGGAGAAGAAGAAGACGGTAAGCACCCCCGAGAAGGCGCCGTTCCACCAGAGCCAGTTGCCCGCCACGCCGTACTTCGCCACGAACCCCGCTACCGCCAGCGGCGTGTCCGCGGCGAATGTCGTCGCGACCATGGACGTTCCCGCCAGCCACCAGGGAAGCGACCGGCCGGAGACGAAGTACTCGTCGAGCGACGCGCTCGCTCTCCGGGTGTAGGCGAATCCGATGGCGGCGGAAATGGCGAAGTACGCGGCGATGACGAGCCAGTCGACGAGGTTGAGATGCATCTGTTGTCCTCGAGGAGGTGGGCCTGGGCTACGGGTCGATTCTTCGCTGCACGCCCCACCCGCGCGGATAGGCGGGCGGAATCGAGATCGGCAGCCGGCCGGTGATGGGTCTCACGCCGGCCAGGGCGCGGGCCACCGCCTGCTCGGTGACCGGGTTGGAACACCAGCCGATCAGATAGGAGCCGACCTCGGGAAGCCCCGAGATGAGATAGGGGTTCCCGAGCGACACGAGAACAGTGGGTTGCAGTCGGGCCGCCGCGCCGATCAAGGCGCCGAGCGTCGGGTTGAGGCCGACGGTGCCGCAGGCCGCGGCGGGCTTTCCGGCCACGGCGAACACCGCCACCGGATTCCGGGCGATCGCCGTGATGACGGAATCGTAGCTGGCGGGGCCGCTCGAGGGCCACAGCCGCGCCAGCGTGACGGCAAAGCCCTGCGCGCGGAGCTCACCGGCCAGCACCTGGCCGACGGTGCGGTGTTCCTCTTCGGCGTAGGTGACGAGGGTGATCGGCGGCCGGGCGCTCTTGAGCCCGTGGATGGTGCCGCCCGCATCCTTTACCATCACGATCGAGCGGGCCGCGATGCCGGCCGCGGTGGACCGGAAGGCGGCGCTCCCCACGACTGCGGGGATGCTGTCGAGCAGCACGGTGCGCCTCTTGAAGAGGCCGACCGCGCGCTTCAAGGCCAGCACCCGCCGCACCGACCGGTCGAGCCGCTCGGGGGTGATTTCCCCTCGCTCCACCGCGGCCGCCATCGCGGCGATTACCGCGGCGGGGTCGGCGGGCTGGAGCAGGAGGTCGGCCCCGGCCAGGAACGCCCGCACGCCGGCCTCTGCGCCGTAGAGATCGGCCACGCCCGCCATGACCAGCGCGTCGGTGACGACGAGTCCCTGGAAGCCGAGCGAGTCGCGCAGCATGCCGGTGAGGATCCCGGGTGCGACGGTGCCGGGCCGGACCTGCCCGGGGTCGAGGAGGGGCAACGCGATGTGGGCCGACATCACCGCCTGCACACCCGCGGCGATCGCGGCCCGGAACGGCACCAGCTCGACCGAATCTAGGCGCGCCCAGTCGGCGGCGATGACGGGCAGGGCAAGGTGCGAGTCGACGCCGGTGTCGCCATGCCCCGGAAAATGCTTGACGGTGGCGACCATGCCGTTGTCCTGGAGGCCGTGCACCGCGGCAGCGACGAAGCGGCCGACTGCGGCAGGGTCTTCGCCGAACGAACGGACGTTGATGACCGGGTTCGCGGGATTGTTGTTGACGTCGGCCACCGGCGCAAACGCGAGCTGCACGCCCACGGCGCGTCCCTCCAGCGCGGTGATCCGCCCGATCTCGTACGCTGCGCTGTCGCTCCCCGTCGCGCCCACGCCCATATTGGGTGGGAGCGGGGTACCGCCCACCAGCCGGATGCTGGTGCCCCCCTCGAGGTCGGAGGCGACGAGCAGGGGTAGACGGGAACGGCGCTGGAGGTGGTTGAGCTTGGCCGCCACGTCGAGCGGGGAGCCGATCGAGACGATGAGCCCGCCGACGTGGAGCGAGTCCACCCACGCCTCCGCGCGTGCGAAGCCGTCATCGTCGTAGGCGGCGTAGGTTCCGGGAACCCAGGCGACCACGAGCTGCGCGATGCGATCGCGGGTCGAGAGCCCCGCCAGCAGCTCATCCACCTCGGGGTCGAACGTCGTCGCCCTTTTCGGCGGGTACGGCGACGGATGCGGCGGCGTGATCCGCGGCTGGGCCGCGGGAGCGCAGGCGCACAACGAGACCATCACGATCGCGAGGTGTCCGAGGTGCACCGATCTCCCGTCTTGCCGTGGTTGCTTGCGTGGTCGCTGGGGTGCGCGGCGCCGGGCCCGCAGGCGCGGAGCGCCGCGCCGGCACCGGTGCAGCCGGGGATCGACGTGCTGCTGAGCGACAGCATGGAACTGGTCCGCGGCCGCCGCGTGGGCCTGGTGACGCACCAGGCCGGCGTGGACTGGCGCGGGACGAGCGACGTGACGCGACTCCGAGACGCCGGCGTCCGGGTGATGGCACTCTTCAGCCCGGAGCACGGCTTTCGCGGCACCGCTGATCCGGGCGCCGCGGTGGCGTCGTCGGTCGACTCGGCCACCGGCCTACCAATCTATAGTCTTTACGGCCGGACTTCCGCCCCCACCGACGAGATGCTCGAGGGGATCGACGTCATGCTCGTCGATCTCCAGGACGCCGGCGCCCGGTACTACACCTATCTCTTCACCACCGTCGAGGTGATGAAGGCGGCGGCGCGGCGGAACATTGCGGTCGTCGTGCTCGACCGGCCCAATCCGATCGGCGGGGCGGTGCAGGGGAACGTCCTCGACCCCGCCTACGCCTCGCCGGTGGGCTACCTGGCGGTGCCGATACGCCACGGGATGACGCTCGGGGAGCTCGCCCGGATGGCGCGAGCGGATCTCGGGGTGGACGTTCGACTCGCCGTGGTGCCGGTAGCGGGATGGCGCCGGGCGGAGGCGTTCGACCAGACGGGCCTGCCGTTCATTCCGCCGAGCCCCAACCTGCGCACCATCGAGAGCCTCTTCCATTATCCGGGCCTCTGCCTCTTCGAGGGCACCAATCTGTCGGTGGGGCGAGGTTCGGACGCCCCGTTCGAGCAGATCGGGGCGCCCTGGCTCGACACCGCGCGGGTTCTCACCGCCATGCGCGCAGCCGAGCCGCCGGGCGTCCGCTTCAGTGGAGCGTCGTTCACTCCCGTCAGCCCTGGCGACGGAAAATACGCCGACACGCTGGTCGCGGGGATCCGCCTGACCGTCACCGATCGCGCGGCCTACGATCCCACTGCCACGGCCGTAGCACTCCTCTCGGCGGTCAGAGCGTCGGCCGGTGCGCGCTTCGCCTGGATTCCGGCACACTTCGACCGCCTCGCGGGGGGACCGGCTCTTCGCTCGGCGCTGGAGGCGGGCATCGACCCGGCGGAAATCGTGCACGGGTGGGATGCCGAGCTGGAGCGGTTCAGGGAGCGGCGGAGAGAGGCGTTGATCTATTCGGAATAGGCTATCCGCCGCAGCCCTGCCATCAGCTGTCAGCCCTCAAATCCGATTGCCCTAACCGGTTCTGGCGATTATCCTTTGGCCCGGCCAGCGGTCGGGTGACCGGTGGGCGACCCGTCCCCCAGAGGACTGACACGACCGTGAAGCTGCTGGGTACACTGGAAAAGCCATTCTACGCCACGGTCAACCCGATGGTGGAACGGCTGATCCGGGCCGGTGTGCGACCGAACACGATCACCACGATCGGGACCGGGTTGGTGCTGGTCTCCGCGGTCGCCTACGCCGTCGGTCAGATCCGGCTCGGCGGACTCCTCCTCCTCCTGAGCGGGGTTACCGACACCCTCGACGGGCAGGTCGCGCGGGGCGGCGCCATGGTGACGAAGTTCGGCGCCTTCTACGACTCCACCCTCGACCGGGTCGGCGACGGGGCCACCTTCATCGGCATCGGCGCCTTCCTCCTCACCGCGCCGGACGTGGCCTATCGGGTCCCGGCGATCATCACCTGCATGGTCGCGATCCTCAGCTCCCTGCTGGTCTCCTACGCGCGAGCCCGGGCCGAAGGGCTCGGGCTCGAGTGCAAGGTGGGGATCGCCCAGCGGGCGGAGCGGATCCTGGGCCTCGGGCTCACGTCGCTGGCCGTGGGCGCCGGCCCGCGGGCGCTGGTGCTCGAGGCGGTGGTGGCTCTCCTGGCTGTGGCCTCCGTCATCACCGTGGTGCAGCGGTTCGTGTATGTCTACCGGACTGCCGCTCTCGATACCCTCGCGAAAGGACGTTAGGCAGTGGCCGAACAAACCGCCCGGCAGATCGCGCCGGCCAAGGGAAAGCTGGGAGTGCTGTGCGTGGGGCTCGGCGCCGTGGCGACGACCTTCATCGCCGGGGTGGAAAACGTGCGACGGGGCGCGGCCAAGCCGATCGGCTCGCTCACCCAGATGGGCACCATCCGACTCGGCAAGCGTACCGAGGGGCGTGCCCCGCTGATCAGGGACTTCGTCCCGCTCGCGGACCTGAAGGATCTTGTGTTCGGCGCCTGGGACCCGCTGCCGGACGATGCCTATGCCGCCGCCCGCCACGCCGGCGTGCTCGATCGTCACGAGCACATCGAGCCGATCGCCGATTTCCTGAAGGCGATCAAGCCGATGCCGGCGGTGTTCGAGCAGACCTACGTGAAGCGGCTGGAGGGGACGAACGTCAAGACGGGGAAGACGAAGCGCGCTCTGGCCGAGGCGCTCAGGAAGGACATCCGGGACTTCAAGGCCGCGAACAAGTGCGACCGGCTGGTGATGGTGTGGTGCGCGTCCACCGAGATCTTCATCATCCCGGGCCCGGCGCACTGGACGCTCGACGCCTTCGAGAAGGCGATGGACGCCAACGACCCGACCATCGCCCCTTCCATGCTGTACGCCTGGGCCGCCCTCCAGGAGGGCGTCCCCTTCGCCAACGGAGCGCCCAACCTCACCTGCGACTTCCCGGCGATGGAGGCGCTCGCCAAGGAGAAGCGCGTCCCCATCGGCGGCAAGGACTTCAAGACCGGGCAGACGATGGTCAAGACGGTACTGGCCCCGATGTTCAAGGCCCGGATGCTCGGCGTCGCCGGATGGTACTCCACCAACATCCTCGGCAACCGCGACGGCGAGGTGCTGGACGACCCGGAGAGCTTCAAGACCAAGGAAGAGTCGAAGCTCGGCGTGCTGGAGTACATCCTCCAGCCGAAGCTCTACCCCGAGCTCTACGGGAACATCTTCCACAAGGTGCGGATCAACTACTATCCGCCGCGCGGCGACAACAAGGAGGGCTGGGACAACATCGACATCTTCGGGTGGCTCGGTTACCCGATGCAGATCAAGGTCGATTTCCTCTGCCGCGACTCGATCCTCGCCGCGCCGCTGGTGCTCGACCTGGCGCTCTTCTTCGACCTGGCGCAGCGGGCCGGGATGGGCGGCATCCAGGAGTGGCTCTCCTTCTACTTCAAGAGCCCGCAGACGGCGCCGGGACTGTATCCCGAGCACGATCTGTTCATCCAGCAGACCAAGCTCAAGAACACGCTCCGGTACCTCATGGGCGAGGACCAGATCACCCACCTGGGGATCGAGTACTACCAGGAAGCGTGATGAAATACTTCCACCGCACCCACCTGTCGCCCGACAAGGTGCTGGCGCTCGCCACCGGCTTTTTCGGGGCGCGGCTGGCGCCGGTCGAGGAGGCCCCCCGGCGACTCCGCTTCGGCGGGACGATCGGGCAGGTGACGGTCACCCTCCAGGCCGACGGCGGCCACTCCACGCTGGTGACGGTGGAGACGAACCAGGTGGGCGAGAGCGAGGCCGACAAGGTGGCCAAGCGATTTCTCACCGAGGTCCACACGCTGGCAGACCCGGCGCACCGGCCGATCGGCGCGTACTGATCCCGTTCCCGCATGACCGAACCCTCAGGAGGCGTTTCCCGATGACTTTCTCGCGCTCGGCGGTCCGCCGTGCCGTCCCGCACGCCCTCTCGCTGCTCGTGGCGCTTGCCGCCGGCACCCTGCCGCTGTCGTCGCTCTTCGCGCAGGAGTCGGCGGGCCCGGCGCAACATGCCGGCGGCGAGGCGGCACTGGTGCTACCCGATCTCGGGCAGGCCATCTTCCTTGGCGGCATCAACGGGAGAACGCTGCTGCTCTGGGGCCTCCTCGTGTGCGCCCTCGGCCTCGCCTTCGGCCTCGCGATCTACAGGCAGCTCAAGAACATGGCCGTCCATCGGTCGATGCTGGAAGTGTCGGAGCTGATCTACGAGACCTGCAAGACCTATCTGCTGACCCAGGGCAAGTTCCTCCTGGTGCTCTGGCTCTTCATCGGCGTCGCGGTGGCCCTCTACTTCGGCAAGCTGGCCACGACGATCGACCCCGTCACCCACCAGGAAGTACATGGCTTCCCCATCAGCCGAGTGGCCATCATCCTGTTGTTCAGCCTCATCGGCATGGCGGGGAGCTACGCGGTCGCCTGGTTCGGTATCCGGGTCAACACCTTCGCCAACTCCCGAGCGGCGTTCGCCAGCCTCAAGGGCAAGCCCTATCCCTGCTATCAGATCCCGCTCAAGGCGGGGATGAGCATCGGGATGCTGCTGATCAGCGTCGAGCTACTGCTGATGCTCTGCATCCTGCTCTTCATTCCCGGCGATTACGCCGGCCCCTGCTTCATCGGCTTCGCCATCGGCGAGTCGCTCGGCGCCGCGGTGCTCCGGGTGGCGGGCGGCATCTTCACCAAGATCGCCGACATCGGCGCCGACCTGATGAAGATCGTCTTCAAGATCAAGGAGGACGACGCGCGCAACCCCGGCGTGATCGCCGACTGCACCGGCGACAACGCCGGCGACTCGGTCGGCCCCTCGGCGGACGGCTTCGAGACCTACGGCGTGACCGGCGTCGCGCTCATCACCTTCATCCTGCTCGCGGTCACCGAGCCGGCGGTGCAGGTCCAGCTGCTGGTCTGGATCTTCGCCATGCGCATCATGATGATCATCGCCTCCGCGGTGTCGTACTTCATCAACGAGGCCGTGGCCCGCAGCAGGTACGAGCATGTCTCCAAGATGAACTACGAGGTGCCGCTCACCACGCTGGTCTGGCTCACTTCGATCGTCTCGGTGGTGCTCACGTATGTCGTGTCGTACCTCCTGATCCCCGATCTCGGCGGCGACCCGACGCTCTGGTGGAAGCTCTCGACGGTCATCACCTGCGGCACCCTCGCGGGGGCGATCATTCCGGAGCTGGTCAAGGTCTTCACCTCGGTGGATTCCCGGCACGTGCGCGAGGTGGTCACCAGCTCCCGGGAGGGTGGGGCCTCGCTCAACATCCTCTCCGGCTTCGTGGCGGGGAACTTCAGCGCCTTCTGGATCGGCATGGCGATCCTCCTGCTCATGACCGTCGCGTACGGCGTGAGCACCTTCGGCGTGGGGAGCCTGATGCTCGCGCCGGCGGTGTTCGCCTTCGGCCTCGTGGCCTTCGGCTTCCTCGGCATGGGCCCGGTCACCATCGCGGTGGACTCCTACGGCCCGGTGACCGACAACGCCCAGTCGGTGTACGAGCTGTCCACCATCGAGCAGCTCCCCGGCATAGAGAGCGAGCTCAAGCGCGACTTCGGCTTCTCGCCGCAGTTCGAGCTGGCCAAGCAGCATCTGGAGGAGAACGACGGGGCGGGGAACACCTTCAAGGCCACGGCCAAGCCCGTCCTCATCGGCACCGCGGTGGTGGGGGCGACGACGATGATCTTCTCGATCATCTTATCGCTCACCCATGGGCTCCAGCCCGAGCTGCTGTCGAACCTCTCGATCCTGCATCCGCCGTTCCTGCTCGGCCTCATCGCCGGCGGGGCCGTCATCTACTGGTTCACCGGCGCCTCCACCCAGGCGGTGACCACCGGCGCGTACCGGGCGGTCGAGTTCATCAAGGCCAACATCAAGCTGGAAGGCAGCACCAAGGCCTCGGTGGCCGACAGCAAGAAGGTGGTCGAGATCTGCACCCAGTACGCCCAGAAGGGGATGTTCAACATCTTCCTGACCGTCTTCTTCGCCACGCTCGCGTTCGCCTTCGTGGAGCCGTACTTCTTCATCGGCTACCTGATCTCGATCGCGCTCTTCGGCCTGTATCAGGCCATCTTCATGGCCAATGCCGGCGGCGCCTGGGACAACGCGAAGAAGATCGTGGAGACCGAACTCAAGGCGGAGGGCACCGATCTCCACGCCGCCACCGTCGTGGGCGACACCGTGGGTGATCCATTCAAGGACACCTCGTCGGTGGCGCTCAACCCGATCATCAAGTTCACCACCTTGTTCGGGCTGCTCGCGGTGGAGCTCGCGGTGTCGCTCACCAGGGAGCGGGGCGCGGGCCTCACCCACGTGCTCGCCGGGCTCTTCCTCGCGGTGGCGCTCACGTTCGTGTACCGGTCGTTCTACGGCATGCGGATCGAGGTGGCGGCAGCGGAACCGGCGGTGCGGAAGGCGGCCTAGGCTCGAGCACCAGCTATGCATTCGAGCAGATAACCATGCAGCGGAAGGCGCCGCGGTTCCTGCCCACGCTCGCTTGACTCTCCTCTTGCGGCGGTGGATTTTGCACCCCGGATCACCTCCTCTCCAACCGGGACCTGCATGGCCGTCACACCTGCCGCCGGACTCTCTCGGGAACAACTCCTCGAACTGTATTACTGGATGCGGCTCACCCGGTCGCTCGAGGAGCGGCTGGTCAATCTCTATCGCCAGACCAAGGTGGTCGGCGGGCTCTTCCGGTCGCTCGGCCAGGAGGCCTGCGCCGTAGGTTCGGCCTACGCCCTCCGCCGGGAGGACGTCCTCTCTCCGCTCATCCGCAATCTTGGCTCGATGCTCGTGAAGGGCGCCACGCCGCTCGAGGTGCTCCGCCAGTACATGGCCAAGGGCGACTCGCCGACGCGGGGCCGCGAGCTCAACATCCACTTCGGCGACGTCGAACACCGGAACTTCATAGGCCAGATTTCCCATCTCGGCGACATGGTGCCGGTCATGGCGGGCGTCACCCTTTCCTTTAAGATGCGGAAGGAGCCGCGGGTCGGGCTGGTCTACGTCGGTGACGGCGCCACCTCCACCGGCGCCTTTCACGAGGGGATCAACTTCGCCGCCGTGCAACGCTGCCCGCTCGTCGTGATCGTGGAGAACAACGCCTACGCCTACTCCACCCCCACCAGTCGCCAGTGTGCCGCCGAGCGGCTGGTGGACAAGACTGCGGGCTACGGGATTCCCGGCGCTAGCGCCGACGGGAACGACGTGCTCGCCACGTATCAGGTGACGAAGGAAGCGGTGGAGCGGGCCCGGAACGGTGGCGGCGTCACGCTGATCGAGTTGACGACCTACCGTCGGAAGGGCCACGCGGAACACGACAACCAGTCGTACGTCCCCGCGGGGGAGATCGAGCGCTGGGCCTGGGAGAACGATCCGCTCGATCGCTACGTCGCGCGGCTCACGGACGACGGGTTCGCCGCCGGCGAGCTGGCCGCGATCGACGCGCAGGTCACCGACGAGATCAACTCGGCCACCGATCTGGCGGAGGCGTCGTCGCCGCCGGAGCCGACCGACTGCCTCAGCGGGGTCTACGCCGATCCCGCGGAGATGCCGGTGCTATGGTACCGGGAGGGAATCCGGAGTGCGGTGACGGCCCACGAGCGCCCGGCGAGCTGGGGGACGCACGATGGCTGAGGCGACCTTCCTCGAGGGGATCCGGCAGGCGCTCTTTGAGGAGATGGAGCGCGACCCGGCCGTCTTCTGCATGGGCGAGGACATCGGCGCCTACGGCGGCGCCTTCAAGGTGACCGAGGGATTGATGGATCGCTTCGGCGCCGATCGCGTCATTGATACACCGATCAGCGAGACCGGCTTCGTGGGTGCCGCTGCGGGGGCCGCCCACATGGGCCTTCGTCCCGTGTGCGAGATGCAGTTCATTGATTTTCTCTCCTGCGCCTACAGCATCCTGACCAACTACGTCGCCACGGCGCGCTACCGCGCCTTCCTGCCGTGTCCCATGGTCATACGCGGGCCGAGCGGCGGGTACGTGCGCGGTGGCCCGTTCCACTCGCAGAACCCCGAGGCGGCGATCCTCCACACGCCCGGGCTCAAGATCGTCTATCCCGCCACGGCGAGTGACGCGAAGGGGCTCATGAAGGCCGCCATCCGCGACGACGACTGCGTGCTCTTCTTCGAGCACAAGTACCTCTACCGCCGGATCAAGGAGGAATTGCCGGCGGGGGACCACGTGGTGCCGATCGGGAAG
>CAYYXP010000124.1:0-7329 GCA_964475685.1 uncultured Gemmatimonadaceae bacterium | reverse complement strand
GCAGAGTGGTTACCGCTACTTCAATTACTTCGACCTCTATGCCCGGCCGGAGTTCGCGAACTACTTCCGGGACATGGACCACCTGAACGAGATCGGGGCCCCCCAGTTCACCCGCAGGGCGCTTTCCGACTGCTTCGGCGGCCCCGCCCCCGCAGCGCTGGGCAGCAGCCGCCCCGAAGCGCCCTGACCCTCAGGGCGCTGTCTGATTCATCCACGTCACAATCTGATCGGCCAGCCACTCCCGCGCCGTCTCGTTGTATTGGACGCCGTCGCCGACGTCGAACCCGCCCAGCCAGGTGACCCCGTTGTCGCCGGAGACGTGAGCGGCGAGATCGATCAGCTTGAGCCCGAGCTCCGTCGCCAGCGCCCGGGTGAGGTTGTTCCGGTCGGGGACCGAGGCCGGGGAGATGGCGTCGGTCCGCGGCGGCAGCGTCGTGATGATGAAGTGATCGGGCGCCCGTCCGGCCGCGATCCACTGGTCCGCCATCCAGCGGAGGTTGGCCGTGGTCTGGGCGGCGGTCAGCGTCCTCAGGGGGTTTCCAGTAGTTGCGAAATCGGCGGACCCCATGGAGACAAATGCGAAGTCGTGGGGCCCCGGGGTGAAGGCATTCACCCGAGTGATGGGGCCGGAGAAGCTCGCGTTGGTTGGTTCACCGCCCGACCAGGGGAAGCCCTCGCCCAGCACCTCGGCTTCGAACCGGGTGATGCCCCCCACCGCGAACCGCGCATTGGGCGCTCCCGCGGCGCTGCGGTCGGGGTCTCCCGGCGTGTTCCCGGAGTTCCCCCCGGTCGAGGTGGAGGCAATGCCGTGATTCACGGCGCGGATCGAATCGTTCCGGAGCGCCTGCCACTTCGCCTCGACCTTGCCGGGCGTGGAGCAGGCAAGGTGCGCGGCGTTCGGCCCCAGCCGCGGCCTGATCGAGACGTAGGACGACTTGCGCGCCGGAAGCGTGTCGGGCACCCAGTCTTCCGTGCACCGCTCGGTGTTGGAGTCGCCGAAGAGCACGATGCGCGCGATGATCGGCGTGGCGCAGCTGCTGTTGGAGAAGGCGGACTCCGGGGTGATGCCGCCGCCGAGCGCCTTGACCTGGTAGCAATACTCGGTGCCGGGGGTCAGCCCGGTGTCGTTGTGGCTGGTGGCGTTGACCGCGAGGCTCGTCAGCAGAGTATAGGTGCCGGCGACGCCCGTGGTCGAGCGCCAGACCTCGAACCCGGTCTCGTTCGCCGAGTTGTCGGTCCAGGCGAGCGCGATGGCGGTGGACGAGGTGATGGACGCAGCCAGGTTCGACGGGGCCGTCACCGGCGTCCCCGTGGTGGCGCAGCTGCTGGTCGAGAAGTCCGACGTCGGGGCGCCGCTGCGGAGGGCCCGGACTTTGTAGCAATACTCGGTGCCCGGGGTCAGCCCGGTCTCGTTGGCGCTGGTGGAGTTCGCGGCGGCGGCGCTCAGCAGCGTGTACGTCCCCGCGGCGCCGGTGGTCGAGCGCCAGATCTCGAACCCGGATTCGTTGTCGGAGTTGTCGGTCCAGGCCAGCGCTATGGCCGAGGTGGAGGTCGCCGTAGCGGTGAGGTTGCCTGGCGCTCCTGGAGGAGCCAGCGTGGTGGCGCAGGAGCCGGCGCTGAATGCCGACGCGGGGGCGTCCCCGGTACCGGTGGCCCGCACCTGGTAGCAGTACTCGGTGCCCGGCGCGAGCCCGGTGTCGGTGACACTCGTGGCATTGGCTGCCACCGTGGAGAGCAGCGTGTAGGTGCCCCCGACGCCGGTGGTGGAGCGCCAGACCTCGAAGCCCCCTTCGTCGTCCGAGTTGTCGGTCCAGCTCACCCCGATGTCGCCGGAGGGGAGGACCTGGACGGCGAGACCGGAGGGTGCCGCCGGAGCCGACGGCGCTGTGGGGCCATCGCCGCCGCAGCCGAAAATCAGCGCGCCGCCGGCGCAGAGGAACAGCGCCGCCCCTCTCGACAGATTGGCCCTCGAGCTCATGCTCTTCCCTTCGATCCGGGGTTCGGACGGCCGGTGTTGCGGAGTTGAGATATAACCGAGGCGGAGACGAGCAGGAACCGCGCCAGACCGAGACATGGAGGTCGGCGTCCTGGCGGCACGCCTAACCATACGGATATCAACGTGATACCCCACGGTCGGTGAAGCCCGAGATCGGGCTGGCGCATGCGTCGGGACGCTGGGTCGTCGAGCTGATGGCCGGCGTCTGGCTGTTCACCGACAACACTGACTTCTCCGGGGGCCACACCCGTGCACAGGCCCCGATCGGGTCGGCACAGGCCCATCTCACCTACCGCTTCAGTCCCAGGATCTGGCTCGCCGGCGACGCCAATTTCTACACCGGCGGCCGGACCACCGTCGACGGCGTGAAGCACCTCGATCTCCAGACGAATTCACGGGTCGGATCGACGTTCTCGTGGGCGCTCGACCGGCACCATTCGCTTCGCGCCTCCATCAGCCGCGGCGCCTATACGACCATCGGCGCCGACTTCACGTCGGTCGCCGTTGGCTACAACTACGCCTGGGCACGCTAGGGGGGAGGCGAGGGCGATAAGGAAGACCTTTCTTTACCATCCTGCACACCAACGACAGCCGCTCGACCCTGATCGGGAGGTGGCCCTCCTCGGCGACTGCAGGCGGAGCAGGGAAGTTGCTATCTTCCGGGGTCGTCGGGGCGGTAGCTCAGCTGGGAGAGCACCTGCTTTGCAAGCAGGGGGTCGCCGGTTCGATCCCGGTCCGCTCCATCGGGGATGTTCAAACCCCGTCGGTCTTTGGAGGCCGGCGGGGTTTCGCGTGCCTGGTCGGCGCCCGGACCTGCATTTTCCGGCCCTTGCTCGGCCGCCCCGGCGGCTTAATCCTTTCTCCATGAAAGTCCGGGACCTCACGATCGAAGTTGCGGCCTAACCAAGGTCTGCAGCAGGCGGGGCGCCAGGGGCAATGCTTGCGGCTCACCCCCTCCAGGGCTATACTTCGGATAGCCCAAGGGAGGCCAGGCAATGATCACCAAGGTCCAGAAGTGGGGGAACAGCCAGGGGCTCCGGCTCAGCAAGTCCTTGCTGTCCGATGTCGCTATTGAAGTCGGCGATGCGGTTGAGGTGGCCGCCCGTGAGGGCGCCCTGATCGTGACGCCTGTCCGGCGCGTGCGGGGTGGGCACGACCTGCGAGAGCTCGTTCGCCGGGTTCCGAAGGGCTACAAGGCGAAGGAACTCGACTGGGGTCCTCCCGTTGGCGGCGAGGTGTGGTAAGTGGCGGACTATATCCCGCGGAAGGGAGACCTGATCGCCCTCTCGTTCGATCAGCAATCAGGGCGCGAGCAGCGTGGTCGCCGCCCGGCTGTCGTCGTCAGCAACGATCTATTCAATCGGCATACTGGACTGTGTATCGCGTGTCCGATCACCAACACCCGTCGCGACTATCCGTTCCATGTGTCCATACCGACAGGCGAAGGCGTGACCGGGTTCGTCATGGTGGAGCAGGTGAAGTCGATCGACTTCCGGGCTCGAAAGGCGAAGCGGGTTGGGAAAGCCTCGGCAGGCGTGCTGGACGAGGTGCTGTCGATCCTGGATGCCTGCATCTACTGAGCGCTAGCCAGCGCCAGGGTGGTTCGGTTGCTTTCCACGCAGGGGGTCGCCGGTTCGATCCCGGTCCGCTCCATCGGGGATGTTAAAAACCCCGTCGGCCTTTGGAGGCCGGCGGGGTTTCGCGTGTTCGCCGGGTCGATGGCCGTCCTTCCGTTCGGGGTATCGAACCAGATCACCAGCCGGGAGGTCCGGGTGCCGGTCGCGCCGTGACGACTGTGAGTGCGTGACCGGTTGCATCATGCTCGATAGACATCCCCCCGGTGCGCAATCTTCACGATGACGACCCGCAGCACCTGATCCTCGATCTCGTAGAGAATCCGGTAGTCCCCCTGGCGGACACGATACCGCTCCTGACTCGACAGCTTCTCCGCCCCCACCGGCCGGGGTTCCACGGCGAGTGCCTGAATGCGCATAACGATGCGCCCCCGATCCTTCGGGGGCAGCTGGGCCAGCTCCTTGGCGGCGGACCGCTTGATCTCCAGGCTATAACTTGCCACGTCGCTTCAGGTCCTTGAGAACATCCTCGAAGGCCAGCGACGGTTCCCTTGCCCTGGCGGCAAAGGCGGCCAGATCCTCGGCGTCCTCGGCCAGGCTCGCGCGGATGGCGGCGTTGACCAGGTCGGAGAGACTACGCTCCGTCGAGGCGGCCTTGATGCGAAGCGCCCGGTGGAGGGCAGGGTCGAAATAGACGGTGCCGCGCTTGAGAGGAGGCATGGAGGGAGAGTAGCGTTATAACGTCTTGACGTCAAGGCGTCATGTGGGGCGGCCCCGCGCCGCGCTCCTCCACCGTGAACGCAAACAGCGCCGTCCCGATCAACCCCATCACCCCGGCAACGATGAACGGTATCTCAGGCGCGGCGCTCCAGAGGAGCCCGCCCACGGTCGCCGCCGGGGCGATGGCAACGCTCCGTATCAGATAGTAGAGACCGATCGAGCGGGCCCGCACCGCCGGCTCGGCGAGGTCCACGATGAGGGCCTTCCGGGCCGGCTCCCCGATCTCGCGGAGCCCGCCGACGACGAACGCCAGGACCAGGGCGGGGAACGATCGCGAGGCGATCACCGCGATCGGGAAGAGCGAGAAGGCGAGAAATGTCGCGATCACGAACGGCTTCCGCGCCGCGCGATCGGCCAGGCGGGCCACGGGGAGGTAGCAGGCGATGGCCGTCGCCATCTGCACCGCGATCAGCGCGCCGTATCTCGGCGGGTCTATGCCGATCACGTTGAGGGCGTAGATCACCAGGAAGACGTCAACCAGCCCCTCACACGTTCGAATGAAGATGTCCGAGACCAGCAGCCGCCGGAGCGGCCTCGGCAGGCGCTGCCATACCCCGTGGATGGTGATGTCTCCTCCGCCATCGGGGAGCACCAGCCGAACCCGGGAGACGACCGCCAGGGTCGCAAAGGCCAGCACGATGCTGCTGACGAGGCCGGCGCGGACGCCGCTCCGGACTCCCCACGCCGCGATGAGCAATCCGCCGATCGTCGGTGCCACGACGATGGGAAGCCGGCGGAGAATGGACTGCACCGAGAAGCCCATCGCGCGGCGCTCCCTCGGAAGGGCGTCGCCGATCACCGCGAACAACGTGGGGCTCGCCATGCTGGTCCACGCCATGGTGAAGACGAGTCCCGCGATGACTACCGGCCAGGTGGGTGCCACGGCGATGATCGCATACCCGATGGCCGCGAGCCCGACGAAGAGGAGGAGGGCGCGGCGGCGTCCGTAGCGGTCCGCGATCCACCCGCCGGGGTACTGGTAGATCCCGTCGAGGAAGTCCTTGATCGAGCCATAGGCGCCGATCGCCACGATCGGGGCGCCGAGCGCCTGCAGGTACTTCGGGAGGAACCGCTTCCACATTTCCTCGCCTAGCGCCATCGCGAACATCGCAACCGAAACAGCGACGACGTTCCGCTCGAGCCCGAGCCAGGAGGCAAGGCCTGCACCCCGGCGGGGCGCGGGTGCCTCAGGCGGCAGGTCGGCGGAACCAGGCATGGGGACTTCCTCTCCGGCGTTGTGGCCGAGTCCTGAAGCGAATCTCGGCGCGGTTACATTGGAATGCCAGCGGCCGCCCGCTCGTCCGACCCTCCACCTGTCGGAGCCCGATGAAAGAGTCCCTCACCCAGCCCACCCGGGGCAGCCTCGCCCGCTACTTCCTTCGCCTGGGCGCGCTGGGCTTCGGGGGTCCGATCGCCCTCGTGGGGTACATGTACCGTGACCTCGTCGAGGCCCGGGGCTGGATCACCGAAGAGGAGTATCGGGAGGGCATCGCCCTCGCCCAGCTGTCGCCCGGGCCCCTGGCCGCGCAGCTCTGTTTCTACCTCGGCTACATCCGGGGTGGGATCGCGGGCTCGGCGCTCTCCGGACTCGCATTCATTCTGCCCAGCTTCGCGATGGTGGTGGCCGTGGGGTGGGCCTACGTGCGTTACGGCGGCCTTCCCTGGATGCAGGCGGTCTTCTATGGGGTGGGAGCGGCTGTCATCGGGCTCATCAGCCGCAGCGCCTATGGGCTCGCCAGGAAGACCATCGGCAGGGACCTGCTGTTCTGGGGGATCTTCCTCGTCGTGGCCGTGGTGACGGCGGTCACCGGTCGAGAGATCATTCCCCTCATCCTTGCCGGCGGTGCGCTCGTGTGGATCGTCCGCACTCCCCCCCCGGCCTTTCGGCGGCGGGGAACGGTGGCCGAGGCCGGAAGCGCCATCCTGCTGCTCAAGATTCTCGGGTTCTTCGCGTATGCGGGAAGCTTCGTCTTTGGCAGCGGGCTCGCGATCGTGCCGTTTCTGCACGGCGGCGTGGTGCTGGAGCATCGCTGGCTGACGGAGCGGCAGTTTCTCGACGCGGTCGCGGTCGCGCTCATCACTCCGGGCCCGGTGGTGATCACCACCGGATTCATCGGCTACCTGGTCGCGGGGTTCGCCGGGGCGTGCGTGGCCGCGGGAGCGACATTCCTGCCCGCGTTCCTCTTCACCGTCATTCCGGCCCCCTACTTCCACCGCTACGGCAAGCGACCGTGGCTGGCCTCGATTGTCGGGGGAATCACCGCGGGAGCAACCGGCGCGATCGCCGGGGCGGTGATCGTCCTGGCGCGGCAGTCACTGGTGGACGTCACGACCGTGCTCATCGCGGCGGCTGCGTTGGGGGTGACCTGGCTCGAGCGGAAGGTCCCGGAGCCCCTCATTGTCGCCGCGGCCGCGCTGGCAGGTCTGGCGGTCAGGGGTTGACTACCCCCGGCCCATCACCCCCGCGATGACCCTCCTGCCGCGAGCGTCGCGAGGCGATATTCCGGCCATGGCAGCGGCTCGCGTCGTCAGCATCGTTCTGTCCCTCGGCGTGCTCGGCTGCGGCGGGGGCAAGGCCGCGGCAGGAGGTGATTCCCTCAGCGAGCGCCAGCGCGACAGCGTGATCGGCGCATCCCAACTCCCCGGCGCGCAGGGCGTCCGCGGTGCGCTCCGCGTGAGCGACTCCGCCGATGCGCGACGCGCGCGGGAGGACGCCGCGGGGCAGTAGCCCGACGGGTCACCCTCCCCTGCAGTCCACCCGGTGGAAGGGATAGCTGAGCTTCTTCCCCTCCCCTCCGGCCCCTCCGTCGATCCACGCCTCCACCGAATCTGGCGTGACGCGCCGATAGCCGATTCTCCTGGGAAAATCGTGGGCGGGGTTCTCGAATACGACCTCCGTGGCGGAAGGACTGTCGGCCCGGAAGACGACCTCGGGCTGGCTGCCGGCGAGCACGCGATACTCGAGTGCGCTGCCGACCG
>CAYYXP010000123.1:0-4640 GCA_964475685.1 uncultured Gemmatimonadaceae bacterium | reverse complement strand
GCCTCGATGAGCGCGGGCACGGCGGGAGCCCCCGCCGGGCCGAGTCCAGAGATCTGGTACGCCGCGGCATTCCTGACCTGGGGAGCGTCGGCCTTGAGATCGGCAACCCACTCACTGAGGCGCCGGCCATCGGTGACGGGATCACTGGCGGCCGGCGCGGCCTGGCCGTAGAGCGCCGGAGCCACCGCCAGGACGGCTGCCGCAATCCCCCCCATCGTGCGCTTCAGCATGCTTCCTCCGACCACGATTCGTTCCCACGGAGATACGATCATCCTGTCGCAATATAACCGCGGCCGAAGGCGGGCCGTTCTACCGGCTTCGACTGGCGCCGGGGGGCTTCCGGATGAATCTTCCGGCGGGATTACCGCCCCGGCTGCACCCGTTGGCCCCCAATTTCATGGATGATTCCCGCTAATGACGGTTCCCGGACCTTTCCCCACGCTGGTGCTTCTCGCTGCCCTCTCTGCCGCGGCGCCGTCCCAACTCCCCGCCCAGCAGCGCACGATTGCCGCCACCTATGGTGACGCGGCCGGCCGGATCTACCGCGCCGCCACCGGCGACAGCCTCGCCTACGCCAGGCTCGGCCGGCTGGTGGACACCTTCGGCCACCGTCTGAGCGGCTCGCCGAGCCTGGAGGCCGCCATCGACTGGATTCTCGCGGAGATGTCGAAGGACGGATTGCGGAACGTCAGGGGCGAGCCGGTGATGGTGCCGCGCTGGGTGCGGGGTTCGGAGTCGGCCGTGATGGTTCAGCCGCGCTCCGAACCGCTCCGGATGCTCGGGCTCGGCGGCAGTGTCGCCACCCCGACGGGCGGGATCACCGCGCCGGTGCTGGTCGTCACCAGCTTCGACGAGCTGGCGCGGCGGGCGGCCGAGGCGAAGGGAAAGATTGTCCTGTTCGATGCGCCGTTCACCGACTATATCGCCACCCGGCGCATTCGCACCGACGGCCCTTCCGCGGCGGCACGGGCCGGCGCCGTCGCCTGTCTCATTCGCTCCGTCGCCTCGGCGTCGATCCGGAGCCCGCACACCGGCATGCTCCTGTATGACTCGACGGCCGCGAAGATTCCCGCCGCCGCGCTCAGCGTGGAAGACGCGATGATGCTGCACCGGTTCCAGGACCGCGGGGAACGGGTGGTCGTGACCCTGCACATGGCCGCGCGCACCCTGCCCGATGTCCCGTCGCGAAACGTCGTGGCGGAGCTGGTGGGCTGGGAGAAGCCGGACGAGGTGGTGGTGCTCGGCGGACACATCGACTCGTGGGACGTCGGGCAGGGGGCCATGGACGACGGCGGCGGGTCGGTGGCGGCGTGGGAGGCGGTGCGCCTGCTGTACCGGCTCGGGCTGCGGCCGCGGCGGACCGTGCGCGTGGTCCTCTGGACCAACGAGGAGAACGGCGGCGCCGGGGCGCGTGCCTACCGCGACGGGCATGCCGCGGAGCTTCCCGGGCACGTCCTCGCGATGGAATCCGACAACGGCGCCTTCGACCCGAAGGGCTACATCTTCGCGGGCTCCGATGCCGCCGCGAACGTGGTCAAGGAAGTCGCCGCCCTGCTCGATTCGGTGGGCATCTCCGGGGTGCAGAGGGTTCCGGAGAGCCCCGCCGCCGACATCACGCCGCTGGTCGAGCAGGGAGTGCCGGGGATGGAGCTCGATAACGACGTGAGCCGGTACTTCTGGTATCATCACACCGACGGCGATACCCTCGACAAGATCGATCCGGCGGAGCTGGCGCGGTGCGTCGCGGCGATGGCCGTGATGGCGTATGTCGTCGCGGACCTCCCCGAGCCCCTTCCGCGCTAGACCCGGCCCGGGCCTCCCGGGCCTTCGGCGGCGAAACCACTTCTCCGACGACTGCGTAGGCCTTCCGGTGACCCCGACGACAGGATTCATGTTCCTTCCCCTGCTGCTCCTCCATCTCGGCGGCACCGACCCGGCGCTGGTCTATCACGGCCGGTCCGGCAGCCTCGACGTGCGGCCACCGCGCCTCGACCTGAGCGTGAAGGTGGACGGAACGCTCGACGAGCCGGCCTGGAGCCAGGCGGCCCTGCTCACCGGTTTCTCCCAGCTCTCGCCGCTCGACGGCATCCCCGCGTCGGACTCCACCGAAGTGCTCGTCTGGTATTCGGCCGACGCGATCTACTTCGCCATTCGTGCCCACGAAGCGCATGGCGAGGTCCACGCGACGCTGGCCGACCGCGACAAGATCGGCAGCGACGACTACGTACAGCTCTTCCTGAGCACTTTCGACGACGGGAGGCAGGCGACGGTGCTGGGGGTCAATCCGTTCGGGGTGCAGGCGGACGGGGCGCTGGTGGAAACCGGTTCCACCAGCGGCAACGGCTTCAACAACGCGATCGTGCGCCGAGAGGCCGCCGACTTGAGCCCCGACCTCGTGTTCGAGTCGAAGGGGCGTCTCACCGACTACGGCTACGAGGTGGAGGTGAGGGTTCCGTTCAAGAGCCTGCGTTTCCAGCCGAGCAAGGTGCAGCGCTGGGGGATCAACGTCACCCGCCGGGTTCAGCACTCCGGCCAGGAGGACTCCTGGACGCCGGCCAAGCGCGCTAGCGCGTCGTTCCTGGCGCAGTCCGGGCACCTCGTCGGGCTGACGGATCTGCACCGCGGACTGGTGCTCGATGTCACTCCCTCGCTCACCTCCAGGACGACGGGAACCGCGGCACCCACCGGATGGAACTACACCGGCGGCGGCCCCGAGCTCGGCGGCAGCGTGCGTTGGGGGATCACCAACAACCTCAACTTCAACGGGACGGCCAACCCCGACTTCTCGCAGGTCGAGTCGGACGCAGGGCAGTTCCAGTTCGACCCCCGAGGGGAGCTCTTCTTTCCCGAGAAGCGTCCCTTCTTCCTCGACGGCAGCGAGCAGTTCAACACCCCCAACCAGCTCATCTACACGCGGCGGATCGTGCAGCCGGTCGCGGCCGTCAAACTGACCGGGAAGGGGTTCGGCACCGACATCGGACTCCTTTCCGCGGTGGACGACCGGGCGGCGTCCGCCTCCGGCGACCACCCCGTCTACAACCTGCTGCGGCTGCAGCGGGACATCGGGGCCAACTCGCGCCTGGGCCTGGTCTACACCGACCGGATCGACGGAGGGAACTCGAACCGTGTCGCCGGAGTGGACGGCCGGGTCGTGAGGGGGGTCTACAGCGCGCAGTTCCAGGTCGCGGGAAGCCGGACGGCCACGGGAGGAGTCACTATCACCGCGCCACTCTTCCTTGGCCGCATCGCTGCCAACGGGCGCACCTTCGGCTTTCGAGCCAGCTTCAACGGATCGGCCCCGGACTTCCGCGCCCGCAGCGGCTTCTACCCCATGCCGGGATTTTCCCGTGTCAACGTCCAGCCGCGGGTGTCGTTCTACGGCAAGTCGGGGAGCCTCATGGAGAACCTCACCGTCGATCTCAATCTCGACGGGCTCTATCGCTATGATCAGTTCGCGACGAGCGCGGGGATGCAGGAAGAGAAGGCGCACCTCAACGCCAATCTCGTCATGTACGGGGGATGGCACGTGGGCGCCTCGGTGCTGGTGGAGCGGTTCGGCTATCCCTCCGAGGTGTACACCGACTACCGACTCGAGCTTCCGCGGGCCGGTGGAGGCGCCGACACCGTGGCGTTCGTTGGCCAGCCGACGATCCCCAACCGTGATTACGTCCTCACGCTCGACACACCCAATTTCTCCCAGTTCTCCGGCAGTCTGTTCCTGCTGTGGGGGCACGACGAGAACTTCTTCGAGTGGGCCTCCGGGGAAATCCTCTGGGTGACGGCTGGCCTCGACTGGCGGCCCACCGACCAGCTGCGGCTGAACGCCGACTTCAGCCTGAACCAGGTCAAGCGGCGGACCGACGGCAGCCTGGTGAACCTGAACTACATCCCGCGGCTCAAGATGGAATACCAGGCGTCGCGGGCGATCTTCGTCCGGCTGGTGGGCGAGTACATCAGCGAGCAGCAGAGCGCACTCCGCGACGACTCCCGCACCGACGCGCCGATCCTCATCTTCGACCCCGGCGCCGGCGACTTCGTGCGGACCACCGCGTTCCGGCAGAAGTCGTTCCGGGGAGATCTACTGTTCTCCTACCAGCCCAACCCGGGCACCGTGCTGTTCGCCGGCTACGGCAGCACGCTTCGCGATCCTGTGGATCCCGCCGATCTCAACCGGACCGGTCTCCGCCGGTCGGAAGACGGGTTCTTCTTCAAGGCGAGCTACCTCTTCCGCATGTAGCGTCGTCGTCCGTTGCTCCGTCGCGGGTGGGAGTGGGCATCGAGGCCGGTCAGGAATGTCGTCGGATCGCCACAACGCCCACCCTCAAATGGTCCCATGCAATCCGCTGCATGGTCGATGCGAGCTCCCCTCTCAAGCGGGCACCTCTCCACGCGTTGCAGTTACCCCGCCGGGCCCCCGAACCCATGCCCCTCGACTCCCTTCAGGTGGCGTACCTCTTGCCCTTACCACGAGTTGCGGGGCGGCAGCGACGAATGATGGCTGCCACCGCCTGCGACAATGGGACTGTACCGAGTGACGCGCGTGCTCCCGCTGGACGACGAGCGTCGCCCGGGTGGTCCGCGTCCGGTCGAACCCCTCATGCTCAAAACTGGAACTCACGATGATCCAACTGCCATCCGAC